>JAEWHT010000408.1 GCA_023387695.1 Pseudomonadota bacterium | reverse complement strand
CGGCCACAGCTTCGCGGCCTATCTGCCGGGCGGGGCCTCGGGCGGCATCCTGCCGGCCTCGATGAACGACATCCCGCTCGATTTTGGCACGCTGGAGAAATACGGCTGCTTCATCGGCTCGGCGGCGATCGTGATCCTGTCGCAGAAGGACAGCGTGCGCGCGGCGGCGTTGAACCTGATGAAGTTCTTCGAGGACGAGAGCTGCGGCCAGTGCACGCCGTGTCGCGTCGGAACCCAGAAGGCGGCGCAGCTGATGCAGAAGCCGGTCTGGAACCGCGCCTTGCTGGAAGAATTGAGCCAGGCGATGCGCGACGCCTCGATCTGCGGGCTCGGACAGGCGGCATCGAATCCGCTGTCCTCCGTGATCAAATATTTCCCTGACGAGTTCAAGGAAGCGGCCGAATGACCAAGATTACGTTTGAGCTCGACGGCAAGCAGGTCGAGGCCAAGCCCGGCGAGACGATCTGGCAGGTCGCCAAGCGCCAGGGCCGCGAGATCCCGCATCTCTGCTATTCGCCCGCGCCCGACTATCGCCCCGACGGCAATTGCCGCGCCTGCATGGTCGAGATCGAAGGCGAGCGCGTGTTGGCCGCGTCCTGCAAGCGCACACCCTCGGTCGGCATGAAGGTGAAGACCGAATCCGCGCGTGCGGTCTCCGCGCAGAAAATGGTGATGGAGCTGTTGGTCGCGGACCAGCCGGCGCGCGAGACCAGCCACGATCCGGATTCAAAATTCTGGCATTGGGCCGAAACCACGGGCGTCACCGAAAGCCGCTTCCCCGCCGCCGAGCGCTGGGACACCGACGCCAGCCATCCGGCGATGCGTGTCAATCTCGACGCCTGCATCCAGTGCGGCCTGTGTGTGCGCGCCTGCCGCGAGGTCCAGGTCAACGACGTCATCGGCATGGCTTATCGGAGCCACGGCTCAAAGATCGTATTCGACTTCGACGATCCCATGGGCGAGTCCACGTGCGTTGCCTGTGGCGAATGTGTGCAGGCCTGCCCGACCGGTGCGCTGATGCCGGCCGTGATGCTCGACGATAAGCAGACCCGCGTAACCTATGCGGACAAGAAGGTGGATTCACTTTGCCCGTTCTGCGGCGTCGGCTGCCAGGTGACCTATGAGGTCAAGGACGAGAAGGTGATTTACGCCGAGGGCCGCGACGGCCCTGCCAATCACAACCGTCTCTGCGTCAAGGGCCGCTTCGGCTTCGATTACATCCACCACCCGCACCGCCTGACAAAACCGCTGGTGCGGCTGCCGAATGCGAAGAAGGATTCCAACGATCAGGTCGATCCCGCAAATCCCTTCACGCATTTCCGCGAAGCGAGCTGGGACGAAGCGCTCGACATCGCGGCCAAGGGCCTCGTCAAGATCCGCGACGAGAAGGGCGTGAAGGCGCTGGCCGGTTTCGGCTCGGCCAAGGGCTCGAACGAAGAAGCTTATCTGTTCCAGAAACTGGTGCGCACCGGCTTCGGCTCGAACAATGTCGATCACTGCACGCGCCTGTGCCACGCCTCGTCGGTCGCGGCGCTGTTCGAAGGCTTGAGCTCTGGTGCGGTGTCCGCGCCGTTCTCGGCGGCGATGGACGCCGAAGTGATCTGGGTGATCGGCGCCAATCCGACCGTGAACCATCCGGTCGCCGCGACCTTCATCAAGAACGCGGTGAAGCAGAACGGTGCCAAGCTGTTCGTGATGGATCCGCGGCGGCAGACGCTGTCGCGTCATGCGACCAAGCATCTGCAGTTCAAGCCCGGCTCCGACGTCGCCATGCTGAACGCGATGATCCACACGATCATCACCGAGGGCTTGACTGACGATCAGTACATCGCCGGCTACACCGAGGGGTTCGAGGACCTCAAGGAGAAGATCAAGGAGTTCACCCCGGAGAAGATGGAAGCGATCTGCGGCATCCCGGCGCAGACGCTCCGCGAGGTGGCGCGGACCTATGCCCGTGCCAAATCGTCGATCATCTTCTGGGGCATGGGCATCAGCCAGCACGTCCACGGTACCGACAATGCGCGCTGCCTGATTGCGCTGGCGCTGATCACCGGCCAGGTCGGCCGTCCCGGCACCGGCCTGCATCCGCTTCGCGGCCAGAACAACGTGCAGGGTGCGTCCGACGCCGGCCTGATCCCGATGTTCCTGCCGGACTACCAGCCGGTCGGCCGCGACGATCTGCGCGGCAGTTTCGAAAAGCTCTGGCAGCAGGAGCTCGATCCCGTCCGCGGTTTGACCGTCGTCGAGATCATGAACGCGATCCACGCCGGCGAGATCACAGGCATGTATATCGAGGGTGAGAACCCCGCGATGTCCGACCCTGATTTGCAGCACGCGCGCGGAGCGCTCGCGATGCTCGATCATCTCGTGGTGCAGGATCTCTTCGTTACCGAGACTGCGTTCCACGCCGACGTGATCCTGCCGGCATCCGCGTTTGCCGAGAAGGACGGCTCGTTCACCAACACCGATCGCCGCGTGCAGCTTGCGCGCCAGGTGATCAAGCCGCCCGGCGATGCGCGGCAGGATCTCTGGATCATCCAGGAGATCGGCAAGCGCATGGGCCTGCCGTGGAATTATTCCGGCCCCGGCGATGTCTACACCGAGATGGCGGAGCTGATGCCGTCGCTCAAGAACATCAGCTGGGAGCGGCTGGTGCGCGAAGGTGCCGTCACTTATCCGGCCGATGATCCGAACAAGCCCGGCAACGAGATCATCTTCACCACGGGTTTCCCGACGGCGAGCGGCCGTGGCAAGATCGTGCCGGCCCATGTCATTCCGCCGGACGAAGTGCCCGACGACGAATATCCGATGGTGCTCTCGACCGGCCGCGTGCTCGAACATTGGCACACCGGATCGATGACGCGTCGCGCGCAGGTACTCGACCAGATCGAACCCGAGGCGGTCGCCTTCATGTCGCCGAAGGACATGCGCAAGAAGAAGCTGGTGCCCGGCGATTTCATTCGCCTGGAGACCCGTCGTGGCGCCGTCGAGGTCAAGGTCCGCTCCGATCGCGACGTGCCGGAAAACATGGTGTTCATGCCGTTCTGCTACGCCGAAGCGGCAGCGAACCTGCTGACCAATCCGGCGCTCGACCCGTTCGGCAAGATCCCCGAGTTCAAGTTCTGCGCGGCGCGCGCCGAGCGCGCGGAGATGCGGGACGCGGCGGAATAGCATCCCGCAAAACAACCCCATGCACAGTAGAGCGGGGATTGAAAAGCTTGAGCAATTTTCGGCCTTACCGAAAATTGCTTGCGGCGTCGGGCAAAACACCTGTATAAGGGCATGATCACCAACAGCGCCCGGGCTTCGCCGCCCGTACTGACGGTGTTAAACGTGACGCATGTCCAAAGTCACCCCAGCCACCCGCGCACTTTCCGCCGCTGGCGTCGCCTTCACCGTTCACACCTACGACTACGATCCTGACGCCGAAAGCATCGGCCTGCAGGCGGCCGCCTCGCTTGGCGAGGACCCGGCGCGCGTGCTGAAAACGTTGATGGCGCTGGTCGACGGCAAGCCGGTCTGCGTCATCGTCCCCTCCGACCAGGAAGTCTCGATGAAGAAGCTCGCCGCTTCCGTGAGCGGCAAGTCGGCTCAGATGATGAAGCCGCCGGAGGCTGAGCGCGTCACCGGCTACAAGGTTGGCGGCATCAGTCCGTTCGGACAGCGCAAGCAGGTCGCCACCGTGATCGAGCTGAGCGCGCTCTCGCACGACCTTGTCTATCTCAACGGCGGCCAGCGCGGTTTGCAAGTGCGGATGAAGCCGACGGATGTACGAGATGTCGTGAAGGCGGTCGTGGCGGACGTGCTGGCCTGACGGCACGCGAGAGCCCTGGAAATGCTCGTGCGCGTCATCCTCAACGTGACGCATCATCACGTTGGTTGCGGTTCGCCCGCACAATTCCGGATGAGCAAGTCCTCCCCTGGAACTCCAGCCCCGGTTGCGGGTTCCAGTCCCTGCATTGGACAATACGCAGCGGCCAAAAGGAGGAGCGCATGAGTGAAGAGAAGTCGATGCTGAGGGAATTCGTAGAGGATATCGAGGGTGTCTCCCGAACGCACTACGAGATCGAGATCAATGGATCGCGCCGACGCAAAACGCTGGTTGTTGAAGTGGATTTCGACCTGGACCCAAGCAACTCGAGCTACTCGCGGGCGAAGGTCGATGCGATTGCAGATGCGTTTGCGATGATTCTTCGTGAGGAGAGTGGCGACCGCGTGTCGCGACTGAAGATCATCGGCAACTCCAATCAGCATGCCGGTAAGACCGAGATCGCAGCATCGAAAGTCGGAAGCTCCGCGCCAAAGGGTGCATCGTCAAATCTTCAATCGTCGTCGCATTGAGCAGCCGGAGAGCAACCGGAGCGGGCAGGCAAGTTTCGGCTTGCCCCCGCGACGGCGCAACGCAGGTCATCGCACTTCCCGAAGGCGGGCGTCTTGAAGCAATGGCCGCAAGCGAGCCTTGTGATACGATCTGCTCATGGACGATTGCCCTGCGCAACCCGGGGAGTGGCGAGATGATCGGTGGTCTTTGCACGAAGTTCATTTCCAGGTTGGTCGAGCAGCATCGGGAGCGGCGACGACGCGATCTGCGCGACGAGCGCATGCGGCGGATGGAGATCGAGAGGGAGGAGGGCTGGCGCGCGCTGTATGCCCATATGGCGAAAACGTCAGGTCGCTTTGCCTCCGATGCTTCACGGCCTGCGGCTTTCACGGCACGTGAGGCCGCCGCCGAAGCCGACAGCCTCGACATACGGGCGCGGCAAGCCGACGAAGGCATTCGAAGCGCCCTTCCGTCGGCCCGTCCGGATAGCATCGATCCAGAACGCCTGTAGCTGAAGCGTTGCGACGACTTCGGCGGGCCGGATTCGTCGCGGGCGACGAACGATCATCGAAGCCGAGGTCGCGCGGCATTTGCAGGGCTGGTCTACGCAGCATCGCTGGTCAGTAAACCTTCCGGCAGCTATTGCTTCGCCAAATACGGGAGCGACGCGTGACGTCGGGGAGGCGATTTTATGACTGGTGCAATCGGGTTCATCGGCCTCGGTGTCATGGGCGAGCCCATCTGCCGGAATTTGGCGTGCAAGAGTGGACGCAAGGTGCTGGCCTATGATCTTGCCGCGGAGCCGCTGGCGCGGGTCACGGCCGATGGCGCGGCTGCCGCGAAATCCGCTACTGATGTGGTCACCGGCAGCGACGTCGTTTTTCTCTGCCTGCCGAGCGCCAAGCATGTGCTGTCGGCATTCGAGGGCGGCATCCTGCCGGCAGTCCGGCGCGGCCAGACAATCATCGATCTCGGCACGTCCGAAGTCGGGATGACGCGTGAATTTGCCCGGCAACTCGCCGACAAAGGTGCTCTCTGGGTCGATGCGCCGATCGCGCGTACGCGTCAGGCCGCTCAAGATGGCACGCTCAGCGTGATGGTTGGCGCGACCCCCGAACAGTTTGCGCAGCTTGAGCCCCTGATCCGTCATTTCGCCACGGATGTCACACTCTGCGGCGGCACCGGCGCCGGGCAGATCACGAAGATCCTCAACAACATGGTGCTGTTCGAAACCGTGAATGCGTTGGCCGAAGCCGTTGCGGTCGCCAAGCGCAGCGGCGTCGAGCCGAAACTGCTGCTGGAGACGTTGTCGAAGGGCTCGGCCGACAGTTTTGCGCTACGCAACCACGGCATGAAGGCGATCGTCCCGAACGAGTTTCCGCTGCGTGCGTTCTCGACTGAATATGCGATGAAGGATCTGGGCTACGCGCTCGAGCTCGGCAAGCAAACCGGCGTCAACATGCGCGGTGCCGCGCTCATTCGCACGATTTTCGAGGAAGCGATCGAAGGCGGGATGGGCGATGCCTATTTCCCTGTGATCGCAAGGCTGCTCGATTCCGGAAAGTGATCGCCGCTACTGCTTTTGCAACAGCTCAACCCATCGTACGAGCTGGGAAGAACTCAGTTGAGTAAATTGGTCCGGCCTATCGCGATGAGCGGACCTCCGTCGGACGCGGTGCAACTTCGTCGATGGGCCAGAAGCGGACATCGATCGAAGAAGGGAGCTTGGGTTCTCTTTGCGTGTTGGCTCAGGTCAATGATCTAACATCAACAAAGCGGTTCTCTGCCTCTTGTCCTGCATCAAGTGTGCGGCCGCTTTGCTCGACTCAGAACGCGTTCGCTGCCGAATTTCGATAGACATCGGTAATCTACCGGAGGTGTTCTTCGCCTCGCTGGAAACTACTTTGCCGCGTTCGTTGAAGTTAGCGTTGGCAATGCCGGGCAGTCGCAAAAAAGTTGATCCACCCATCCTGATCTGCAATGAGTGCAGGCGCCCAATGGATTACCTCGCGACTCTGCCAGAGATTGCAAAGCTCCCAGCAGTGCATGCCTACAGATGCCTACCTTGCCGAAGGGTTGACACGATCGATCTAGGATGACTCCGTGCGGAGTGTTCTGATCGATCACATCATCTAGAGTTGGCTTATCTTCATCCGCGCCGTTTCGAGGTTACGAAATAAGGCCGAGCGCTGAGCGATCAAAGCGCTCTTCGCTTCTCCCTCAGCACACTGATCTATGATTGAAGTGGCTTTTCGCATGTAACTTTCGAGCTCGCTTAGCAGCTCAGGAATATGCTGGTCCGCCACCTCTCCGAAGAAGCGACCGAGCTGGCTTTCCACATTGGGCAGCACGACGACATTTGGCATAATAGACACTCTCATATCCGACGCAGATCAGAATACCGATTCGGCTCTACAAAAATCGACAATTTCCCTATCGAAATTTCGCAGTGGCCTAAATTGACGGCAGCCGTAGCGCAAGACAACACCATCACAACACGCTGCCAACTCAATTGTAGAGCCGGTGTAGCGCTTTGATAACTTCACGCAGGTCGTTGATGTGCGCCTGTAAGGCTTCACGAAAGTTGCGAGACTGCAATTCATTCGCGCTGCGCTCCAGCTCTTTCAGTAAAAACTCTGCATCAGCCAGCGTTTTCATCGTCGTGCAGCTTTCGTTGAGGAACGGCCCCGGAGTGCCTAGGAGTCCGGGGCCGTAAGCCTAAACGACGGGCTGGATGCCGCTCGGCTACTTGGCAAGCCTATGACGTTTTGAAGAATGCGCCTTGAGATAGCGCAACGTTCCTGGCACTCGGGGGTACGGTCAGCGCTAGGCACCATTACGCGTCGCCCATTGGTCGCCGGATGAGTGCGCGACGAAGAAGGCCGTATTTTTACAGGCATCGGCGCGTGCGGTGGATTAATCCCTCGTTTGATCAAGACTTGTAAGCTTGCAGCCGTTGCTAGAGACGTTTTTTTAGCGATCGCAGACCCGCGACGTGCACTCGCCCGTCTGGATGTGCGGATAGAATTCCTCAAAGCGATAGTCGATCAAGAGCATGTTCAGGCTTTATAACTGTATCCAATCAGACCACTATATCCCGCTCGTCGCATTGGCCGCGTCGATCTGCTTGTTCGGGAGCCTAATCGCAACGAACTTGTTTGAACGATGCCTGCGTTCACGCAACTCACTCTTCGACTGGCTGGTGATATCCGGCTTGGTCGGGGGGACCACGATCTGGTGCACGCATTTCATTGCGATGCTGGCATATTCTCAACAATTGCCAGCGACGTTCGCCGCCGCCACAACCACCCTGTCATTGCTTAGCGCCATCGCTACTACGATGATTGGCATCACTGTTGCCCGGTACGATCGACGTCTCGGCTGCCCCGAAACTGGTGGCGCCATAATCGGGCTGGGCGGTTGCCTCATGCACTTCATTGGCATGAAAGCCTACGAGCCTGCGGGACTTGTCTATTTCGACGAGAGTTTCGCGTACGCGTCCGTTGCGATTGGTGGCTTGTTGGGAAGTCTGGCGGTGGCGGCATTGGTACGGTTGGCTTCTCCAAACGCAAAGCGCCTTTCCGCGATGCTTCTGGCCTTCTGCATTGTCGGCCTTCATTTCACTGCGATGTCCGGCGTAACCATGGTGCCCTATGGGGCCTCTGCGTCCAACGGCCTCCCGAGGGACACGCTCGCTGTTGGCGTGTTTGCGATCGGGTGCCTCGTCATCGGCGTTGGCTTCTTCGCCAATTCGATAGATCGACGGAACAAGCTGCGGGCCAATCACGACGTCAGCTTCGCGTCCCATCACGATCCATTAACGGGCTTGCCGAACCGGGTTTGCTTTGAACGGACCATGGAGACAATTCTCGAGGCCGCCGGACCCAGGAAACGGAAAGTCGTGGTGTGCAAGATCAATATTGTCTCCTTGCACGAAATAAACGAAGTGCATGGCGGTCCGGGTGGTGATGAATTGCTCGTCGAGGTGACGCGACGTTTGAAGCCGGCAGTCGGGCCGACCGGCTTCATCGCCCGATTGAGCGGAACAAGGTTCGCTGCGGTGGCAGAATGCGAAGACGTCGTTCAGGCGCAGGCGATATCCGAGACGATCTTGCGAACCCTCACATCGCCGGTACAAATCAGGAACCGGACGCTCAAAATCCGATTCCGTATAGGAGCAGCGATATTTCCGCGTGATGGCGCCAGCCAGGGACTTCTGATGGCAAATGCCAATGTTGCATTGGAACGGGCCAGGCGGCTTCCTGACAACGGCATCTGCTTCTACGATGAAGAGGCCGACCGCCAGACGCATAAGCGCAGGATGATCAGCCAAGAAATGCAGAGCGCACTCGAACTTGACCAGTTTGAGTTACATTTCCAGCCGCAATTCGATGTCGACTCGTTAGAGATTGTGGGCTTCGAGGGGCTTCTCAGATGGCGCCACCCCGAATTGGGCGTAGTTTCTCCATCCGACTTCATACCGATCGCCGAGGAGACCGGTTTGATCGTGCCGATCGGAAATTGGGTGTTGCGCGAGGGTTGCAGGATTGCGGCCTCCTGGCCGGAGCAGCTGAAGGTCGCTCTGAATCTTTCTCCGGTGCAACTCAAATCCCCGGGCATCGGTGCTTTGGTCATCGATGCCGTGAAATCGAGTGGGTTGGCGTCCGCGCGGCTCGAACTTGAAATCACGGAATCGACGCTGATCGAGGGACCCGATGAGACCCTGAAAGAGCTGCAATCGCTACAAGCCCTCGGCATATCGATTGCGTTGGATGACTTTGGATCAGGCTATTCATCGCTCGGGACACTCTCGTCCTTCGCATTCAACAAGATCAAACTGGACAAGTCGTTTCTGCACGGAAGTACGCCGACAATGCAGGCCGCCGCCATCATCGCCGCGCTGCTGACGATCGGCCAGAAACTTGGCATGAAAGTCCTCGCTGAGGGCATCGAAACCGAAGAGCAACTTGACTGGCTTCGGGCGGAAGGTTGCGATTATGGTCAGGGGTATTTGATCGGAAAACCGATGCCGGCGTGTGAAATCAACAAGTGGATGTCGGAATTCGCAAGCCAACGTCAGGTGCGGAAAGCCTCCACTGAACTCTTAAGCTTGATGGTTCGCTAGGAGCGGAGTTACCCGCGACGGCCGTGATGCACGATAAGCGACAAGGCCTCAAACGGGCAGCTTAATGTCCTTATTGGCTTCGGCGCAGTAGCCTCAGCAACATCATGCCGGCGCTGCTCGGTTACCTGGGCAACGTCTGGTGTTTTGAAGAACGCGCTCTGAACTGGTGCAGAGCACATGGAATTCAGCGCGTAGTTGGCGCTAAAGTAGCCTGCGGGCACGCGCCAGAGTTTCGGATGGAAGTTCTCCGAACTGAGCTTTGTAAGAGTGGGAAAAATCACCCATGTGCCAAAAGCCGCTCCCCTTGGCGACATCTTTGACCGTTGCCATCGGATCGCCAGTTTTCAGCTTCTTGCGAACGGACCAAAGTCGCTTTCCGATAAGGTAGCGATAAGGGCTAATTCCGTGAACGGTACGAACTGCAAGGTGAAGTGTCCGTAGGCTAACCCCAAGCTTGGAAGCGAGCGGGTCAACGTAGAGCTGGCTTGCCGTATCAAACTTGAACGAGCTCATCGAGTTGATCGACGAGCCGACGATACTTTGCGGGCGAGCGTATTTGCTCGCGCATTGTCCCTTCGACTAAAAGAACGGAATCGAGTGCAGCGACCAGCGTTTCATGCATCGAGTCCCGGACAGCGTCCAAGCTCTTCGAGTCTGCGGCAAATTGAAACATTTCCAGAATAACGGCACCCAGCCGTTCGATACGATCCGGTGCTGCGGCGATGGAAGCAATCCCGGTATCATACTCGGCCCAGTGGCGGTACCTCATATCGGAATTAAATCGCAGCATCAGATAAGTGTTTGGTCGCTCTTCCAAAGCGATCGCGGGCGTCTTGTTGCGCATCACCGCGATGGTGGAGTTGTCGAAGGCGCGGCCATTGATCGTCGCGTTGAAGGATAAGGGAACAACGATCCCCAGCCCATATTCAGGGCCCATGTTGGCTTCGAGTCGACGGGCGAAGGACCGTTGGAGGACGAGAAGACTATCCGGAAAAGGCAGTATGGCCCGAACAGCCGATGCATTACCTGGATCTAGCGGCACGCTGACGCCCCCGCCGACCACCTCGTGGGAGCGATATTCTTCAGCAGTTGCGAAGCGTTCGATGCCAAGTACAGGCGAGGCTGAAAGACGACGGACGGCCATGGCAAAACCGGATCGTTAAATATGACGATCTGACCTCGGTTAAGGTTTAAGAAGTATTAACGACCGGCGAACCTTGGCAACGTCCGCCCTGGGGGCATAAGCGGTCGTGCGGCCGATCGGCTCAACCCACGGAAGCTGACTTTCATCCCTAAACGCCTACTGCTTCTGCAACAGCTTGAGCCGGCAGCGCAGCGCCTCGCGGATATGGGCACGTGCGAGTTGCTCGGCCTTGTCGCCGTCGCGCGCGGCGATCGCCTCGATGATGGCCTGGTGCTCGCCATGGCTGGTCGAGGGGCGGCCCGTCACGGTGAACGTGGTCGGGCCGAGCAGGGCGATCCAATCCTGCAATTCGCCTGACGCGTTGTCGAGATAGCGGTTGCGCGCAGCGCGGCAGATCGCTTCATGGAAGGCACGGTTTAGTTTCGCCATTTCGGGGGCGTCGCTCTCGGGCGCCTCGACAAAGGCCTGTTCGATATCCCTGAGCGCATCGACCTCAGGTGCTGATGCGTGCTCGGCGGCGAGGCGGGCGGCAGCGCCCTCCATGATCTCGCGCATGGCGTAGAGCTCGAGCACTTCGGAGATGTCGAGGTTGCGTACGATCAGGCCGCGGCCGCCGGCGGGCTCAACGAAGCCGCGTGCGGCGAGCCGGCCAAGCGCCTCCCGCACCGGCGTGCGGCTGACCTTGAGTCGCTGGGCGACTTCCTCTTCGCGCAGGCGGTCGCCGGCGCGGTAGCTGCCGGCCTGGAGCGCCTCGCAGAGCGAGCGGAAAACGGCTTCACCGAGCGCGACGCCACCGCCGCGTGCGATCGAACCGCCTGCCTTTGCCGGACGTCTGGCCATGGTCCCTCGGGGCGCATTCTGCCCATGCAGAGATGCCGCTTGCGTCGCGTCTGTATATCTTTGTATACAAGCGTACGCAATAGCGGACGGGATTGAGCGGAGCCGCTGGCGGGCAGAATGTCTCTAACTTCGTCGCATCGGACAGACGGCATGGGCAGCAAATACGATGTGCTGGTGATCGGCGGCGGCAACGCGGCGCTGTGCGCGGCGATCTCGGCGCGCCGGGGCGGTGCTTCGGTGCTGGTGCTGGAAGGCGCACCAAAATTCTATCGGGGCGGCAACACCCGACACACCCGCAACATGCGCTGCGCCCACGACGCGGCCACCGAAATCCTCACTGGTCCCTACACCGAAGAGGAGTTCTGGGAGGATCTGCTGCGCGTTACCGGCGGGAAGACCGACGAGTTGCTCGCCCGCCACATGATCCGGGAGTCCAAGGACATCCTGAACTGGATCGTGGAGCAGGGCGTGCGCTGGCAGCCTTCGCTCGGCGGCACGCTGAGCCTTGGCCGCACCAACTCCTTCTTCCTCGGCGGCGGTCGCGCGATGCTCAACGCGCTGTATCTGACCGCCGAGCACCTCGGTGTCGACGTCGAATACGACGCCGAGGTCACTGACCTCGTTATTGAGGACGGCATGTTTCTCGCGGCGCGCCTCAAACGTCCGATCAACGGTGAGACCGAAATTCGGGCGACGTCGCTGGTCGCGGCGGCCGGTGGGTTCGAGGCCAACATCGAATGGCTGAAGCAATATTGGGGTGAGGCCGCCGACAATTTCCTGATCCGAGGCACGCCGTATAATCGCGGCTCGATCCTGAAGATGCTGCTCGACAAGGGCGTGCAGGAGGTCGGCGACCCCACCCAGTGCCATGCGGTCGCGATCGATGCCCGCGCGCCGAAATTCGACGGCGGCATCATCACGCGTCACGACTCCGTGGTGTTCGGCATTGTCGTCAACAAGCATTCCCAGCGCTTCTATGACGAAGGCGAGGATATCTGGCCGAAGCGCTATGCGATCTGGGGTCGTCTGGTTGCAGCGCAGCCCGATCAGATCGCCTACATCATCTTCGACTCCACCGTCGTCACCTCGTTCATGCCGACGCTGTTCCCGCCGATCGCGGGGCAGACGATCACCGAACTCGCCGGCAAGCTGGAGCTCGATCCGGCCGCGCTGGAAAAGACCATCACCGAGTTCAACGCCGCGGTCCGGCCCGGCACCTTCGACCATACGGTCCTGGACGATTGCGTGACCGAAGGCATCACCCCACCCAAGACGCACTGGGCGCGCAAGATCGAGACACCGCCTTATCTCGCCTATCCGGTACGGCCCGGCATCACCTTCACTTATCTCGGCACGCGGGTGAACAAGGAGGCGCGGATGCTGATGGCTGATGGCAAGCCGTCGGCCAACATGTTCGCGGCCGGCGAGATCATGGCAGGCAATGTGCTCGGCAAGGGATATGCCGCCGGCATGGGCATGACCATCGGCAGCGTGTTCGGACGGATCGCAGGACGGGAAGCGGCGAAACATGCACGGAACTAGGATTCTCGACGAAGCCGACCGTCTGATGACGGTCTGCAATTCCTGCCGTTACTGCGAGGGTCTCTGCGCGGTCTTTCCCGCCATGGAGATGCGCCGCGCGTTTTCCGACGGCGATCTCAACTACCTCGCCAATCTCTGCCATTCCTGCGGCGCCTGCTACGTCGATTGCCAGTTCTCGCCGCCGCACGAGTTCAACGTCAACGTTCCCCAGACGCTCGCGATTGCGCGCGCGGAATCCTATGCGGCTTATGCCTGGCCGCAGGCGCTGTCAGGCGCCTTTGTGCGCAACGGTCTCGTCATCAGTGTCATCACCGCGCTCAGCATGGCGGCCTTCATTTTGGGTTTTGCGGCGCTGAATGACCGTAACGTGCTGCTTGGTGTGCACACTGGTCCCGGCGCCTTCTACAAGTTGATGCCCCACAATGCGATGGCCGCTCTGTTCAGCGCCGCGTTCCTCTATGCGATCCTCGCGCTGGTCATGAGCGTGCGCGCGTTCTGGCGCGACATCGGCACGCCGATCGGCGGCCGGGCCGATGGCGGCTCGATTGTCCAGGCGATTCGCGATGCCGGTGAGCTACGCTATCTCCATGGCGGCGGTGTCGGATGCTATAACGAGGATGACAAGCCGACGGATAGACGGAAACTGTTCCATCATCTGACGTTCTACGGCTTCCTGCTGTGCTTCGCCGCGACCTCGGTCGCCACGCTGTATCACTATCTGCTGGCCCGCGAGGCGCCGTATCCGTGGTGGGATCTGCCTGTCGTGCTCGGCACGCTCGGCGGCATCGGCCTTGTCGTTGGCCCGATTGGTCTGTTCATCGCCAAATCGCGCCGCGCGCCCGAACTGCTCGACGAGAACAGCTACGGCATGGATGTCGGCTTCATCGCCATGCTGTTCCTGACCGGGGCGACGGGCATGCTACTTCTGCTTTTGCGCGAGACCGCGGCGATGGGGCCGTTGCTGGCGCTGCATCTCGGCGCGGTGTTCGCGCTTTTCATCACGATGCCCTATGGCAAGTTCGTGCACGGCATCTACCGCTTCGCAGCGTTGGTGCGTTATGCGCAGGAAAGGCGCAGCGAAGCGGGCTCTTGAGGTCGCTCCCGGCAACACCACGCTGTCGCACCGTGCAACCGCCGGTGCGACAGCCTCGGTTCAGCGTTACGCGACTTCCCGCTCCGGCGACGACGCCTGGTCGCGAGCCATCGTGGTTGCAGTGACATAATCGGTCTTGCCGGTGCCGAGCAGCGGCACCTTGTCGACCACCATGATCGTCGCCGGTACCGTCAGCTCGGACGCGCCGACGGTCTTGGCCTGGGCCTGCATCGCGCTACGCTCGGCGTTCTTCTGCGTCGTCAGCAGCACGATGCGCTCGCCCTTGCGCTGGTCAGGGATCGACACGGCAATTGAAGCAGCCTGCGGCCACAGCGTCGTCGCGATGCTTTCGACCGCCGACAGCGAAACCATTTCGCCGGCGATCTTGGCGAAGCGCTTGGCGCGGCCCTTGATGGTGATGAAGCCCGCTGCGTCGATCGCGACGATGTCGCCGGTGTCGTGCCAGCCCTCGGGGAGCACCTCGAGCACGCCGGGATTTTCGGCCCGCAAGTATCCGAGCATGACGTTCGGTCCGCGCACCGAGAGACGGCCGCCTTCCTCGATGCCGGGGACCGGATCGAGCTTGCTTTCCATCAGCGGCGACAGGCGGCCGACGGTGCCGGGGCGGTTGGCCATCGGCGTGTTCATCGCCAGCACGGGCGCGGTTTCAGTCACGCCATAGCCTTCGAGGATGCGGATGCCGTAACGCTCCATGAACACCTGCCGCGTGCGGTCCTTGACCGCTTCGGCACCGGCGATCACCAGGCGCAGCGTGCGGAAGTCGTAGGCGTGCGCCGAGCGCGCATAGCCGGACAGGAACGTGTCGGTGCCGAACAGGATCGTGGCGCCGGTCTGATAGATCAGCTCGGGCACGATGCGGTAGTGCAGCGGCGAGGGGTACATGTAGATCGGGATGCCCGCGAGCATCGGCATCATCATTCCGCCCGTGAGGCCGAACGAGTGGAACACCGGCAGCACGTTGAACACCTTGTCGTTGGCGTTGGCGTCGACACGCGCCAGCGCCTGCGCGGCGTTGGCGAGGATGTTGCGGTGGGAGAGCACAACGCCCTTGGGCGTGCCTTCCGATCCCGACGTGAAGAGCACGACGGCGGGATCGTTGGCCTGGCGGGTCACGCGCGGCGCGGTGCCGTCAAGCAGGCCCTTGATCTTGTCGGCCGTGCCGATCGAGGCGCGGACATCCTCGAGATAGACGACGCGCGCTTCAGCGGAGATTGCGGCCATCAGCTTGTCGAGCTTGCCCTTCTCGATGAAAGCCTTCGACGTCAGCACGGTCTTGACCTGTGCAGCCTTCATGGCTGCGAGGACGTTGACCGGACCGGCCGAGAAGTTGAGCATCGCCGGAACGCGGCCGATGCTCTGCAGCGCCATGAAGACCACGGCGACGCCTGCGGAATTCGGCAGCAGCACGCCGACATTCTCGCCGGCCATCGTGCCGGCCTCGAGCTTGCGGCTCAGAACCTGGGCGCCGAGGATCAGCTTGCGATAGGTCAGCTTGGTGCCGAGCGCGTCCTCGATGATGACCTTGCCGGTGTCGCGGTCGCGATAGGCGTGGCCGAGCGCTTCGAACAGGGTGTGATCGAGCATGGCATTCTTGACCATCGCGTCGATCATGACGTCTTGAAGCGCAGCACCGGCCGCATTGCGGCGCGCCTTGCCCTTGAGCTGTTCGTCGATCGGCAGCTTGACCGGCGGCAGGATCGTCACCGTCACCCGCGGAAACCACGAGCGCTTGATCTGGCTGGAGTTGAGGTAGCTGAGATGCGAACGCTGCGCGCCCTCGATGCGAACGGGCACGACGACGGCGTCGGCCTTGTCGGCGATCATGGCAGTGCCGTCATAGACCTTCATCAGCGAGCCCGAGACCGTGATGCGGCCTTCCGGGAAGATGACGACGGGTTCGCCGGCGGCAACGAGCTTAATCAGGTCGCGCGCGGCGAGCGGCTTGGTCGGGTCCATGGTGTAGTGCTTGACCACGCGCAGGAACGGCTTGGCCCACCAGGCCTTGGCGATACCGGTATCCACCGCGAAGCTCGCGTCAATCGGCAGCACAGCGTGCAGCAGCGGGCCATCGACCAGGCTGACATGATTGGGCGCGATCAGCATGCGGGTGCCCGGGGGCGGCAGGTTCTCGAGCCCACGGACCTCGGTGCGGAACAGGGCGCGGAACAGCAACGCGCCGAAATCGCGCACGCCCTCCTTGCCCCACTTCGTCAGCACGAACCACACCGCGCCAAAGCTGGCGACGCCGAGGCCAAGGAAGATCCAGCCGACATGCAGCCCGGCTCCCTGCAGCAGCGCGACGAACAGCGAGCCCACCACCATGAAGGCAGCCTGCAGCACATTGCCGGCCGCGATGATGCGAGCGCGTTCGTTCGGGGCCGACCATGCCTGCACGGCAGCGAAGGAGGGAACGACGAACAGGCCGCCGCCGAATGCGAAGGCGACGAAATCGACCAGCATGCGCAGGCCGGCGAAGGAGGTTGCGAAGTCGACCGCAGCGATATCGTTGCCCTTCACCGTGACGCCGATGGCCCAGGCGAGGTCGATGCCGGCAAAGCCCATCATGATGGCGCCGATCGGCACCAGCGCGAGGTTCGGGCGAACATGGCTGAGGCTGGCAGCAAACAGCGAACCGATCGCGATGCCGATGGCGAAGATCGCAAGACACAGCGTGACCACGCCTTCGCTGCCACCGACGACGTCCTTCACTAGCGCAGGCAACAGCGACAGCACGATGGCGCCGACGAGCCAGAACCAGGAGACGATCACGGTGCCATCCCAGAGACGGTGGTCCGCGTGGAGTGTCTTCAACAGGCTGAACGTCGAGGTCCAGGGATTGGCATCGACGGGCAGATCAGGCGCGGAGGGCGTTGTCTGCGGAATGCGCGAGGCGAAAGCCCAGGACAGCAGGGCCAGCACGACCACGGCAGAAGCGACCCAGCCCATGTGGGCGGAGCCGGCCACGAACTGACCGCCGGCGACGGTGCCGAGCAGGATCGCCATGAAGGTCGCGCCTTCGACCAGCGCGTTGCCGGTCGCGAGTTCGCCGAGCTGAAGCTGGTCCGGCAGCATGGAGTATTTCACGGGGCCGAACAGGGCGGCGATGACGCCGAACAGCGCGAGCGCGGTGAACAGCAGCGGCACCGAGTGCATGAAGAAGCCGGCTGCAGCAAAGGCCGCGGCAAAAATCTCGGCGAACTTCAATCGTCGTGCGACAACCGATTTGACGTATTTGTCGGCGAGCTGGCCACCGAGCCCCGACAGGATGAAATAGGGAAAGATGAAAACGGCGCCTGCGACTGTGACCAGGGCATCGCCGTGGCCTGTTGCTGCGCTGTAGAGCAGGATGATGACAAGCGCGTTCTTGAGCACGTTGTCATTGAGCGCCGAGAAGAATTGCGCCCAGAACAGCGGCGCAAAGCGGCGAGACGACATCAAATCCCTGATCATGACTAGTCCTGTTTTGGAAAGGCAGCCTGAAGTTGTTACGTCGCAGGTGGAACGTCACGACCGGACGAGCGTGGGGGGAGCGAATGCAGGGTGAGATGCTTGCCAGCCTGCCGTGTCCCCTCGGTCCCTCCGATCCTGTTGGTCTCCAGCTTGTCTCGTTAGGTTCGCAAATATCCGGTCGCGGGCGCAGTTCGGGCGAAAATGCCGCGCCTATCGCATAGCGCCCCGGCCGATAAGGAAAAGCTGAACGGAAGCGTCGATATTGGTCGAACCGGCCGGCAATGTCCGGACATAGTAAGTCCTTTGTTGCGACCGGCGCTCGCATTCGAGCGGACCACGACGCGTGTCGCCTTGGCCTCAGGTGAGGTGAGCGAGATGGCGAAAGGGGTTGAGGCGGCCAAGCAGGCTGACGCGGCGGCCCATGTGGCGGGTCCGCGCGCGGTTGGCGCGCCACATCCGGAAAGTCGCACGGCGCTCGGTGAGCACGCCGGCGATGTCGCAGGCATTTGCGATGCGATCGATCGGGGCCATCGCAAGGCGCAGGACGGACCGGCCGAAGCCGCTGATCAGGGCCGCAGCGTCATCAATGAAGGTGGAGGCGATATCAACAGCGAGGGTTTGCATTTTGCAGGTCTCCGAGTTAATTTGAACAATGTTCACATGAGTAGCTTGAAAATGAACAATGTTCAAGAAGAATCGCTGCGGGATCAGAAAAAAAATCGAAGGCGGGTCCAGATCCTGGAGATCGCCCGAGGCATTATTGCAGCTAAGGGTCTGAGATCGTTGAAGGTTCGTGACGTCGCCGAGGCCGCCGGCTGCTCGGTCGGTAGCGTCTATAACGAGTTCGGGGACTTCGACGGGGTGATCCTGACCGTTAACCGGGAGACGGTTCAGGCGCTCACGATGCGGCTGGGCGGGGTTTCGGCCGAGGATCCCGTTCGCCAGCTTTACGGGCTGGCCGAGACCTATCTCGATTTCTTCGCCGAACACGCCAATCTGCTGCGCTCGCTGTTCGAGCATCGGATGGAGGACGATCGCCCTTATCCCGATGACATCCTGCAGATGGTGATGGATGCCTTCGCGCTGATGCACCCGCCGTTGGTGCGGGTGTTACCGCATGCGGATGACGTGAAGATCGCGCTGCTGTCACGCACGCTGTTTTCGGCGGTGCACGGGATCATCTCGCTCGGCCTGGAAGAACGCATGGTCGCGGTGCCGCCGCAGATGCTGCGCCAGCAGGTCACGCAATTTCTCGACGCGCATCTTGTGGGTCTCGGAGTCTTGCCGGCGCGGTGACGTCGCGGCTACGCGCGAACGGCTTCGCGTGGCCTCGCTGGGACGAGGATGACGTCCGATCGTCCATTGTCGATCTGAACGCGGTTGCGTCCCTTCTCCTTGGCGCGATAGCAGGCGGCATCCGCCCGACGCATCGCCTCTTCAAGCGTGGTGTTGCCATCGGCGATGCAGGCCACGCCGATGCTCCCGGTCACCGCAAAGCAGCGATCGTCCCAGGTGAAGTTGAACAGCTCGAGTGACCGGCGCAGCCGTTCGGCGATGTCGACGGCATCGAAGGGCGGGCATTGCGACAGGATCAATGCGAATTCGTCACCGCCGAGCCGGGCGACGAGATCATGTGGCTGCCGGTCCTGCTGCAACAAATGCGCGACCTGGCAGAGCAGGCGGTCGCCCGCGAGATGGCCGCAGCTGTCGTTGACGTTCTTGAACTGGTCGAGGTCGAGCAGGATGAGGGCGAGTGCACCTTGACCTAGACCATCAAGCTCGCTTTGCAGACGCGCCTCGAAAGCGCGCCGGTTGGCGCTACCGGTCAGCCAGTCATGCGAGGCCTGAAAGGCGAGACGTTCCTTCTCGGCATGCAGCGCATCCTCGAACGCCTGTCGCTGCAGCACCAATCGTCGCGTATGCCAGATCAACAGCAGAATGAGGGCCGCCGCCGTGGCGATGTTCAACCAGGTCAGCACCAGCTTGATGGTGCGGGAGCCCTTGCCCAGCACGGCCGAGAACCGCTCGGCATGCCCCGTGAATTGTGTGTTCAACTCCGAGAGTCGCGACGACAGGAATTGCAGGCGGTCTCCGTCCCGGATAGGGCCGTCTTTCATATCTCCGCGAATGACTTCGCCGAAGACGTTGAGCTCCAGCAACATCGGATCGGTCGCAGCCCATTCCCGGATCGCTTCGCGAAAGAAGCTCACCCGGTTGAAATAGCGGAACAGCCAGATCAGTCCGGGGACGTCATCTGGATGGTTGCCGCCCTGCAGGAAGCCGATCCGCGCGTTCTCGACATCGACCGGATCTTGCTCCAGCGCCCACCTTGCATATTCGTCGCCGATCGGGACGGCGAGCGAGGCCTTGTACTGCGTAAACTGGCTGACCTCGCCCGAATGCAGATAGAGGTTGAGGAAATAGACGGCGTTCTTCTGCGAGCGTGACCACATCGCTTCGCCTGCGACATAGGCGCGAACCGACGACATCACCTCGAGGCTGAATCCCGCGATCGTCGCCTGTAGCACGACGACCATGATGAATGGCGAGACGAGCTTGATGACGTGAAGGAAGCTGCGTTCCTTCGCCGTTGCTGTTCTGCGAAACACTCTGCGTTCCCCAAATCACTCAACGATCCCAGCGGAGCGTTTCCACTAATAACGCCGATGAGACGGGAATGCCGCTTAATTGGAGTTGAAAAACTCAAGTGACTGTCGTGCAGGGTGAAAGCGTTGTGAAGCCGATGTTGCAAATACGACCGAGCCGGAACCGGCGCGGCAATTGCGTACCGATGCGGCTAAATCCGGGCTTTGCAATTTACTCGAACGAGAGCATTTGGATTTTCGCCTAGACCAACACCGGCTGACGTACGCGGCCGGCATCGCCGAAGACGCGCAAGTAACGCTCAATCTCCGAGGGCATGCCGGTCGCCTTCTCCGGATTGTCGGAGAGCTTGACGGCGGGATGTCCGTCGACCGACGACACCTTGCAGACCAGCGAGATCGGATCGAGATTGAACGTGCCGTCCGGCGCGCAGCCGACGAAATCGTTGGT
>JAEWHT010000393.1 GCA_023387695.1 Pseudomonadota bacterium | reverse complement strand
CCGCCGAAGCCTATGGTGTCGAGCCCGGAATGATCGCCAAGACGCTGTCGCTTCGCGTCGGCGAGCGCGTGATCCTGATCGTCGCCGCCGGCACGTCGCGGATGGACAACAAGAAGGTCAAGGCTGCGTTCGGTGGCAAGCCGAAGATGCTGGGGCTGGAAGAGGTCGCCGACATCACCGGCCACGAGGTCGGCGGCGTGTGCCCGTTCGGGCTGAAGTCGCCACTGCCGGTCTATTGCGACGTATCGCTGAAGGCGTTCGACGTGGTGGTGCCCGCGGCAGGCTCGACCCACAGCGCCGTGCGCATCACGCCCGATCGCATGGCCGAGCTGACTGCGGCACAATGGGTCGATGTCTGCGAGGTCAGACCGTAGAGCGGCGGCGGCACGACACACGATGCCTGATGCATTTACCGACAAGGGCCGCTAGCATAGGGACCATGACCGACGACAAAGTCAAACGCCGACTGACCACCGTGCTGTGTGCCGACGTGCACAGCTATTCGCGTCTCATGGAAGCCGACGAGACGGGAACACTGGAGACGCTCCGCCGCTATTTCGCGACCATGGCGCGATTGGTCGAGCGGCATGATGGCCGCATCGTCAATACCTGGGGCGATGCCGTGATCGCCGAATTCGTCAGCGTCGTCGAAGCCGTGCAATGCGCGATCGAAATCCAGCAGGAAGTTTCCCATCAGGAATCGGACCTGCCCCAGGTGAACCCGATGCGATTTCGCATCGGCATCAATCTCGGCGATGTCATGGTGGACGGCACCAACATCTATGGTGATGGCGTCAATATCGCATCGCGATTGCAAGAGCTCGCCGAACCCGGCGGCGTCGTGATCTCGAGCTCGGTCTACGATCAGGTGCACAACAAGATGTCGGTCGGCTTCGACTGTCTTGGCCAGCGACCGATGAAGAACATTGCGCCCCTGACCAGTTATCGGTTGACCCTGGGTGGCCAAACCGCCGGCTCAGGGAGTTTTACGACCGAGGAACGCTCCACCCCCCGGGCGGCAGTTCGTGCCGCGGGGATCGGCGACTTGCATCAGCCATCCACATCGACGAATGCCGTCTCGGCTTGGCTGGCGAAGCTGCCCCGCCCAGTTGCAGTGGCCCTGACCGTGTCGGCCTTTCTAGTTGTGATCAACCTGCTGAGTGGCGCGCATAAAATCTGGTTCCACTGGCCAGTCGCAATCATCCTCTTCGGGGCAGTCTTGCGGATGGTGCTTGGCCATCGACCCGAGTCGGACAGCAGGGGCGAGCGCTAAACGAGGCCGCACGACCACATCTTCGCGCCGACGCTAATCGTCGTCATCGTCATAAGGCCGTGGCTGCACCTGCTGAGGTGCCGGCGGCGCATTGTTGTAGCGCGGCGGCGTAACGCGATTGCGCGGAACCGGCTGCTGCGCCGGCATCTGATTGTTGGACTCGAACACGGCGCGGCAGCCACTGGAAAGCTGCGGCGTGTTCTGTCGCAAGCACGCGGTGATGCGGCTCACATCCGGAATCTGGTCGCTGCACAGGCGCCAGACGTCCGGCGTACAGGCCATCTGCTGTTCCATAGTTCCGCGATATTCTTCGGCGAACGCAGCGCTCTGCGCGACGATGCCGCCGATCGCAAGCGCCACACCCAGCGCAATCCGCTCTGTTCGCATGGTCCTGATCCCTTTGATTGCTTCGGAGTCTCATCAATCAATGAGGCTGCAGCGGGTTCTGGACCAACAACTAAATGTGAAAGCGCCGCTGGAACCTACTCCACCTTGCCGATCTTCTTCACCGCCGCGATCAGCCGCGCGCTGTCGGTCGCGACGAACTCGGCGAAGGCCGGCGCGTCCTGATAGGCAACGAGACTGCCCGTGGCTTCGAATGTCTTGAGCACGTCGGGGCTCGTCATCACCTGCGCCATCGCCTCGCGCAACCGCGTCGCGATCGGCGCAGGAAGCGAGCTCTGCGCAAACAGGCCGGACCAGATGTACATTTCAACATCCTTGTAACCGAGCTCCTGGAAAGTCGGCACATCCGGAAAGCTCGCGACGCGCTGCGCGCCGCAATTGCCGAGCACGCGCAGCTTGCCGTCGTCGACCTGCGGCTTCAATGTACCCGGTGCCGCCGCGATCGCCTGCACGGTGCCGCTGAGCAGCGCGGTCAACGCCGGCCCTGCGCCGCGAAACGGAACATGCAGCAATTTGATGTCGGCGCTGTTGGCAAACATCTCCATCGCGACATGCAATGTGCCGTACGGCCCGGACGAGCCATAGGTGATCTGTCCGGGGCGCTTCTTCGCATCCTCGACGAACTCCTGCGCCGTCTTCCACGGCGCCGAGGTCGGCACCGCAAGCAGCGTGGGATCGGCGAGCACGCGCGCGATCGGCATAAACTGCGACACTTCATAGGCGACGGGGCGATCGAACAGCCGATCCGCCTCAGGCAGCACGGCGAGCGAGGACAATGTCATCAACAGCGTGTAACCGTCGGGCTCCGCGCGCGCGGCCGCGGCATTGCCAACAGAGCCGCCGGCACCGCCTGCGCGGTTGTCGACGATGACCGACTTGCCGAGAATCCGTTCCAGCGCTTGCGCCACCGGGCGCGCCGCAAGGTCAGCCTGCCCGCCAGCCGGGAACGGTACGATCATGGTAATGTTGCGGACGGGATAGGTTTGCGCGAGTGCGGGCCGCGAGATCAGGCTTTGTGCCAGCGGCAGGGCTGCGGCAGCGCGCAGCAGGTCACGGCGATTCATGGGCAGCCTCCCGAAATGATCTTATTGTTGGAGGCAGAGTAACGGCTGTCGCAGCGTCGGCAAAGCGAGATCTCGTAGGGTGGGCAAAGGCGCGCTCATCGCGCGCCGTGCCCACGATCACTCACCGAAATGCCCCGGAATGTCCTGCATATCTCCTCCCCAATCAACAGGGAGGGTGCCTCGTTCGACATAACGATGGAAACTGCTGAGCGACCAATCGCAAACCCGCGTCACGAGGCCATGCTTCACGGGGTTGAAATGAATGTAGTCAACGTGCCGTTCTAGATCTGCGTCGTCGCGAATGGCATGCTCCCAATAGCGGCGCTGCCAAATTCCTTTCTCGCGCTTTCTCAATTTGCTCAGTGAGGACGGCCTTGCCTCCAGCCCCCGCGAAAATCCACTTTTGATCAGACTCCAACGCGATGAAAAATCGACGTCGCTGTCGGGCAGCGTCCAAATCGCGTGGAGATGGTCTGGTAAGATGCAAATTGCGACGGTCGCAAATGGCTGCCGTTCAACGGCGGTTCGGTAGATTCGCCTCAGGCGATCGGCCTGATCGACGAGCAGTGTGCTCGAACGATCTTCGAGCACAACCGTGAAGAAGAAGGTCCTGCCCTGCGCGCGCCGATATCGAGACACTCGCGACCCTTCGGGTAAGGTCGTGGGCACGCTTCGCTTTGCCCACCCTACGACAATCTGCTCGGAGGATAGACTAACGAAATCTCGTATGCACGCAAAGGCGGAAAGCACCATGACCGCCAAGCGGGCTACGACGCCTTCGCTTTCCCGCGCGGCGGCTTCCGCTTGCAGGTCCCCGGCAGCTTGGCCGCAAGAAAATCGCCGAGTGCTTCGACACGTGCGGGGCGCGGGCCGCCGGGCGGGGTTACGAGGTGCACGGCGCCTTCCGCCTGCTTCCAATCCTTCAGGATCACTTCGACCGCGCCGGATGAGATGGCATCGCCGACGATGAATTCAGGCAGTTCGGCGATGCCGAGGCCGGCGATCAGCGACGGCATCACCGCTTCGCCGTTGTTGACGCGAAGCTGTCCACCGGGGCGCACGCTCGCCTGCTCGCCGGCCGAGTTGGTGTAGTGCCAGACATTCGGCGTCGAGAGATAGGCGTAGCTGAAGCATTTATGCTCGGCGAGATGCATCGGATGCGTCGGGCGGCCGTGCTTCTTCAGATAGGACGGTGCGGCCACGGTAAAGCGCGGCATGGTGAAGAGCCGCCGCGCGATCAGAGACGAGTCCGGCAGTCGCGCGATCCGCACCGCCATGTCGAAACCTTCACCGATGAGATCGACCGTCGCATCGCTCAAATGGAGATCGACCGAGACTTCCGGATAGGTCTCGAAGAATTCCGGCAGCAGCGGCGCCACCGCCTTGATGCCGAAGGTCATGGGCACCGCAAGCCGCACCAGGCCGCGCGGGGCGACCGATTGTGCCAGCGCTTCATTCTCGGCCGCCTCACCATCTGCGAGCAGCCGCGTGGCGCGGTCCGCGAGCTTGTGGCCGGCATCGGTCAGCGCCAGCCGGCGCGAGGTACGGTTGAACAGCCGGGCGCCGAGCCGCTCCTCCAGACGGGTCACCGCCTTGGAGACCGTCGCCTTGGACATCGCAAGCTCACTGGCAGCCCCCGCAAACGACCGTAATTCCACGACTTTTGCGAAAATCGCGAGCGCCTCGAAGTCGGGGAGTTTTGCCATGGCAAGGGTCCAATCGGGATATTTAGGGAAACAATGCGTTTCAACAGTTTCTATTTTTATATCACAGGCAGAGGCTTATCCAAGGGTCATCAGAAATTCAGGAATGGAGAAATCCAATGACCAAGAAGCTCTCAGGCAAGGTTGCCCTCGTCACCGGCGGCTCGCGCGGCATCGGCGCGGCCTCAGCCCGCGCCCTCGCCGATGAAGGCGCGGATGTCGCGATCAGCTACGTCGCTTCGCCGGAAAAGGCAGAAGCTGTCGTCACCGAGCTGAAAGCCCGCGGCGTAAAGGCCCGCGCTTACAAGGCCGATCAAGCCTCGGCCAAGGACGTGACCAAGCTCGTCAACGACGTCGCCAAGGAATTCGGTCATCTCGACATCCTCGTCAACAATGCCGGTGTCGCCAATGGTGGCGCGATCGACGACGCGAATGCCGACACCGCGGCGCTCGAACGGCAGGACCAGGTCAACGTGCACGGCGTGATCGCGGCGATCCGCGCGGCCTCTCAGTTGATGGGTGAAGGCGGTCGCATCGTCACCGTCGGTTCGATGCTCGCGGATCGCGCCTCGTTCCCGGGCCTTGCCGACTACGTCGCCACAAAGTCGGCGGTCGTTGGCTACACGAAGGGCGCAGCACGCGACCTCGGCCCGCGCGGCATCACAGTGAATGTGGTGCAGCCCGGCTCGATCGACACCGACATGAACCCCAAGGATGGCGGCGAGTTCGCCGAAACCCAGCGCAAGCAGCACGCGCTGCAGCGCTTCGGCCGCCCCGAGGAAGTTGCCGCCGGCGTCGTCTTCCTCGCCAGCCCCGAAGCTTCTTTCGTCACCGGCACCGTTCTCAATGTCGACGGCGGGTTTGGCGCCTAGCTCCAAACTCCCTCCATCAAGGAAACACTCCCATGATCGAACTCAGACCTTTCAACAAGCTCGGTGGCGCCGATCACGGCTGGCTCAAGGCCAAGCATCACTTCTCCTTCGCCAGCCATTACGATCCGGACAACATGGGTCACGGAAGCTTGCGGGTGTGGAACGACGACGAGATCGCGCCGAACACCGGCTTTCCCGCCCATCCCCATGCCAACATGGAAATCATCACCTATGTGCGTGAGGGCGCAATCACCCATCAGGACAGCCTCGGCAACGAAGGCCGCACTGAAGCGGGCGACGTGCAGGTGATGAGCGCCGGCAGCGGCATCCGCCACTCCGAGTACAATCTCGAGCCGACCAAGACCCGGATCTTCCAGATCTGGATCGAGCCGACGGCGCGCGGCGGACAGCCGACCTGGGGCTCGAAGCCGTTCCCGAAGGCCGATCGCTCCGGCAAGCTCGTCACCATCGCCAGTGGCATCGAGGGTGACAGCGATGCCCTGCCGATCCGCGCCGATGCGCGGGTGCTCGCCACCACGCTGAAGGCCGGCGAAAGCGCGGAGTACGAGCCGCAGAAGGCTCGGCACCTTTATCTGGTGCCCGCGGCCGGCGCAGTCGAGATCAACGGCGTGCGCGTCAATGCCCGCGACGGCGCCGCGATCCGCGACGAGGGCAAGCTGAAGATCACCGCGCTCGAAGACTCCGAGCTCGTGCTCGTCGACGCCGCGTAATTCCCAACAACCAGCAATCACATCCAATCAACGGAGACCAACATGACCAAAGTTCTCGTCCTCTATTATTCCGCCTATGGGCACATCGAAGCGATGGCGAATGCCGTTGCTGAAGGTGCGCGCGAAGCCGGCGCCACCGTCGACATCAAGCGCGTGCCTGAGCTGGTGCCGGCCGAGGTGGCGAAAGCGTCCTATTACAAGGTCGATCAGGCCGCGCCCGTTGCCAAGGTCGAGGAGCTCGCGAATTACGACGCGATCATCGTCGGTACCGGCACACGCTTCGGCCGCATGGCCTCGCAGATGGCGAACTTCCTCGACCAGGCCGGCGGACTCTGGGCCAAGGGCGCACTGCACGGCAAGGTCGGCGGCGCCTTCACGGCAACCGCGACCCAGCATGGCGGCCAGGAGACGACGCTGTTCTCGATTATCACCAACCTCCTGCATTTCGGCATGGTGATCGTCGGCATGAACTATGGCTTTGCCGGCCAGATGAAGCTCGACGAGGTCACCGGCGGTGCGCCCTATGGCGCCACCACGATCACCGGCGGCGACGGCAGCCGCCAGCCCAGCGCCAACGAGCTCGCCGGCGCGCGCTATCAGGGACGCCAGATCGCGGAGACGGCCAAGAAGCTGCACGGTTAAGCCTCAAACCAGCTGCATGGCAGATGCGATGCGGGCGGCATTCTCTCAAGAGAATGCCGCCCTACCTACGTGTCCAGGAACGACAGGACTTACGACGCGAATGGCTTTCGAACTTCTCTTGATCGCACAGATGATCCGCAAACCGGCGGAGGCCCTCGCGCGCCGCTGGTATTGCCGCAGCCTATTCCGCGCCTCGCGCGGCCGGTTTCACTGCGCCGAGTGCACGGGATCGTAATCAGGCCTGCGTGATGTCTCCGTGCGCGGCGAAGCTGAGGGCCGGCACGGACGCGGGGGCCGTTGAGAGCCACCAGCCGTCGCCAGCGAACCAGCAGGTCGCATCCGGCGCGTCCCCTCGCCGAAAAGACTGCACACCCTCCCATCCCTTCGCGAACGCCTCGGCCAATCGCTTGCCGGCCTCCGCATCCTGAAGTCCCGCGCAGCCGATGAACTGGGCCCGGCTCAGGAATTTCGCCGGCCAGGCCGTCCCCCGCTCCGGGCGCGTGATCATCAACATGCCGCCAAGCATGCCCTCGGGCGCCAACGGAAACACCAGCCGGCCGCCGGGGCGTAACGCCTCGAGCCATTCTGTCGCCGGCTGCGCGGCGCCTGCACAGACATAAATCACATCGACGCTGGGAAGATCGGATGCAATGCCCGAGCGCTCACGCAGCTCGACTGTGGCGATGTCCTTCAAATTCTCGCGCGCAAGCCCCGCCAGGCGTTCGTCGATCTCGTAGGCATAGACACGACCATTGGGACCAGCGAGCTCGGCGAGGATGGCAGTGTAGTAACCGGTGCCTGCGCCGATCTGGAGCACGGTCTCGCCCTCCCTCACGCTGGTGCCGCTGAGCCAATAAGCGTGCGCGCCGGGCATGCCGATGTTGACGCCGCGGGCCGGATCAAGCGCCAGTAGCGCGTTCTGATAGAGAAAGGCGGGATCGTCATCGGGCGTCATGACATAGGGATGGCCGCCGAACGAGATCGACCACGGCCCGGGGCCGGCGAACGGTTCGCGCCTCACATTGCGAAATGCCTGCTCAAGACGGGGGTCCGTGGCCTTGGCTGCCGCGCAGATCAACTGCGCATAGAACGTGCGATATTTCTCGGAACGATCCTGCATGTCGCCTCCTGGTGGAGACGATGCTAGCACAGAGATTGCGATATTCGAGTGACCCTGCAACCTGCAGGTGTCGGGCGTTCTAGCGCGGGCCCTTGCCGATCGCCCGCGCCGCAAAGGCTGCGAGCCTCGGATGGCGGCGCAGCCCCTGCGCGGTGTGGTCACGCAGGACGTATGGCAGTCCGCGCCACGACAACGCCACGCTGGCATCGGTCAACGGCACCGGCTCGGCGCCGAAGCGGCGCTTGTAATCGTGATTGCCGATGCTGAGGTCGAAGCGCCGCACGCCCTGCGCATGCAGGGCCGCCATCGTGCGCTCGGTGACGAGCAGCCCCGGCGAGCAATTTGCCCAGCGCTTGCCGGCGTGGCTGATACGCAGCAGGAAATAGGTCGCACCATATCGGACGCCGAGCGTGGTAGCGACAATGCTCTCGTCGCAGGTGAGCGCCGAAATCACGGCATAACCTTCCGCAATGCCCTGCTGAGCGATGTCGCGGTAGAAGCCGGCATGAGCCGTATCATTGAGGACGAATTGCGAGCCGAGCTGCTGCATGCGCTCCTGCTGCTGGGCGTCCATGACATCGAGAAATTCATGCGCGCGCGCAACGTCCGTGGCGATCTCGAACCGAGCACCGGGGTTACGGTTGAACACGCGCCAGCAGCGCGGCATCTGCATGCGCTTGATCGAGGCCTGGTACTGCGCATAATCGTCGCCAGTCAGCACCAGATTGCCGTTGAGTGATGACGATCCCGGACGGCCGAGCGACACCAGCGGGTTCGGCCGGGCGCCGACATAGGCCGGCATCTTCTTCAGTCGCAACACGTCGAAACGGTCAGGCAAAGCGCGCAAGGCATCGACCAGCGCTGCGCCGATTGTGTGTGCGCCAGCAGCGTCGATCGTTGCATCACAGGCGAGGATCGGCGCGTTGTTGTCGGAGACACCGAGATCAGCAAACTCGACGACGCGGATGCCGCGTCTGGTATGGCTGAACATCGGCACCATCGCGATGTCCTTGCCGGTCGCCGTATCGGTGATGATGGCAATCAGAGGGGCGACGTCTTGGAAGGCCTTGTACCAGGCGTCGAGCCAGTAACCATGCTGGAACGCCGTGCGATGGCCACCGTTCAGGCGTAGCGCGGCCTTCCGCCAATCACGTGTGAAATCGACTGAGATTCCTGACGTGCTGGACGACACCCGACCGTCTAGTTGCTCAACGCTGAGAAACGCCATTTGCGAGGCATACAGTTACAGTTCGTGTCCAGATAGATTATGTTTTGTCGCACACCACAAGTTACGTCGCTGCTTATCGTTAAGCCGTTACCGTCGATCGGCGCGCGACGTCTCTCGTGTCCCGATATGAGACGCGCAGCTGCGACAAGTTGTCAGCGATCAGGTTCCACTTGCGCGACGCACTGGAACCTGGCGAGGAAGTGCAGCCCGGCGACCGCGAGCGCGAACATGAACCAGACCGGATTCTGCCGCTCGAGCAGGAAGGTCTCGGTCGTCCCGAAATACAGACCGAACAGCCAGATGGTCAGGAACAGCTTCCCCAGCGCATTGCTGTGATTATGAGCCTGTGTCTCCTGAAAGTTGCGAAGCGGCGCCCAAACGAAGATAAGCACGACGAGCAGCAGCCCCGGGAGGCCGATGGTGACGGCGAGATCGAGATAGCTGTTGTGACTGTGGGCCGCGGTCACCGCCCACTCGGAACCCTTCGCGGTCTGCCGCGCTGTCACGTCGTCCCAGAACGCCGCGTAGCCGTGGCCGGTGATCGGCTTCTCCGCGACCGCGGCCAGTGCAAACTCCCAGATGTCGGAACGGCCGGTGAAGGTGGGGTCGACCGGAAGCGCTCGCGTGATGGTGCCGAGCGCCGGGCTCATGACGCTGCCGACGGTCAGCAGATTCATCAGGATCAGCGGCGCGAAGCAGATGATGCGCTTCAGCCACAGGCTGCGTGTGACGTAGACAAGCGATGCCAGCGCATAGATCGCCAGACACAGCACCGACGATGTCTTACCGCCGGTGAAGATCAGGAAAATACCGGCCAGCACCGCGATGGCGGGCCCCATCACGAAGGAGCCAACCGCAGACAGGTAGATGCCGACATAGACCAGAATGGTCATCACCGGCGAGGCCACGTTCTTGTGGCCAAAACTGCCGCGCCAGTCGCCAGCAAGCTGCGGCTCGGTGATGTCGAGCGCGCTGTGCATCGAATATTGCGGGGCGAAGAAGACGCCGAGATAGCACACCACCAACAGCACCAGCGCGGCGCCGCCAAGACACAGGTTGAAGCTCCGCTGCGTCGGCGGCAGCAGCGGCAGGATCACCGCGAGCGAGGTGACGCTGGCCGCGAGCACAAAGCGCTGGATCGAGACCTCGCGACTCTCCGAGAGAATGACGTTGATCACCATCCAGCCGACGAGGCAGAGATGCAGCGGCGTCACCAGCGTCTTCAGCGAGGGGGCATCGGTGGTGAGAACGAACAGCACCCCGACAGCAGCCAGCAGGCCGAAAGTGATGTAATTCAGCGCCATGCGGCCGCCGACGACAGTGGCGACGTCCTCGCTGCGCAGGTCCGGGAACGGATCGAGCGTGATCATGACCAGCAGCACGGCCACCACCACGACAAGGCAGCGCGCCATCTGCACGACGTTCAGCTTGGCAAGTTCGCCGCGCAGCGCGTCGCCGAGCGAGCGGGTCTCGACGTCAGTCATGTCTGCGGCGCTGCGATCCATGCCTCAAGGCCTGGCGGGACGATGGGGGACTCGAGAGGTCTAGCCCATCCCCGTTAACCATCCGTCAACCAGCATGCCGGAAGCGGCAGGCACCCGGCTCTGCCGCGCGACGCTGCGCGCGATCTCGTAATATTGCAGCGCGCGCTGCTCCAGGGTCAGATTGTCCATGATGTAGCCGCGCGGATCGAACTTGCCCGCGGTGCAGCCGGCCCAGAAATCGGTCCAGCGCTCCTCGAAGCCGGCGCGGTCGGAGAATTTGCGGCCGCAACGATCATCCCAATAGGGCACCGACGAGACCGGCGCGAACTGGACGCGATGCGGATAATAGTCGGGGTCCGGCCAGGGACCGCCGGGATCCCAGGCAAACACCGGCACGCCGCTAGACAGCGCCTGCTGATAGGCAATGCCCTGGCTCTCGTTCTGGCACAGGAAGATCATCGCGCGCGAGCGTGCCAGCGCAGCTTGAAAATCTTCTTCCTTATAGCTGCCGTAGCGCAACTCGGTGAATGTGCGACCTTCCTTGATCAGCCGCTGGCGAACCGGCTCGACCAGCTCCGGCACGTAGCGATCGCGCTCCCAGCTGACCTTGTCGTAGAGGAGAACGTCGACGGTCTTGTCACGCGGGCGCGACGGCGCCCAGAGATCCGTGTCGATACCGACGGGCCAGGCTTCCGTCTCGGGCCAATGAGGCCGGTACATCTCCGCGTACCACGGACCGGGCACCACGACCTTCTTCACGGGAAGGCGCTTGAACAGGTCCGGATCATCAATCGGATGATTATGCGCAGCAACACCGAGCAGGATCGGGCTCTTCCACGCAAATTTGTCGAGCAAGAAGGTGCGGCCTATGATGCAGGCGACTTCATCTGGGTGTTGGGCGATATAGCCGTAATCATTGACGCGATAGCGGATGCCGAGCCGGTCGAGCCCCGCGCAGAGATTGAGGAACACCCTCAGTTGTCCGCTCATGCGCGGCTCGCCGAACAGCATCTTGCGTGCCATGCGCCGCAGATGCCGGTCACCGGGAAACCAGCGATCGTCCTTGTCCTCGTAGAAGAGGTTCAGGATCATGTCATCGGGATCATAGTCGAATGTCTTGGCTTGTATCTTGGCGGGCACAGGATCCATCCGCGGCATCAAGGCCTCGCATTCTCGCATGAGACCGGCTGTCGCACCTCTCGAAATCAGTGACAGACTTAACGCCACAGGTTTAACGCTAATCTACGAAACCGATGACTCAGGCGACTTCGCAACAACGATTTGATCGTTATGTGCGTATCATCTGCGACGACCTCGCTGAGCCACCTGGTTAACAGATCCTTAAACACGACGGGCCCTTCGCTTGACCCTTGCCGACGCCATGCTCGATGCACCGACCGCGGCGCCCGCGGCGACGGATGCGCGCGTGACCTCGCCCGCGGTTTCCGTCGTCATCCCCGCCAAGAATGCGGCGGCCTATGTCGGCGAGACCATCGCAAGTGCTCTGCTGCAAGCCGACGTCATCGAGATCATCGTCGTCGATGACGGCTCGACCGATGGCACCGAGGCGATCGTCGGCGCCGTCCGTGATCCGCGGCTGCGCTTGATGAAGAACGATGCCGGCGGCGTATCGGCTGCGCGCAATCTTGGCGCACGCAATGCGCGTGGTGACTGGCTGGTCTTCCTCGACGCCGACGATCGGCTGCGGCCCGATGCCGTGACGACGCTCCTGGAGGCGTCGAAATCCGCACCCCATGCGGTGCTGGTCTATGGCGATTACAACACGATCGACAGCGCGGGACGGACGATCGGCAGGCGCGGCCTGCTGAAGGGACGCCAAAAGCCATCCGGCAACGTGCTGGAGCGGCTCGCAAGCGGTAATTTCATCGTCAATGGCGGCATCATGCTGGTCCGCGCCGTTGCCTTCCGCGCCAGCGGCGGCTTCGACGTCTCGCTCCGCTATTGCGAGGACTGGCACTGCTGGTGCCGCCTCGCCGCGCTTGGCGAGTTCGCCTATGTGCCCAAGCTCCTGCTCGACTATCGCCTGCACACGGCCAACACGATGAACGCCGCGCTACGCACACCACAGGATTTCTTCCCGGCGGTTGCACGCGTGTTCGACGATCCGCTGATCCTCGGCAAGCTGCCATCAGGCGCGGCGCCGCGGCTGCGGCAGGCAGCTGAAATCCATCTTGTGACCTATTCGGCGATGCAGGCCGTCCGCTTCGGAAGATACCGCCAGGCGCTCGCCTATCTCGGCATGATCGGGCAGCGCTCGCTCAAGGCGATGCCGCGATCCGCGGTTCGCATCGCGCTTTCCTGGTTTGGTATCTAGCCGATCTTCGAGGCCTTGTAGGGCTTCGGATCGAACCCAAACGCCGCAAGCGCAGAACCGATCGCGACCAGCACCGGGTGCATCGCGACCACGGCTTTCGATGACGTCATCAGGCGCGCAGAACGAACCAGCGACAACGGCAACCGTCCCAACGTCTGCGCAAACACGCGTGCCCGTGCCGCTCTGCTCTCGGCCGCCTTGTACTGCACACGGTAGTTGATCGCACCGATGCGCAGGCCCCGCTTCGCGATCCAGCCGAGGCTGGTACGGCTCTGCGGCACAGTCTCGGTGATGACGGCTTCGGCCGTCCAATGGAAAATCATGCCCGCATTACGGCCGCGATAGAAGAAATCGCAATCGCCGCCGCCGAGGAAGTTGAAGTTCAGATCGAAGGCGGGGCTGCCGAGCCGCTCGAACGCGGGACGCGTGATCAGGCAATTGCCGCAGCCGTAGATCAGCGGCACTGCGCCAGTGTAGTCATAGGCGGGGCAGAAAGCAGGATGACGCGCGAGCCATGGCTGACTGTCGTCGTCGAACACCGGCAGCACCGGTCCACCGACGATGTCGGCGGCCGTCGCCTCGGCGGTGCGAACCATCAGCTCGAGCCAGTCGGGCGAGGCGATCTCGTCGTCGTCGATCATCAGGAAGCGGGTCGCGGCAGGAAACAGCGCCTGCGCCGTCTCGAACGCGGCGTTGATCGCCTGGCAATTGCCCTGACGCTTCTCGATGAGGCAGACGCCCTGGAGCTTGCCGGAGGCGAGATATTCGGCAGCCACGGGGGCGCTGGCACGCCCGGCCGCATCGTTCTCGACCATCACCACCGCAAAGGAACGCGGGGTACGTTGGTTGACCAGCGAGTCCAGCGTCAGCCGCAAATGCTCGGGGCGGCGGAAGCAGGGAATGCAGACGACGATGCCGACCGAAAGATCGATGACGCGCGAGCTCGCGGCGATCTCCCGGTTGGGATCGCGCACGGCATCCGAGAGCCGGCTGGCGGATAAATCTGTCGGGATCAGCGTCATCGCGTCCTAGATGCCTGAGATATGTTGAAAAAGCCCTGCGTCCGCTGTCCCGCAGCGGCACGACTGCGAGACAGGAACGTCCCAGAATGGACGGCCTGCCTCGACGTCGAAATTCCATTGCGTGTTTGATTTCCCGGTTATGGGGTGTGCCATCGTGCGCTTAACCGCTTTCGTGCGTTTTCCCTGCGAAATCCTTGGCACGTGATACTGCAATTCACAGTCCATCACGTGCCAACGGCGCTCCATGGATAATGCCGTAGTTAACGTGGGGTCTGATTAACCCGACCGTAAGCACCGCAAGCGGTGAAGGCCCGCGGCATCAGATTTGCTCTTCGAGAACGAAGGAATTTTCCTGTAAATTTGAGTCGAACAAGCGCGGTCAGAGAACATGAACAAGTCAGCCACGATCGATTTCGCGACAGCTACCGATGCGCCAGCCCAGACCCAGGCACTGCTCGAACTGGTCGCGGGTGAAGCCCGTGACAGCCTGCTCGGCGTTCACGAAGTCCTGCGCCGCGAGTTGCCGCAGGGACGGCTGGCGATCTACGAAGCCGGCGGTGGCTCCTCCAGCTTCCTACCCGTGGACGTGCTGAGCCGCAGCCACGTCACCGTCGTCGATATCGACGAGGACCAGGTTCGTAACAACACCTATGCGGACGACGCTATCCTCGGCGATGTCCAGACTTATCGCTTCGGCCCCGAGACCTTCGACGTCGTGATCTGCTACAACGTGATCGAGCACCTGCCCGACGTCGAGGCCGCGCTGATAAACTTCCGCGACGCCCTCAGACAGGGCGGCATGATCCTGATCGGTGCGCCCAATCCGCATTCGCTTTCCGGTGTCGTCACAAAGTATTCGCCACACTGGTTCCACGTCTGGTTCTACCGGAACATCCGCGGCATCAAGAACGCCGGCCAACCGGGCGAGCCGCCTTTCCCGACCTTCTTCCATCCGCTGGTGACGCTGTCGAAGCTCGAGGCATTCGCGGCCACCCACGGTTTGGAGATGATCTACCGCCGTGAGGTCGAGAGCCCGCGTTATCCCGAGATGCGCCAGCGCAAGCCGCTGTTCGCTACCCTCATCGACACCGGCGCTGCGATCATGAATGCAGTGCTTCCACGCGGCACCGACGTTCGTCGCGGCGATTATCACGTCATCCTGCGGAAGCGCTGACGGCCATGCACGGGCGCGCCAGGCGTGACGCTGTGAAGCTTCATGCGCGAGCGCCGCAAGGCACGCACGGTAACGAACTGTTAATCACTAAGGGGCCGAGGCGCCGAAAGCGTCACAACGACGCTGCATTTGGTGGCCTGCGCTTAAACGCTTTGTTTGCCATTTCGGTGAATAGTCCCTCAATGAGTATGGTTAATTTTCCCTGTTGCGTTGATTGGGCACCTATATCCCTGGTGCGAGGCGTAAAGCGAAGAGTAACCCCTCAGCCCGCGGCCGTTGGAATGAAAGCTGGGGACTATGCTTGACTACAACCAGCCGATAGAGCGGGGCAGATCAGAGGCCCCTCAGCGGAAATCCGAGGCCAGCTTCAACGCGCTGGAGCTCGTCAATCTGCTTTGGCGCCGCAAGATCGCGATTGCCTCCGCGGCACTGATTGGCGCATGCCTCGCTGTCGCCGGCGGCAAAAGCCTCACGCCCCGCTACACTGCAATAGCCCAACTCTATGTCGACCCGCGCGAGCTCCAGCTCGTCGATCGCGAACTTACGCCGCGCGCCCAGGACGTCTCCGGCATGTCCATGGTGGTGGAAAGCCAGGCGCGTTTGATCACCTCGAACAGCGTGCTGTTGCAGGTGATCAAGCAGGCCAATCTCGACAAGGATCCCGAATTCGGCGGCGGCGGCGGTGACGGCAAGACACTGACGTCGTCCCTGCTCGGTCTCATCGGCCTCCAGTTCCGTGCGCCCGCCGCCGCTGAGACCAACGAAGTTCAGCTCGCTGCGCTCGATGCGCTGAACAAGCACATCACGATCCGCAAGACCGAAAAGAGCTTCATCGTCGACGTCGAGGTCTGGTCGACCGATCCCGCCAAGGCGGCGATGCTCGCCAACACGCTGACCAACACATTCCTGACGGACTCCCGCAATTCGCAGGCCCTGGCGGCGCGACGCGCGACGACCGAATTGTCCGGCCGGTTGAAGGAGCTGCGCGAGCGGCTGCGCAACGCCGAGACCGTGCTTGCCACCTACAAGGCCCAGAACAATTTCGTCGGCACCCAGGACTCGCTGATCTCAGATCAGCAGCTCTCCTCCAGCAACCAGCGATTGTCCGCAGCCCGCGCCGCGACGATGGACGCGCAGGCGCGGCTGGATCAGATCGAAGCGACAAAACGCACCGCGACGGATGCAGGCGCGACCTCCGAGGCGCTGCAATCGCCAACGATTGCCAATTTGCGCGCGCAATATGCCGACGCCCGCAAGAAATATGCGGAGCAGACGGCCGAGCTCGGGCCGCGGCATCCGGCGTTGCGCCAGACCGAAAAGCAGGTCGAGGATCTCAAGCGCACCATCAACGAGGAGATCGACCGCTTCGCGCTGTCGGCCAAGAACGATTTGACGCGCGCCCGCGACTACGAGGCCTCGCTCAACCGGGCGCTGGAAGTGCAGAAGCGGCAGAGTTTGCAGCTCAGCCAGGCGGCCGTGCGCCTGCGTGAGCTCGAGCGCGAGGCCGACGCCAGCCGCGACGTCTATCAATCCTTCCTCAAGCGCTCGCGCGAAACCGAGGAGCAGGAAACCCTGAACACCTCGGCCGCCCGTGTCATCGGCGAGGCTACGGTGCCACAGCGTCGCTCGTTCCCGCCGGGGATGACCCTGTTCGCGATGATCGGCTTCCTCTTCGGTGGACTTGCCGCCGCCTGCTGGTTTGTCGCCTCCGAGCATCTGTTCAACGGCGCGACCACGCCCGAGCCGCGCCGCCGCGAGCGGACGCCTGAACTTGACGTTGCAAAGCCTCAGCCGGAAGCCACCGCGCCTTCGCCGGCACTATCGCTGGTCGAGAAGCCGTTGATCGCCCGGTTGCAGGAGGCGGACGTGATCCGCACCCTCGGCGGAATACTCGCCACCGGCAACGGCGTCGATCTGACCCGTGTCGGTTGGCCGACACTACGCCCCGGATTTCCGCTGACGACACTGCTCAATGCCTTGCGCGATATGCGCGCAGCGATGGCCCGCCGTGCCGACGGCAAGACCATGCCGGTGCTGGCACTGGTGAGCGCCGGCCAGCCCACCGCGCGCAGCGTGACCGCGCTTAATTTCGCACTCGCAGCCGCGCGCGACGGCAGTCGCGTGCTGATCATCGACGCCGACCATCAGGCGCACACGTTATCGAACAAGATCAAGCGCCCTAGCAAGAGCGAACCCGGCAAGGTCGGCTGGCTCTCGATCGGCAGCAAGGCCGCGCGCGAGATCAAGACCGCCAACGGCATCTCGGTGCTGCCGGCGACGGAGAGCGATGCCGACAAGGCCGCTGACGCCCTCCGCAAGGCGATCGCACAAGCGCGCTCGGCCGGCGGCTACGACCTCGTCATTCTCGACGGCCCCGCCATGCCGCTCTCGGCTGCGGGTCGCAAGCTGCTCGGAACTGCCGATGCACTAGTGGCGGTGCTGCCGACCAGCCTCGACATCAACGAGGGTATGGAAGACATCCTGGCCGCGCTCGGCGGTGCCCAGCGCAAGCTCGTCGGCGTCGTGCTCGACGAGCTTACTCCTGCAACTCAATCGCGCCAGCGAGGCAAACAATATGCTTGAGCGCCGCGTCAATCTTGACGGACGAGCCGCGACCGCCGAGGTGCCACGGATCACCGTCGGCGGCCTTCGCATGGCCGCCCTCGACCTGGAAGAGACCGCCGATTTCATGATCGAAGCGACCGATCAACGTCACCGCATCGGCCGTCCCCTGTACCTGACCTCAGCCAATGGCGAAGTGCTGGCGCGCTGCTCGACCGAACCGCAGACGGAACGCCTGTTCCGCGCCGCTGACCTGATCAACGCCGACGGCCAGCCGCTCGTGGCGGCATCAAAACTGCAGTCCTGGTTTCCGCTGCCGGAGCGCGTTGCCACGACAGACCTGTTCCATGTCGTTGCGCGCAAGGCGGAAGAGTCCGGCCGCACTTTCTACATGCTCGGTGCGAGCGAGGACGAGAACGCCGCCGCAGTCAAACGTGTCCAGAACATGTATCCGAAGCTCAGGATCGTCGGGTATAGCCACGGCTACCTCCGGGGCGATGCGCTGCGCGCCAAGGTGGACGAGATCAATGCGCTTGCGCCGGATTTCCTGTGGGTCGCGCTCGGCGTGCCCAGCGAACAGGCTTTCGTCGAGGAATACACGCCACTGCTGACCAATGTCGGCGTCATCAAGACGTCAGGCGGCCTGTTCAACTTCCTGTCCGGCAGCCGTTCCCGCGCGCCGCAATGGATGCAGAAGCTCGGGCTTGAATGGGCGTGGCGCACCTGGCTCGAGCCGCGCCGCTTGTTCTGGCGCTATTTGACCACCAACCCCCGCGCGATCTATCTTCTCTTCAGCCGCAACCGGCCTTTCAATCCCTGAGAGTAGAAGCAAGACATGACCGATCGACCGACAGTCCTCGTCACAGGAGGCGCGGGCTACATTGGCTCGCACGCCTGCCGCGCCCTGACCGCCGCCGGCTATCGGCCCGTTGTTTATGACAATCTTTCGACAGGTCATCGCAATTTCGTGTCCGGGGAACTGGTCACGGGCGATCTGCTCGACGGCGCGACGCTGGCACGCGCCTTCTCTGACCACAAGGTCTCCGCGGTGATGCATTTCGCTGCAGCGAGCCTTGTCGGCGAGTCCATGACCGACCCGCAGAAATACTACATCAACAACGTCCAGGGCACGTTGTCGCTGCTACAGGCGATGCGCAACGCCGGCTGCCACCGCATCGTGTTCTCGTCGACGGGCGCGGTCTACGGCAATGCCGATTCCAAGGAACTGCCGGAAGATTTTCCCTGCGCACCGATCAACCCGTATGGCGCATCGAAATTGATGATCGAGCGTATGCTCGCCGATTACCGCGCGGCCTACGGCTTCGGCGCATTCTGCCTGCGCTATTTCAATGCCAGCGGCGCCGATCCAGCCGGGGGCATCGGCGAATTGCGCGACATTGAGACACATCTCATTCCGCGCGCCATGATGGCGTTGCAGGGCCATGTCGAATTCGCCGTATTCGGCGACGATTACGACACGCCCGATGGCACGGCGATCCGCGACTACATCCACGTTACTGATCTCGCCGCAGCACACGTCGCCGCGTTGAAGCTTCTGGAAACGGGACATGCCGGCGGCAGCTTCAATCTCGGTACCGGCTCGGGGTTCTCGGTGCGCGAGATCCTGAACGCCATCAAGCAGGAGACCGGGCGCGACGTGCCACATACCGTGAAGCCGCGCCGCGCCGGCGATCCGACCTATCTGGTCGCCGATGCGTCTGCAGCCCGCAAAGTGCTGGACTTCGTGCCTCGCTATTCGGACTTGCCGACGGTGATCCGAACGGCCTGGGCCTGGCATCAGAACGCGCACCCGCTCCGGTCGCGCTAAGCGACCGCAACCGTCAAACAGCAGCGCGCTTCAGAGACGGCACCTCGGTTTCTTCCGCGGCCGTGTCCGTCTCCGGTTGGAGCGGCGGCGCGATCGGCAGTTCCATCGGCCGCAGCAGCTCGGCCATCTGATTGGCCGGCAGCGGCTTGGCGATCAGGAAGCCCTGCATCTCATCGCAGCCATGCGTACGCAGGAACGTCTCCTGCTCGGCGTTCTCGACGCCCTCGGCGACAACAGTCATACCGAGCGCCTTACCCATGCTGATGATCGCCTGCGCAATTGCCTGATCTTCCGAATCATGCGGCAAGTCGCGCACGAAGGATCGGTCGATCTTGATGGTGTCGATCGGGAAATGCTTCATCAGCGACATCGACGAATAGCCGGTACCGAAATCGTCGATGGCCAGTCGAATGCCGCGGCTCTGGATGGCATCGAGCACCTTCAGCGCGCGCCCGACATTGCGCATCATCATGCTCTCGGTGACCTCGAGCTGGAGCAGCACCGGCGATAGGCCGGAAGCCGCCAGCGCTTCGTCGACATCTTGCAACAAATGCTCGTCGGCAAACTGCCGTGGCGACAGGTTGACCGCCATCGACAGCGGCAGCAGGCCGCGGCGCTGCCAGGCCATCGCCTGCGCGCAGGCTTCGTTCAACACCCAGCGGCCAATCGGGACGATCAGGCCGGTCTCTTCCGCGAGCGGAATGAACTGCGCCGGCGAGATGTTGCCGAGATCGGGATGGGTCCAGCGCAACAGCGCTTCCACACCCGTGATCTGACCGGTCTCCATGTCGACCTTGGGCTGGTAATTCAGCGAGAACTGCTCGCGTTCCAGGGCCCGACGTAGCGCGCTTTCGAGCGACAGCCGTTCGATCGACTGCGTCTTCACTTCCTTGGAGAAGAAGCGATAGCCGTTCTTGCCGTCCTCCTTGGCGAGATACATCGCCATGTCGGCGTTCTTCGTCAGCGTCTGCGCGTCGGAGCCGTTGGCCGGATACATCGCGATGCCGATCGAAGCCGTCGTGTGACATTCGTGGCCGGCGAGTTCCATGGGTTCGGCGAGCGCGGCGAGCAATTCGGTCGCGACGCACTGGACATCGTCGATCTGGCCGCACTGATCAAGGATCACCACGAACTCGTCGCCGCCGAGGCGCGCCACGACATCGCTTCCCCGCAGAGCACCGCGCAAACGGTTCGCCACCTCGAGCAGAAGCAGGTCGCCGGCTTCATGGCCCAACGAGTCGTTGATTACCTTGAAGCGATCGAGATCAATGAACAGCAAGGCGAAGCGGTGATCGTGACGCTGAGCTTCGTCGATCGCCCCGCGCAGCAATCCGTTGAAGGTCTCGCGATTCGGCAGGTCTGTCAGGCTGTCATGCGAGGCGAGGTATTCGATACGCTCGTCCGCCCGGTTCTTCTCATCGGCGCGATCGAAGTTTTCCATGGCAAAGGAGACGTTGTCGGCGAGGCGCTGCAAGAGCTCGACGAACTCTTCAGTGAAGGTGTCCTGCTCGGTCGACATGTAGATCATGACGCCGACGGCCTGGTCATGTACGATCAGCGGAAATGAGGCACCGGATCGCGCACCGTCGCTGCGAACGATGGCATGGAAGGCCGCGACACGATTGTCATTGAGATAGTCGTTGCTGATGCAGGGTAGCCGGGTGCGGAACGCCGTACCGGCCATGCCGCGCCCCTCGGGGCACGAGGCATCGACGGAGAGCCTGACATTGCGCGTAGTCTCCGCGGACGGACCGGCGGCGGCCACGATCTCCAGCTGATCGCTGTCGGCCTTGGCGAGCGCGACGGTCGTCGAAGTGAATTTGGCACCGTTCGAGGCCGCCTGGCAGACCAGGTCGAACAGCTCGCTGCGGGATTTCGCCCGCATGATCGCTTCATTGGTCGCGCTAAGCGCGGCGAACATGCGCGTCAGGCGCTCCTTCTGCGACTCGGTGCGCGCCTTCTCCTCGGCACGGTCGAAATTGTCCAGCGCAAACGAGACGTTTTCTGCCAGACGCGTCAGGAGCTCAACGAGATCGGGCGTGAACGTGTCCTTCTCGGTCGCGTGGAACAGCAGGACGCCGATCGGCTCACGACCAGCATGGAGCAGCGGAAAGCTCGCCGCCGCAAGGGTACCGTCTTCGGCCGCCTTCGACCGCCAATGCGCCGCCCGCGGGTCGTTCAAATAGTCGTTGAAGATGCAGGGCCGCCCAGATCGCAGCGACGTGCCAATGATCCCCTGACCCTCGGGGTGATCCGGGGAGACCGAACAGGTCCGGCCGAACATCCTTTCGCATTTGAGGCCCTTGGCCGCGACGACACGGAGAACATCGCCTTGCGGGTCCAGCATTGCGATCGTTGTCGAGGCGAACATGCCGCCCAGCACGCCCGCCTGACAGGCGACCTCGAACAGCTCGTCGCGCGTTTTGGCGCGCATGATGGCCTCGTTGGTGGCGCTCAGCGCCTGGAACATGCCGCCGAGACGGCTGCGCTGCTTATCGGCCCGCGCCTTCTCGTCGGCGCGGTCGAAGTTCTCCAGCGCGAAAGCGACATTGGCCTGCAGACGCTGCAGCAACTCGACGAATTCGGGCGTGAACGTACCACGCTCGAATGAGTGGAAGAGGAAGATGCCTTCCAACCGGTCACCGTTGAAGAGCGGCAGTGCCGCCCCCGATGCGATGCCGGCACGCGTTGCGCCTTCTCGCCACGGTATCATGCGCTTGTCGGTCGACAAATCGTTGGTCACGCAAGGTTGCCGGGTGCGAAACGCGGTGCCGCTCAGTCCGCGCCCTTCCGGGACCTCATCGGTGGTCGCAAGCTTGAAACCAAGCACCTCATCCCTGTTCGGGCCGTAGCTTGCAACAACGCGCATGAGATCCGTATCCGGCACGGCAAGCGCGATTGAGGTCGAAGCGAATTTTGCGCCCTGCACCGTCGCTTCGCAGACGAGGTCGAACAGCTCGGTCCGCGAATGCGCGCGCAGGATGGCCTCGTTAGTCGCACTCAGCGCCGCATACATGCGCGCGAGGCGTTCCTCCTCCTCGGCAATCCGCGCCTTCTCGGCCTCACGGTCGAAATTGTCGATGGCAAAGCAGACGTTCTCGGCGATGCGCAGCATCAGCCCGACGACTTCTTCGTCTTTGGCCCAGGACTGGCTGAGGAACGACAGGATGACGCCGATACTTTGGCCGTGCTTGACCAGGGGTGCCGCGATGACCGCAGCGACGCCCGTGTTGATATTCGCCTGCTCCCACGGCGTTCCCTTGGTACGATGCGCGAGGTCGCGTTCGACGACAGCTTTCTGCGTGCGGAATACCTCACCAGAAATGCCGCGGCCGTAGGGATTCTCTGGATCAGTGGAGTAATGGGTTCGCGCCACGATCTCCAGATTCTCGCCGGTGCCCGCGACAGGCTTGAGCCAATGAGAGCCCTGCTCCTTCAGTAAAACGAAAGTCGCCAATGACTTGCCGCCGTGCACGGAGGCGTCGCAGACGAGCTGATACAGCTCCTGCTCGGACTTCGCGCGCAGGATGGCTTCGTTGGTCGCGCTAAGCGCGCCGAACATGCGATTGAGCCGCCGCGTCGCGCGTTCGCTGGTCAGTCTCGCTGTCTCGCGCGAAAAATTCTCCAGCGCATAGGAAATGTTCGCCGACATGCGCCCGAACAGTGACACCATCTGCTCATTCAGCGAGTTTGCCTCGCTGCGGGTCACGAACAACACGCCTACGCTCTTGCCGTCGCAGAGAAGCGGCAATGCCGCCGCGGCGCGAATATTTGCCTGGGCCGCGCCCTCACGCCATGCCAGCGACCGAGGGTCGTTCAAATAGTCGTTGCTGATGCAGAGCTTCTGGGTGCGAAACGCTTCGCCGCCAACGCCCAGGCCCTCGGGCGTGTCGGCTTGGGTCGTGATCTTGATCGCGCGCAGGCGCGCTACATCCTCGCCGCGTCCAGCGGCAAAGCGCAAGTGCTGACCATCCGGCTCCACCAGGAACACGGCGACGGCCATGAAATCCTCACTCGAAAACCCAGCGTCGCAGACCATCTGGTACAGCGCGTCGGGCGATTTCGCGTAGAGGATCGCTTCATTGATAGCGCTCAACGCCGCAAAGGTGCGCGCGAGTGTCGTCGACACGATCTCAACTCCCGGGCATTTCTGCCGATTTCTCCCGGGTACTTTATGAACGGGGATCGCCTAAGTGGTCGTTATTGCGGCATGGAAACCGCCGATCAAAGTGAACGAGCAGCGAATAACGGCGATGAAACAGCCGGGAATACCGCTGCACGGGAGGAAACTACGACCAAAGGCGCGCTCTCTTAACGAATTTGCAGCCCTGAATTGGTTTACGGGAGATTGATATCGCGGCTCCGCTTTGAGACGATGGCCTCTAACAAGCAGCCCGTTAAGGGTACGAGCCGAGGGAACGCCATGCCCATCGTCAAGGCCGACCGCCTCACGCGCGTAAGCGCTGCGCTGCTCCGTGCCGCCGGGGCCTCCGAGGAAGAAGCCGATGCCGTTGCGATCGGCTGCGTCAACGCCAATCTTGCCGGCCATGACTCCCACGGTGTGATCGCCGTTCCGACTTACATCGACCGTATCAAGGCCGGACACATCGTCCCCGGCGCGAAATGGACCATCGTCCAGGAATCCCCGACCACGACCGTGATCGATGGCCATTGGGGGTTTGGCTTCCACGTCAACGCCAAAGCGATGGCGTTGACGATCGAGAAGGCGAAGACGGCAAATGTCGCGGCTTGCACCGTGTTCCGGCAAAGCCATGTCGGCCGCCTCGCCGCCTATCCGCTGATGGCGATGCGCGAGGGCATGATCGGGATCGCGACGGCGGACTCCGGGCGGTCGCCGAAGCATGTCGCGCCGTTCGGCGGCAAGGAGGCGCGGCTCGGCACCAATCCGATCTCGATCGCGGTGCCATCCGATTTGGACACACCGTTCTACCTGGACATGGCAACGTCCGCGGTGGCCGCCGGCAAGATCCAGCTCGCGGTGGCGCGCGGCGAGGAGATCCCGACGGGTTGGATTATCGATGCCGAGGGACGGCACACCACCGATCCCACGCAATACCGCAAAGGCGGCGCGCTGCTGCCGCTCGGTGGCACCGAGGGCTACAAGGGCAGCGGTCTCGCCGCAATGGTCGAGGTGCTCTGCGGCCTCCTGACCGGTCTCGGCTTCGGCGTCGAGCCGACAGGACGCCACAATGACGGATGCTTCATGGCGGTGTTCAACGTCGCCGCTTTCCGCCCGTTGCAACAGTTCAAGCGCGAGGTCGCGGAGTTCGCGCAATATTTGAAATCGACGCCTCCATCCGAGGGCAGCAAGGGCGTCTACTATCCCGGCGAGATCGAGGGCCTGCGCGAGCGGCAACGCCTGCGCGACGGTATCGAAATCGAGGATGCGACCTGGGAGAAGCTTCGCGCGCTGGCACGCGAATACAGGCTCGACACCGTCCTCGATCTGTCCTGACGCTAACAGGAGAACAGCAACATGAACCGACAGATGGTCTTGGTCGGCTTCCTTCAGGCGCAGAACTGCACAAACTTGCCGAGCTCGTGGCGGCATCCGGACTCGCGCAGCGATTCGATGTCGGCGGATTACTATCAGGAAATCGCGAAGATTCTCGAGGCGGGCAAATTCCATATGGCGTTCTTCGACGATCGCCTGGCGATGCCGGATCGCTACGGCAACGACCACGCCCACACCGTGGAATACGGCATCCGTTGCGTGAAGATGGATCCGCTGATCGTCCTGACCACGATGGGCATGGTCACCGACAAGCTTGGCCTCGGCGCAACCTGCTCGACCACCTACTACGAACCCTTCGACGTCGCGCGCCGCTTTGCAACGCTCGATCTGATGTCGGGCGGGCGCGCCGGCTGGAACGTCGTGACCTCGCTCAACGATGGTGAAGCCCTCAACATGGGCCGTGATTCCCATCCCGAACATGATTCGCGCTACGACAAGGCCGACGAGTTCATGGAGGTCGTGCTTGGCCACTGGGACACCTGGGAAGACGGCGCGCTCATCATGGACAAAAGGAGCGGCCGCTTTGCCGATCCCACCAAGGTGAAGCGGCTCGATCACAAGGGAGCAAACTTCAAGTCGCGCGGGCCGTTCACCGTGCCGCGCTCGGACCAGGGACATCCTGTCATTATCCAGGCCGGCGCCTCCGGCCGGGGCCAACGGTTTGCCGGCCATTGGGGCGAAGTGATCTTCACGGCGGCGCGCAATCTTCAGGGGGCCAAGGACGGGTACGCGGCCGTGCGCAATGAGGCCGCAAAGGCCGGCCGCGATCCCGACCAGATGCGGCTTTGCAATTTGACGACGCCGGTTTGCGCCGCCACCAAGGCGGAGGCCGAGGACAAGATGGCGCTGATCAACAAGCTGCCACTGGAGATCGACGCACTGTCGCTGCTCGCCGAAGCGCTGAATTACGATTTCGCCTCCAAGGATCTCGACGAGCCGCTGACGACGGACGAATTGAAGAGCATGCAGGGTATTCTCGGCATCCGCGATGGCGTGCTGAAGACATCCGGCAAGAGCAATCCGAGCGCGCGGGACTTCGTCACTTTCTCTGGCCGCGGCCAGGTGCATGACGCCATGGTCGGCGGCCCCAAGGAGATCGCGGACAAGCTGGAAGAGATGTTCGTCGAGCGAGGCTGCGACGGCTTTGTCATTGCCGCCACCTACGTGCCCGGCTCTTACGCGGATTTCGTGCAGCACGTCGTGCCGGAACTGCAGCGGCGTGGCTTGTTCCAGAAGGACTATCGCGGCAAGACGCTGCGGGAAAATCTCGGCTTGAGGCGGCCCGCTGCCGGCGCCTGGAAGGTACAGCCGCGCGATGCCGCGGAATAGTGAGGACACAACATGCGTTGGCTGAAATTTACCGCCTCCGGCAAAACCTCCTGGGGCCTTGTCGAGGGCGACCAGGTGATCGCGGTCAACGGCGATCCCTTCGGCGAATGGCAGCGGACGTCGCGCACGCATCCGCTTGATGGCGTCAAGATCGAGCTGCCGTTGATCCCGCGCACCTTCTATTGCGTCGGCCTGAACTACCTCAAGCATCTGAAGGAAGCCGCCGACAAGGCCGGCACTGTCCCTGCCGTGCCTGATCGCCCCGAGATCGGCTACCGCGCGCAGAACGCACTGATCGCGCATGACGAGGACGTCGTGATCCCGTCCTTTGCGACAGAGAAGATCCATTATGAGGGCGAGCTCGCCGTCGTTATCGGCAAGAAGGTGAAGCACCTCACCGAAGCGAACGCGCTCGATTGCGTCTTCGGCTACACCATCGGCAACGACGTCAGCGAACGCAGCTGGCAAAAGGCCGACCGCAGCCTTTGGCGTTCCAAGAATGCCGACACGTTCAAGCCGATGGGACCGTGGATCGAGACCGAGGCCGATCTTGCCAAGATGGAAACGATCGTCCGGGTCAACGGCAAGGAGACCAATCGCTTCATGACCGGCGACATGATCTTCGGTGTGGTGCCGTTCCTGGTCGAGCTGACCAAATATTTCACGCTATGGCCGGGCGACGTGATCTGGATGGGCACGGATGGCGCCTCGCCTGACATCAAGCATGGCGACGTCGTGGAGATCGACATCACCGGGGTAGGCACGCTGCGCAACAGGTTTGTGCGAGAGGGACAGTAGTGCGGCCTCAAAACGGCAGCGCTACGCTCGTCTTGATCTCCTTGAGCACCACATTGCTGCGGACATAACGGATGCCGGGAATGCGGAACATGAACTCGTCGAGGAAGCGGTTGTAGGCCGTCATGTCCTGCACGACGACACGCAAATGATAATCGGCGTCGCCGGTGGTCGCAAAACACTCCAGCACCTCGCGACGCTTCGTGACGCGCGAGACAAACTCGTCAACGAATTTGGCGTCATGCCGCTCCAGCGAGACGTGGAGGATGGCCGACATCGCAAAGCCCGCCTGTTCACGCGCGATCAGCGCCGCATAGCCGCGAATAACGCCGCTCTCTTCGAGGGCACGCACGCGACGCCAGCAGGCCGAGGTCGACATGCCGACCTCATCAGCGAGCTGCTGGTTGGTGGCGCGGCCATCCTTCTGGAGATGCGCGAGAATCCGCGTGTCCTGGTCTTCAATCATCGAAACCCCTCAAATCGGGTAGTATTACCAAATTCTCCGATCCAGAGCAAAATTCTACCGAATTAGAAGCTACAGCGGGATAAATAGGTAAGACCTACCAGCTCTCGCGGCTTACCCTTTGCCCATTCGGCAGGATGCCGCGCGAGGTCCACCATGGACGCGATTCCCTCACTCGACGCCTACGAGCTCTCCGACCGCTACGATCGCGAGGACGGCCGCGTCTTTCTCACCGGCACGCAAGCGATCGTCCGCATTGCGCTCGACCAGATCAGGCGCGACCGCGCCGCGGGGCTCAACACCGCCGGCTTCATCTCCGGCTATCGCGGCTCGCCGCTCGGCGGCATCGATCTCGAGCTCTGGCGCATCCAGGAACGATTGAAGCGGGACCGCATCGAATTCCTCCCCGCCGTGAACGAAGACCTCGCGGCGACTGCCGTGCTCGGCTCGCAGCAGGTCGAGACGCAGGCTGAGCGTGAAGTCGATGGTGTGTTCGGGCTCTGGTACGGCAAAGGCCCCGGCGTCGATCGCTCCGGTGACGCTCTGAAGCACGGTAATGCCTACGGCTCGTCGCCGCATGGCGGTGTGCTGGTCGTCGCCGGCGATGACCACGGCTGCGTGTCATCTTCGATGCCGCACCAGTCCGACGTCGCCTTCATGAGCTGGTTCATGCCGACGCTGCATCCCGCCAGCGTCGACGAATATCTGGCGTTCGGTGAATATGGCTACGCATTGAGCCGCTTCTCCGGCATGTGGGTCGGCTTCAAGGCCATCTCCGAGATCGTGGAATCCGGAGCCTCCGTGGCGCTGCGCCCGCCGCGCATCTTCCGCACACCGGACTTCACGCCACCGCCGGGCGGACTGCACTATCGCTGGCCCGATCTGCCGGGCCCGCAGATCGAGGAGCGGCTGGAGGCAAAGAAGCACGCCGTCTACGCCTTTGCGAAAGCCAATCCGATCGACCGCCACATCTACGATATCCCCAATGCGACCTACGGCATCGTCACAACAGGCAAGGCGCATCTCGATCTGATGGAAGCACTGCGGCTGATGGGCCTCGATGAAGCCGCCTGTCGCAATATCGGCATCGACATCTACAAGGTCGGCATGGTCTGGCCGCTGGCGCTGCACGACGCGATGGATTTCGTGAAGGGCAAGCGCGAGATCCTCGTGGTCGAGGAGAAGCGCGGCATCATCGAAAGCCAGTTCAAGGAATACTTCTACGATTATCCCGGTGCCAAGCCCGAGCGCATGGTCGGCAAACACGATGAGCGAGGAGCACGGCTGATTTCGTGGATCGGCGAATTATCGCCGCGAGCGCTTGCCGGCGTACTGGCGCGCCGGCTTGATCCGATGTTTCCGGACCTCAATCTCGGTGCTCGTGCTGCCGCCCTCCTGCCGGAGGCCGAGCGCACGATCAATGTCGAGGGCGCGACGCGGACGCCTTATTTCTGCTCCGGCTGTCCGCACAACACCTCGACCAAAGTGCCGGAGGGATCGAAGGCGCTGGCCGGCATCGGCTGCCATTTCATGGCGAGCTGGATGGACCGCGAGACCTCATCATTGATCCAGATGGGTGGCGAAGGTGTGAACTGGGCTGCGTCGTCGCGATTTACCGGCCACAAACACGTCTTCCAGAATCTGGGCGAAGGCACCTATTATCATTCCGGCTCGATGGCGATCCGCCAGGCGATCGCCGCCAAAGCCAACATCACCTACAAGATCCTGTTCAACGATGCCGTCGCCATGACCGGCGGCCAGCCGGTCGACGGCCCCGTCAGCGTGCATGCCATCGCGCACAGTGTCCGTGCCGAGGGCGTCTTGCGCATCGCGCTCGTATCAGACGATCCCACGCAATTCCTGCCGGCGGACCTGCCCAGCGGCGCCACGATCCACCCGCGCGCGGAGATGGATGCCGTGCAGCGCGAGCTGCGCGATGTCGCGGGCGTCTCGGTGCTGATCTATCAGCAGACCTGCGCCACCGAGAAGCGGCGCCGTCGCAAGCGCGGGCAGATGGCCGATCCCAAGCGCTTTGCCTACATCAACGACCTCGTCTGCGAAGGCTGCGGCGATTGCTCGGTCGAGTCCAATTGCCTCAGCGTCGAGCCGAAGGAGACGCCGTTCGGCCGCAAGCGCCAGATCAACCTGTCCGCCTGCAACAAGGATTTTTCCTGCCTCAACGGCTTCTGCCCGAGCTTTGTCACCGTCGAGGGCGCAACACGCCGCAAGAAGAGCGCCAGCCAGATCGACGCGATTGGCCGCGCGTCTACGCTTCTCCTCCCCGCCCCGGCAACGCTCGACCGTCCCTACGATTTGCTGGTAACCGGCGTCGGCGGCACCGGCGTGATCACGGTCGGCGCGCTGATCGGCATGGCCGCTCATCTCGAACGTCGCGGCGTCTCGGTGCTGGACTTCACCGGATTTGCACAGAAATTCGGACCGGTGCTGAGCTTCGTGCGTCTCGCTGCCTCACCTGAGGCGCTGCACCAGGTCCGTATCGACCAGGGCGCGGCCGATGCCCTGATCGGCTGCGACCTCGTCGTCAGCTCCTCACCGAAGGCATCCGGCACCTATCGCCGCGGCACGCGGGCGGCCGTCAACACCGCGGAGATGCCGACCGGCGACGTGGTGCGTTTTCGCGATGCGGATCTCGCCTCCCCCGCCCGCCTGCGCGCGATCCGGCAAGTCGTTGGTGGCGACCATCTCGACACGATCAATGCCAATGCCCTGGCCGAGCGCCTGCTTGGCGATGCCGTCTATGCCAACATCATCATGCTGGGCTTTGCGTGGCAGCGCGGATTGGTGCCAGTCTCGCTATCGGCCATGCTGCGCGCGATCGAGCTCAATGGCGTCGCGGTCGAGCGCAACAAGCAGGCCTTTGCATGGGGCCGGATCGCCGCTGCCGATCCCGACTTCCTGCCTAAGACAAACGAGACGCCGAAAGCCGAGACGCTCGACCAGATTATCGCCCGGCGCGCGGATTTTCTCGCCGCCTACCAGGACGAAGCGTACGCGGCGCGCTACCGGGGGCTCGTCACAAGAGTTCGCGATGCTGAAGCGGCTCTCGATAGCGAGGCGCTAACCGACGCCGTCGCGCGTGCCCTGTTCAAGCTGATGGCGTACAAGGACGAATACGAGGTCGCGCGTCTGCACATGCAGAGCGGCTTCCTCGACGAGCTGAAGCGCGAATTCGAGGACGGTTTCAGCATCCAGTATCATCTCGCACCACCCTTCCTGTCGTCCGGCCAGGATGCACGCGGTCGCCCGCGCAAGCGCGCCTTTGGCCAATGGATACAGTTGCCGTTCGCGTTGCTGACGCGGCTCAAGGTGTTGCGCGGAACGCGGTTCGATCCGTTCGGCTATACGGCCGAGCGGCGCGCCGAGCGAGCGCTGATTGCCTGGTACGAGGGCATCATCGCGCAAATGCTGGGCAAGCTCGACGCAGCGCATCTGCCCGATCTCCTCGCTATCGCCAAGGCCCCGATGGAGATCCGCGGTTACGGACCGGTGAAGGATGCAGCAATCGCAAAGGTGAAGCCCGAAGTCGAGCAGATGCTCACGCGGCTGACTGAATCTTCGCCGGCAAAGATGCGCGCCACCGGTTGACGTGACGCCACCGAGGCTTCAGCCTTGGGGATTGAAGAGGCTCCCTTTCGGAACCCTGCAATTTGGTGGCACATCATGGAATTCGATCAGCTGACCCTGACCCAGGCTGCGGCTGAGCTCGCGGCCGGAAAGATCACGAGCCACGCGCTCACCTCCGCCGCACTCGCCCGCGCCAAAGCCAGTGCCGACCTCAACGCCTTCGTCACTCTCGATGAAGAGGGTGCGCTGAAGGCCGCCGTCGCGTTCGATGCGCAAGGTGCCGGCGCCGCCGGCAAACCGCTCGGCGGCGTCCCCATCGTGGTCAAGGACAATATCGAGGTCGCCGGACTGCCCTGCACCGCGGGGACGCCAGGGCTAAAGACCTTCATTCCGAGCGCTGATGCGCCTGTCGTGGCGAAGCTGCGCGCCGCGGGCGCCGTCATCATCGGCAAGACCAACATGCACGAGCTTGCGTTCGGCATCTCCGGCTACAACACCGCGTTCAAGACCGGCACCGAATACGGCGTGCGCAACGCATATGATCACGCACTGATCGCCGGCGGCTCCTCGTCCGGCACGGGCGCCGCGATCGGCGCACGGATCGTGGCGGGCGGGCTCGGAACCGACACTGGCGGATCGGTGCGCGTGCCGAGCGCGCTGAACGGGTGCGCCTCGCTGCGGCCGACTCTGGGCCGTTATCCGCAAGCTGGCATCGCGCCAATCTCCCATACCCGCGATACCGCAGGCCCGATGGCGGCCACGATGGTTGATGTCGCGCTGCTCGATCGTGTCGTCGCCGGCGGCGAGGCGATCGTGCCGGCGGATCTGAGCCAAGTTCGCCTGGGCCTCGTCAAGAGCATGCTGGCAAACCTCGACAGCGATACTGAAATTGCCTTTCAGGCGACACTCACTCGATTGAAGGCACAAGGCGTGACCGTTGTCGACGTCGAGATGCCGGAGTTGGCCGAGCTCAACGGCCAAGTCGGATTCCCGGTCGCGCTGTACGAGGCCTATGACGACATGGTCGCCTATCTCCAACGTACCGGCATGGGCGTGACGATCGAGGCCATGGTCGCGCAGATCGCGAGCCCCGACGTCAAGGGCACCTATGAGGGTCTGGTTCTGCCGCGCAAATTGCCGGCGCCCGACGGCAGCTTTGTCGATGCAAAGCCGCTCTACGATCATGCGATCACTGTCGCGAGGCCGGCGCTTCAGGCGCTCTACGCCCAGACTTTTGCAAGCAATCGTCTCGACGCCATCGTATTCCCGACCACGCCGCGGGTTGCGATCGCGTCCAATCCGGACTCCAGCAGTCTCGAGAATTTCGGGCTGTACATCCAGAACACCGATCCCGGCAGCAATGCCGGCATTCCCGGCATTCAGATTCCAATCGCGCTGGGTGAGACGAGCAAGCTTCCGATCGGGCTGGAGCTGGATGGCCGTGCGGGAAGCGATGAGCGGTTGCTTGCGATTGGTGTGGCGCTCGATGGCGTATTTGGCAGGCTGCCAGCGCCGCGCTGACGCTCTCGTAGGGTGGGCAAAGGCGCGACGCGCCGTGCCCACGATCTCTTTCCATTGATAGAGGTGGTGGGCACGCTTCGCTTTGCCCACCCTACAGCACCGTCGTCTCGGCCTCACGAATACGGATTGATCAGCTTCTGCTGCTCGGCGCTGTGATGCACGAGCATGTCGATGAAGGTGCGCACCTTCGCCGAGAGATGATGCCGATGCGGATAAACTGCGTTCAACGACATCTCGACCGGCCGATATTCCGGCAGCAGGCGCACCAGGCGGCCTGCGTCGAGATCGTCGCTCACCAGGAATCCCGCGAGCAGGCCGATGCCGGCGCCCCCGATCACCATCCGTCGCAGCGCCTCGCCGCTGTTGGTGACGAGGCTGCCTGAAATGCGCACCGAGGCCGGCGCGCCCTTGCGGTCGAAGAAGCGCCACTCGTCGCCGAAAGGATAGTTGAGGTGACGGCCGCAATTATGCGCGGTGAGCTCGGCGAGCTGCTGCACCCTCCCGTGCTTCTCCAGATATTCATGCGAACAGCACAGCACATGACGCCAGGTGGCGAGGCTGCGGACGATCAGGCTCGAATCCGGCGGGGGCGTCATGCGGAGAGCAACGTCATAGCCCTCCTCGATCAGGTCGATATCGGCTTCGCCCATGCGCAGATCGACCTTCACCTCCGGATAGGTCGACAGCATTTTGACCACGACGCCCGCCACGAAGGGCACCATATGTGTGGCAGAATGAATCCGCAGCGTCCCCCGCGGCACCGACTGCAAGGCGCCCGCGATGTCGTCGGCCTGCTCAATGTCGGCGAGGATCTGGGTACAGCGATCATAATAGGCCTTGCCGATCTCGGTGACGCTGACCTTGCGGGTCGTGCGGTTGAGCAGCCGCGCGCCGAGCCGCTCCTCTAAGGCCTGGATGTGATTGCTAACCATGGTCGTGGACATGTTGAGCTTGCGGGCGGCGGCGGAGAATCCGCCGGTATCAACGACCCGAACGAAAGCGGTCAGGCTGGTCAGCCGGTCCATGAGCGCCTCGGATTATGCAGCGTGGGTGGACAATCATTTTGCTTTTTGGCGGATTATCACAAGCGCCGGGACAGCGCATCTTCCACGCAGACAACAGCGCCCCTTCGGAACGGGACGTCTGCGAGATCCGGAGGATGCCATGTCGAACGCCGCTTATACCACTGAAATCACTAATAAAATCAGCCTGAAGCCGTCCCGTCAGGCGATCAAGCGGGCGGCTCTCGCGCTGGCACTGGTCCTCGGCGTCGCCGCGGCCAGCGACTTTGGCTACGATTACCTGACGACCGGCCGCTACCTGGAATCGACCGATGACGCCTATGTGAAGGCAGACTCCACCATCATCGCGCCGAAGGTCTCCGGCTACATCGCTCAGGTGCTGGTCGGCGACAACGAGCGGGTTAAGGCCGGCCATGTCCTAGCCAGGATCGACGACCGCGATTTCAAGGCCGCGCTCGGCCAGGCTCGCGCCGATGTTGCCGCCGCCGAAGCCTCGGTCCGCAACCTCGATGCTCAGTTGGAACTGCAACAGCCGATCATCGAACAGAGCACGGCCGATGTCACGGCCGCCGATGCGAATCTGAAGTTCGCGCAGGAAGAGCGTGCCCGCTACGACGACCTCATGAAGTCGGGCTCCGGCACGATCCAGCGCGCGCAGCAGACCGATGCCGCGCTCCGCGCCAGCAACGCGCAATTGCAGCACGCAAAATCCGGCCTCGTCGCCGCGCAGCGCAAGGTCGACGTGCTGACCACCCAGCGCGCGCAGGCGACCGCACAGCTCGATCACGCCCGCGCGGTCGCGGATCAAGCCGAGCTGAACTTGTCCTATACCGAGATCACTGCGCCTGTTGACGGCACGGTCGGCGCCCGCTCACTTCGCGTCGGCCAGTACGTGCAGGCTGGCACGCAGTTGATGGCTGTGGTTCCGCTTGATGCGGTCTATGTCGTCGCAAATTTCAAGGAAACACAGCTGACGAATGTGCGCGCTGGCCAGCCGGTCGAGCTGCACGTCGACAGTTTTCGCAATCGCACGCTGCACGGCCATGTCGACAGCCTTTCGCCGGCCAGCGGCCTTGAATTCGCGCTGCTGCCTCCCGACAATGCTACGGGTAACTTCACCAAGATCGTGCAGCGTGTTCCCGTGAAGATCGTGCTGGATGATCGCAGCCTCACCGGCCTGCTGCGGCCCGGCATGTCGGCGGTGCCGACGGTTGACACCAAGGCGACTGTTGTGGCCGAGCGCGAGACCACGAGACGCGTTGCCGACAACGCGCCGCGCGCGAACGGCGGCTGACGTCGGAAGGGCCGGCAGGATTATCAAGTCCTGCCGGATGATCCTTCCTGGACTTCCCCGATTATCGAAACCATCCGCCTAACGCATCCTGTCTCCGCATCAGAGACGAGGCTTCCATGAGCACGCTCCAACCAACCATCAACGCCGCTTCCGCTGCCAATTTCCCCGCACCGGCCGCCGCTCCCGCAACGCCGGCCGTGTCGGCCAAAACCTGGATCGCTGTGATCGGCGCCACGCTCGGTGCGTTCATGGCGGTGCTCAACATCCAGATCGTCAACGCCTCGCTCGCCGACGTCCAGGGCGCGATCGGCGCCGGCATCGACGATGGTGGCTGGATCTCGACCTCCTATCTGATCGCCGAGATCGTGGTAATCCCGTTGTCCGGCTGGCTCGCGCAGGTGTTCTCGATCCGGATCTATCTGCTCACCAATGCGATCCTGTTCCTGATCCTGTCGGCGGCCTGCGCTCTGGCGCAGGACCTGCCGCAGATGATCGTGCTGCGCGCCGTGCAGGGCTTTACCGGCGGCGTGCTGATCCCGATGGCGTTCACGCTGATCATCACGCTGCTGCCGCGCGCCAAGCAGCCGGTTGGCCTTGCGTTGTTCGCGCTGTCGGCGACGTTCGCACCCGCAATTGGTCCGACCATCGGCGGCTATCTCACCGAGAATTTCGGCTGGCAGTACATCTTCTACGTCAACATCATCCCCGGCGCGATCATGGTCGGCATGCTCTGGTATGCCCTCGATGCCAAGCCAATGAAGCTGTCACTGCTCCGTGAAGGCGACTGGGCCGGCATCATCACCATGGCGATCGGCTTGTCCGCGCTGCAGACCGTGCTGGAGGAAGGCAACAAGGACGACTGGTTCGGCTCGCCCTTCATCGTCAAGCTCTCGGTCATCGCAGTCGTTGCACTGACCGTGTTCCTGATCATCGAGTTGACGGTAAAGAAGCCGCTGTTGAACCTTCGCCTGCTGGTCCGCCGCAATTTCGGCTTCGGCATGCTCGCGAACTTCCTGCTCGGCGTCGCGCTCTACGGCTCGGTGTTCATCCTGCCGCAATATCTGTCACGCATCCAGGGCTACAATGCCGAGCAGATCGGCACGGTGCTGGCCTGGACCGGATTGCCGCAGCTCGTGCTGATCCCGCTGGTGCCGCGCTTGATGCAAAAGTTCGACGCGCGGATCATCATCGGTGTCGGCTTCATCCTGTTCGCCGGCTCGAACTTCATGAACATCTTCATGACCAACGATTATGCGGCCGACCAGCTGTTGTGGCCCAACGTCGTTCGCGCAATCGGCCAGGCGCTGGTGATGGCCCCGCTATCGGCGGTCGCGACCGCCGGCATCGAGCCGGAGAACGCGGGCTCGGCCTCCGGCCTGTTCAACATGATGCGTAACCTCGGCGGCGCCGTCGGCATCGCGCTGCTGCAGACCGTGCTGACCAAGCGCGAGCAGTATCACTCCAACGTGCTGACGCAATCGGTCTCGGTGTTCGAACAGGCGACCCGCACGCGGCTGGAACAGCTCACGCAGTATTTCATCAATCACGGCGTGCTCGACCGCGCGGATGCGTCGCATCGGGCCTATGTCGCGATCGGACATATCGTGCAGAAGCAAGCCTACATCCTCGCCTTCAGCGACACTTTCTATCTGCTCGGCATCGCGCTGATCGTCGCCCTGATCGCCGTCCTGTTCCTGAAGAAAGCCGGCCACGTCTCGGCCGGCGGCGCCCACTGACCTCAACTTGAAGCAAGGAGAACGACCATGAAGCCTCGCATGAATTTCTACCAGGCCGCCCCTGAAACGATGAAGTCGCTGATGGCGATGGAAGAGCAGATCCAGTCAACCGGACTCGAGAAATCACTGATCGAGCTCGTCAAGATCCGGGCCTCGCAGATCAACGGCTGCGCTTTCTGCATCAACATGCATACCGAAGACGCGCGCAAGCGCGGCGAGACCGAGCAGCGCATCTATCTGCTCAACGCCTGGCGCGAATCCCCGCTCTATACCGATCGCGAGCGCGCTGCGCTGGCCTGGGCCGAGTCGGTGACGCTGATCGCCGAGACGCGTGCGCCCGATGATGTCTACGAGCAGGTCCGCACGCAATTCACCGACGCGGAGACGGTGAACCTGACCGCGCTGGTCGGCGCGATCAATGCCTGGAACAGGCTGGCGATCGCATTCCGCGCGGTGCATCCGGTGAAGGTGAAGGCGTCGGCGGCGTAGGCCGCGGGTAGTCTCTCGGGTAGGCAAAGCGCAAACGTGCCCACCGTCTTTCGCGAACGAGAGAGGTGGTGGGCACGGCGCAAGTGCGCCTTTGCCCACCCTACAGCAGTTGCGTAAGTGGCTTAGACCGCCGTCGCCTTGGCGAACTCTACATAGATTTCGCGCAATCGCGTCGCCATCGGACCGGGCTTGCCGTCACCGACCTTCTTGCCGTCGATCGCGACGACCGGCTGCACGAACAGCGAGGCCGACGTCGCAAACGCTTCCTTCGCGGCGAGCGCTTCATCCACCGTGAACGATCGCTCCTCGACGCGGAGCTGGCGCTCTTCGGCGAGCGCGACAACGGCCTTGCGGGTGCAGCCCGGCAGGATCGCGTTGGAGTTCTTACGGGTAACGATGACGTCGTCCTTGGTGAGGATGAACGCCGACGACGAGCCGCCTTCGGTGACGTAGCCGTCTTCCAGCATCCAGGCTTCGCCAGCGCCGGCTTCGGCCGCAGCTTGCTTCGCCAACACCTGAGCCAGCAGCGCGACGCTCTTGATGTCGCGGCGCTCCCAGCGGATGTCGGGCACGGTAATGACGTTGATGCCGGTCTTGGCCGAAGCAGCGTTGATGATGTCCTTTGAGGAGGTGAACATCACCAGGCTCGATTTGACGTCAGCCTTGGGGAAAGCGAAGTCGCGCCCCTTGTCGGCACCGCGCGTGACCTGGAGATAGACGAGGCCGCTCTCGATCTTGTTGCGCGCAATGAGCTCCTTCTGGATCTCGGTGATGCGCTCGAGCGTCTCCGGAAGCTTCAGCTTGATTTCGCCGACCGAGCGTTCCAGCCGCGCGAGATGCGAGGCGTTGTCGACCAGCTTGCCATCGAGCACGGCCGAGACCTCGTAAATGCCGTCAGCGAACAGGAAGCCGCGGTCGAGCACCGAGATTTTCGCGTCCGAGAGCGGGACGAATGAGCCATTGACGTAGGCGGTCGAATCCAAGGCTGGTCTCCAGGAAAGGGGGATTTGAGGCGTTATACGCCAGTTGTGGGTGCCGAGCACCCTACTATTCGTCATTCCGGGGCGGCGCGCAGCGACGAGCCCGGAATCCATACTCCCGATGGTGGTTATGGATTCCGGGCTCGCGACTGCGTCGCGCCCCGGAATGACGGCTAGTGCGACAGAATCTTCGACAAAAACTTCTGCGCGCGGTCGCTGCGGGGCTTGCCGAAGAAATCGTCCTTTGGCGCGTCCTCGACGATCTCGCCGCGGTCCATGAAGATCACGCGGTTGGCGACCTTGCGGGCGAAGCCCATTTCGTGGGTCACGACCATCATGGTCATACCTTCGCGGGCGAGATCGACCATGACGTCGAGCACTTCGCTGACCATCTCAGGGTCTAACGCCGAGGTCGGCTCGTCGAACAGCATCACGATCGGATCCATCGCGAGCGCGCGCGCAATCGCGACGCGTTGCTGCTGGCCGCCGGAGAGCTGCGCCGGAAACTTCTGCGCGTGCTCCTTCAGGCCGACGCGCTCCAAGAGCTGCATGCCTTTCGCCATCGCCTTGTCGTGCGACCGCCCCAGCACCTTCTGCTGCGCGAGGCAGAGATTGTCGATGATCTTCAGATGCGGGAACAGCTCGAAGTGCTGGAACACCATGCCGACGCGCGAGCGCAGCTTCGGCAGATTGGTCTTGGGATCGTTGACCTTGGTGCCGTCGACGCTGATGTCCCCGCTCTGGAACGGCTCCAGCGCATTGACGCATTTGATCAGCGTCGACTTGCCCGAACCGGAGGGTCCGCAGACCACGACGACCTCGCCCTTGGTGACGCTGGTGGTGCAGTCGGTCAGCACCTGGAAAGTCGGGCTGTACCATTTGTTGACGTGGCTGATTTCGATCATGACCGACACGCTCTATCGAATGATGGCGATGCGCGACTGCAGGCGGCGAACGCCGTAAGACGCGATACAGGAAATGGTGAAGTAGACGACAGCGGCAAACAGATACATCTCGACCAGACGGCCGTCACGTTGCGCGACCTTGCTGGCCGCACCGAGGAAGTCGGTGATCGACAGCACGTAGACCAGCGAGGTGTCCTGGAACAGCACGATGGTCTGCGTGATCAGAACCGGCAGCATGTTGCGGAACGCCTGCGGCAGCACAACGTAGCGCATGGTCTGCGCGTAGGTCAGGCCCAGCGCGCTGGCCGCGGCCGGCTGTCCGCGCGAGATCGACTGGATTCCGGCGCGCATGATCTCGGAGAAATAAGCGGCCTCGAACATGATGAAGGTGATAAGCGAGGACGCGAACGCGCCGACGCTGATCGGGCGCGCTGCGCCGGTCACCCATTGTCCGATATAGGGCACAAGGAAGTAGAACCAGAAGATCACCAGCACCAGCGGCAGCGAGCGCATGAAGTCGACATAGAGGCCGGCGATGCGCCCGAGCGTCTTGTAGCCAGACAGCCGCATCAGTGCGATCGCCGTGCCGAAGACCAGCCCGCCAAGCGCGGAGAGCGCCGTCAGCATCAGCGTGAAACTCATGCCCTCGTAGAAAAGATAGGGCAGCGCGCGGATGATGACGTCAAAATCGAAATTGCTGAACATGGCGCTATTTCCCCGTGATGTAGCCGGGGATCGCGACGTAGCGCTCGAGGAAGCGCATCGCGGTCACGACGACGGCGTTGACGAGGAGGTAGAGAAGCGTCGCGGCGGTGAAAGCCTCGAATACCTGGAACGAGAATTCCTGCATCGAGCGTGCTTGTCCGGTCAATTCGAGCAGGCCGATGGTGATAGCGACCGCGGTGTTCTTGATGGTGTTGAGGAACTCAGATGTCAGCGGCGGCAGGATGATGCGGAACGCCATTGGTAGCAAAACGTAGCGATAGGCCTGCACTGTGGTCAGGCCGAGCGCGGTCGCGGCCATCTTCTGCCCGCGCGGCAGCGAGCCGATGCCGGCCTGCAATTGCACAGCGACACGCGCCGACATGAAGAAGCCAATGCCGATCGCAGCGGTCCAGAATGGCGCGTTCGGCAATTGCTTGAGCCAGAGGCCCGCGGCCTTCGGCAGCAATTCCGGCAGCACGAAGAACCACAGGAACAGCTGCACCAGCAGCGGCATGTTGCGGAAGAATTCGACGTAGCAAAAGCCGAACCAGGAGGCCGACTTCGACGGCAGCGTGCGCATCACGCCGACAACCGAGCCGGTGATCAGAGCGATGATCCAGGCCAGCACCCCGGTTTCGAGGGTCAGCACCAGTCCCGACAACAACAGGTCAAGATAGGTGCCGGTCCCCATCGGGTTCGGCTGGAAAAAGATTCCCCAGTTCCAATGGTAGTTCACGTGTCCCCCGCGCGAACGCGCCCCTCAGATCCGTAGTGGGCGTCTATGCAAATGTCCGGCCACTCTTGTGTCAAGAGTGGCCGGACATGACCCCGACCGCAAGGTCGAGGTTCGATCTTACTTGTAGTCGTCCGGGATCGGCGAGTCCGAGGGCTTTGCGAACTCATTTTTCAGCTCGGGCGAAATCGGCGTGTTGAGGTTGAGACCCTTCGGCGGGATCTTGGACATGAACCACTTGTCGTAGATCTTCTGGCCTTCGCCGGAGGTGTAGAGTGCAGCGGTTGCCGCATCGACCACCTTCTTGAACGGCGCATCGTCCTTGCGAAGCATGATGCCGTAGGGCTCGGGCTTGGAGAACGCGTCCTTGGAGATGACGTAGTCGTCCGGCGTCTTCGAACCAGCCACGAGACTCGCGAGCAGGATGTCGTCCATCACGAAGGCGACTGCGCGATCGGTCTCGACCATCAGAAAGGCTTCGGCGTGATCCTTGGCCGGGATAATGTTGGCGCCGAGCTTCTTCTCGACGTTGGCTTCGGTCAGCTGCTTGATGTTGGTGGTGCCGGCGGTGGAGACCACCGTCTTGCCCTTGAGGTCGTCGATCGACTTCAGGCCGCTCGACTTCTTGAAGACGTAGCGGCTGGCGGTCAGGAAGTGGGTGTTGGTAAAGGCGACCTGCTTCTGACGCTCGGCATTGTTGGTGGTCGAGCCGCATTCGAGGTCAATGGTGCCGTTCGCCATCAGCGGAATACGCGTGGCCGAGGTCACCGGATTGAGCTTCACCTCGAGCTTGTCGAGCTTGAGCTCCTTCTTCACGGCGTCGACGATCTTGTAGCAGATGTCCATCGCGAACCCGACGGGCTTCTGGTTGTCGTCGAGATACGAGAACGGGATCGAGGAATCGCGGAAGCCGAGCGTGATGGCGCCGGTGTCCTTGATGTTCTTCAGCGTGCCGGTCAGCTCTTCGGCGCCGGCCTGGCTGACGACAAAGGTCGCGGCGAGCGCAAGGCCGATGTGACGGAAATGTTTCACTTTTTCTCCCCTTTCAGGATGATGCGGGCGGATGCAAGCACATCTGGGCCCAGATTAGAATGTGACTTTCGACTGGACGTCGGCTCGGGTTAATGGGCTCAGGTCAGCGGCTTCTGTAATTCGCCGAGATCCCAGAACAGGCCAGCCATCACCGTCAAGGCCTCTTCGGTCAATGGCAGCAGGATGTGCTCATTGGGCGCATGTTGGGAACAACCGGGATAGGAGTGCGGGAC
>JAEWHT010000391.1 GCA_023387695.1 Pseudomonadota bacterium | reverse complement strand
TTGACGCCGCCAAAGCCGAAGCCGTTGGAGATCGCGTGCTGCATCGGCATCGGACGCGCAATCCCAGCGACAATGTCGATGCCATCAGCGCCCGGATCCGGGCTTTCGAAATTGAGCGTCGGCGGTGCGATCTGGTCGCGCAGCGCGAGCACGGTGAAGATCGCCTCCAGCCCCCCGGCAGCGCCGAGCAGATGGCCGGTGGCCGACTTGGTTGCGCTGATCGCGATGGACTTGTTGCGGCCGAATAGTGCGCCGATCGCGCCAAGCTCGCTTTCGTCACCGGCGGGCGTCGAGGTCGCATGCGCATTGAGGTGCTGCAGATCTGCGGGCGCGAGGTTTGCCTGCCGCAATGCGATCTCCATGGCGCGGCGGGCACCGTCGCCGTCCGGCGGTCCCGACGTCATGTGATAGGCATCCGCCGTCGTGCCGTAGCCAACGATCTCGGCGATTGGTGTCGCGCCGCGCGCGAGCGCGTGCTCCAGCTCCTCGATCACGAGAATGCCGGCACCTTCGCCCATGACAAAGCCGTCGCGATCGCGATCGAACGGACGCGAGGCGCGCGTGGGCTTGTCGTTGAAGCCGCTTGATAGTGCGCGGGCTGCCGCAAAGCCGCCGAGGCTGACGATGTCGATGCAGGCTTCCGCGCCACCGCAGATCGCGACATCGGCTTCGCCTGATCGGATCAGGCGTGCGGCATCGCCGATCGCTTGGACACCGGCGGCACACGCAGTCACTGGCGTGCCCAGCGCGCCCTTGTAGCCGTATTTGATCGAGACGTGGCCGGCCGCGAGATTGGCGAGGAACGAGGGGATCGTGAACGGCGACAGCCGACGCGGGCCTCGTTGCTCGGTGATACGCACGGCTTCCGCCATCGCCGGGAAGCCGCCGACGCCGGAGCCGATGATCGTGGCGGTTCGCTCCAGCGATGCAGCATCCTGCGGCGTCCATTTGGCCTGCGTGACGGCTTCAGCCGTTGCGAGCAGTGCAAACAGGATGAAGCGGTCCATCTTGCGCTGATCTTTGGGTGCGGCGGCCTCCGACGGATCGAAGCCGCCATCGGCATCGTCGGCCTTGTCGGGCACAAGACCGGCAATGCGCGCGGGCAGCGCCTGCGACCATTGGGGGAGCGGCCGCAAGCCACTTTGCCCCGCGAGCAGCCGGCGCCATGACAATTCGACACCACAGCCGAGCGGCGACACCGCGCCCATTCCCGTTACGACGATACGACGCATGTCAGTCTCCCGCCGGCGCAACGGCCGGGTTCATGGCTTTGAGCGAGGTCAGCCGCCGCCGCATCAGGCGGCTCGCACCGGGGCCCGCGATCACGACAGCATTGGCAAGCGTGATCGGCTGCATGTCGGTGGCGTCGACCACGACGGGATCGAGCGGACGCCGATCGTCCCGGTTCGCCAGCAGGATGGATTCGCCCTTCGGCGCGAGATGCTTGTTGCCCCAGGCGAGCAGCGTCGCGATCACAGGGAAGAAATCCCGCGCCTTGTCGGTCAGCACATATTCGTAACGCGGCGGTCGCTCTTGATAGCGGCGGCGGACGAACATGCCGGTCTTGGTGAGATGCGCGAGGCGCCGCGACAAGATGTTCGGCGCGATACCGAGGTTGCGCGCGAACTCGTCGAACCGCGTCGAGCCCTGCAGCGCGTCGCGCAGGATCAGAATGCTCCACCATTCGCCGACGGTTTCTACGGCGCGGCCGACCGGGCATTCCTGGATGGAGGGAGATTTGGGCTGCATGACAAGGAAGGTAGGGCAGTAACTTGCGAAATGCAAGTTACTGACTGCTGCCGTGCCCCGGACGCAGCGCAGCGCTTCTTCGGCGGTGCGCTGCAGAGCCGGGGCCCATATTGTTGATCGCTCGGTGTCGCGTGGGTCCCGGCTCAGCGCAGCAGCGCTTCACGCTGCAGCGCGTCCGGGACACGAGAGATGCGAGGTTGCGCGCCATACTCCGTCATTGCGAGCGCAGCGAAGCAATCCAGGCTGTTTCCGCGGATGGATTCTGGATTGCTTCGCTGCGCTCGCAATGACGGGGAGAAGCGGCGTGCACACATCTATACCCGTCACGCTGAGGTGCGAGCGTAGCGAGCCCCTCAGGAGAACGGGTTGTTAGTGGAAGCTGAAAGCGCCCAGTCGCCCTCAGTGCGACCGTGCCAGACAGAACGCCACCACCTGCTCCAGCGCGCTCTTCATCGGCGAGGACGGGAACAGGGCCAGCGCGTCGACCGCCATGGCGCCATAGTGCTGGGCGCGGCTCAGTGTGTCCTCGAGCGCGCGGTGCTTGTTCATCAGGCCGATGGCGTGGTCGAGATCGCTGTCGCCGATCTCGCCGCGCTCGAGCGCCTTGATCCAGAAGGCGCGCTCGGTGTCGTTGCCGCGACGGAAGGCGAGCACGACGGGCAACGTGATCTTGCCCTCGCGGAAATCGTCGCCGGTGTTCTTGCCGAGCTTTGCGCTCTTGCCGCCATAGTCGAGCACGTCGTCGACGAGCTGGAAGGCGATGCCGAGATTCATGCCGAACGAGCGGCAGGAGGTCTGTTCCGCCTTCGGGCGGTTGGCGATGACCGGGCCGACCTCGGAGGCCGCCGCGAACAGCTCGGCGGTCTTGCCGCGGATGACGGCGAGATATTCGTCCTCGGTGGTCGCAGTGTTCTTGGCAGCGGCAAGCTGCATCACCTCGCCCTCGGCAATGGTGGCGGCGGCGGCCGAGAGGATGTCGAGCGCGCGCAGCGAGCCGACCTCGACCATCATCCGGAAGGCCTGGCCGAGCAGGAAGTCGCCGACCAGCACGCTGGCCTCATTGCCCCAGAGCATCCGCGCCGACAGCTTGCCGCGGCGCATCTCGCTCTCATCCACGACATCGTCGTGGAGGAGCGTGGCGGTATGCATGAACTCGACGGAGGCAGCGAGCTTGATGTGGCCGTCGCCGGTGTAGCCGGCGAGGTTCGCCATCGCGAGCGTCAGCATCGGACGCAGCCGCTTGCCGCCAGAGGAGATCAAATGGTTGGCGACTTCCGGGATCATGGTCACGTCAGACCCGGTCCGCGACAGGATGGTGGCGTTGACGCGCTCCATGTCACCGGCGACAAGGGCCACCAGCTCTTCGATCGACGCGCCGGGGGTTTCGAAAGGTACGATGACGGCCACGCCGGTCTCCAATATTTGCCCCGGAGGGGCTATTCTGATGGAAAGACAATAGAAACTGGACGGGGATGCGGCAAGTCCTGTGGAACCATTGACATTTGCCGCTTTGACCCCTTCCAGGCAGGAGGCCCGTTTTGCGTGAACTGGTTCGGACCAACGATATCGTGCTGGTGTCGGCGATCGGCGCGCTGCTCGACGGCGCCAACATCCATCATCTGGTGCTGGACCAGAACATGAGCATTATCGAAGGCTCGCTCGGCGTCCTGCCGCGGCGGATCCTGGTCCATGAGGACGATGCCCAGGAGGCCCGGCAACTCCTCACGGACGCCGGCCTCAGCCACGAATTGCGCGGCGATGATTGACGTCGTCACAGATATCACCGAGGACGCCTTTCTCGGCGGGCAGTTGCTGCTGAGGCAGAAGCGATCCGGCCACCGCGCCGGACACGACGCCATCCTGCTTGCGGCGGCGACGGAAGCCCGCGCCGGTGAGCGTGTGGTCGATTTCGGTGCCGGCGTCGGCGCGGCCGGCCTGGCGCTGGCGCGGCGCGTGGCCGGGATTGATCTCTGCCTCGTTGAGATCGATCCGGAACTTGCTGAGCTTGCGCGCGTCAATGCAGCGGCGAATGCGCTTGCCGCTGATGTGATCGTGCTCGACGTCACTGATGATGCGCGGGCCTTTGCGGCACACGGGCTCATGCCCGACAGCGCGGATTGCGTGTTGATGAACCCGCCCTTCAACGATCCAGCGCGACATCGCGGCTCGCCCGATCAGGCGCGTCACACAGCGCATGTTGCAACCGAGGAGACCCTGCATGCGTGGATGCATGCAGCGCGCCGCATCCTCCGATCGAACGGCGTGTTGACACTGATCTGGCGTGCTGACGGACTGGCGGATGTTTTGGCAGCGCTGTCACGCGGCTTCGGCAGCCTGTCGATCCTGCCGGTTCATGGCGAAGCGGAGAAGCCTGCGATCCGCGTGCTGGTACGCGCCGTCAAAGGCGGCCGGGCGCCGATGCGATTGCTGCCGGGACTCATGCTCAATGATGAGTCACGTGTGCCTAAAAAAGAGGTGAGGAATATTCTGGAGGGGAGGGCGGTCTTGTCGCTGGGGGAGTCGTGACAGCTTACTGCGGAAGCGTTTCCGACTGCTGTTCCGGCTGGGACGTAAAGCGAATCGCCGTGAAGAGCGCACCGATCAGCATCAACAGCAGATAGATCTTCATGACGTTTCCTCCGCTGCCTATTGCAGCTTCCCAACGAGGATTCTGCAAAACACGTTCCAGGCACCAGCAATGACAGTCGCGTGATAAAGAATGGTTAACCAGAGGTGACGGCATGGCCGAACAATTGAACGATCGCGGGAGTTCCGGCCTGGCCGACAAGCTCATGCAATATCTGCCTGCGCGTTTCCGCCCGGGCACGGCGGTGGTGCCGGTGGTGCGGCTGTCCGGCGTGATCGGCGCGGTGACGCCGCTGCGTCCGGGCATGTCGCTCGCGGGCGTCGCGCGTGTGCTGGAGCGGGCGTTTTCAATGCGCAACGCCAAGGCGGTGGCGCTGGTGATCAATTCGCCCGGCGGCTCACCGGTGCAGTCGCGCCAGATCTATCTGCGCATCAAGCAGTTGGCGGCGGAGAAGAAGCTGCCGGTGCTGGTCTTCGTCGAGGACGTCGCGGCCTCCGGCGGCTACATGATCGCCTGCGCGGGCGACGAGATCTTCTGCGATCCGTCCTCGATCCTCGGCTCGATCGGCGTGGTCGGTGGCAGCTTCGGTTTCCAGGAGGCGATCAAGCGGCTCGGCATCGAGCGGCGCCTCTACACGGCCGGCGCGCACAAGGCGATGCTCGATCCGTTCCTGCCCGAGAATCCCGACGACGTCGCCAAGCTGAAGGCGCTTCAGCGGGAGATCCACCAGATATTCATCGCGTTGGTGAAGGAGAGCCGCGGTGCGCGGCTCAAGGGGGCGGACGACACCCTGTTCACCGGCGAGTACTGGGCGGGCGAAACCTCGATCGCGCTTGGGCTCGCCGATGGCATCGGCGACCTCCGCTCAACTCTTCGTGCCCGCTACGGCGAGAAGGTTCTCACCCCCGTGATTGCGCAGCCGACGGGGCTGCTGTCCGGCCTGCTCGGGCGAAAATCGGCCGGCGCGGGGCAACTTTCGGCCATGGAATCAATGGCCAGCCTGCCGGACGACCTGATCTCGGCGGTCGAGACCCGGGCGATCTGGGCGAAATTCGGGTTCTAGGCGAGGCCTATCCCGCGCCATTTGGTCCGGACTGAGCCAATTGCGGCGCGGCCCGGAGTACGCGAATATGCGCGTGGGGGCTGAGCATTGAACAAGGATCGACCGATGCCGCCGTTCGTTGCATTCGCGGGCGTCCTGGGTGGGCTTGCCGTGGTCCGCTGGGCGTACAAGACCGCCATCAGGATCAATGAGGAGCTGGAGGAGATGCGCCTGTCGCGTGTCGCCGAGGCCGCCCATATGGGGGCCGTCCAGACGCTGAAGCGTGACCCCGTGACCGGAGCGTATCGGCCGGGTTAGCTACTCCAATCGTCATGCCCGGGCTTGTCCCGGGCATCCACGTTCTCCGTGCGGCAATAAGGCCGTGGATGGCCGGGACATAGGCGAGCGGAAGCGACGCCGTCCTTCGGACGGCTATGCCCGGCCATGACGGAGACGAGGCCGAATCCGCCCCCTTTGCCTTGATTCCCACCCCTGCCGTCGATACGGTCCCGCGCGATTCAAAACCCCCCGCGAGAGCCTGATCTGACGATGGACGCCTCATTGCCCGCCCATATGCGCCCGGAACGCTCGTTCCAGGGCTTCATCCTCGCGCTCCAGCGGTTCTGGGCCGAGCAGGGCTGCGTGATCCTGCAGCCCTACGACATGGAAATGGGCGCGGGTACCTTCCATCCGGCGACCACGCTGCGTGCGCTCGGGCCAAAGCCCTGGAACGCCGCCTACGTGCAGCCCTCGCGCCGGCCTAAGGACGGCCGCTACGGCGAGAATCCCAACCGGATGCAGCACTACTACCAGTTCCAGGTGATCATGAAGCCGTCGCCGCCGAACCTTCAGGAGCTGTACCTGAAGTCGCTCGCCGCGATCGGCATCGATTCCGCCGTGCACGACATCCGCTTCGTCGAGGACGATTGGGAGAGCCCGACACTGGGCGCCTGGGGTCTTGGCTGGGAGTGCTGGTGCGACGGCATGGAAGTCAGCCAGTTCACTTATTTCCAGCAGGTCGCAGGCTTTGAATGCGCGCCGGTCGCGGGCGAGCTCACCTACGGGCTCGAGCGCCTCGCGATGTATGTGCAGGGCGTCGACCGCGTCTATGACCTCAACTTCAACGGCCGCGACGGCGATGCCAAGGTTACCTATGGCGACGTCTTCCTTCAGGCCGAACGGGAATATTCGAAGCACAATTTCGAAATCGCCGACACCGCGATGCTGTTCGAGCAGTTCAAGATGGCGGAAGCTGCTTGCCGGAAATATCTCGACGAGGGTTGGAAGGACGGCAAGCGCGAAGCGCACCTTATGTCGCTGCCCGCCTATGACCAGTGCATCAAGGCGAGCCACGTCTTCAACCTGCTCGACGCGCGCGGCGTGATCTCCGTGACCGAACGGCAGAGCTACATTCTTCGGGTGCGCGAGCTGGCAAAAGCCTGCGGCGAAGCCTGGATCCATACTGAAGCGGGCGGAGCGGCCTGATGCCCGATCTTTTGCTTGAACTGTTCTCGGAAGAAATTCCCGCGCGCATGCAGGCCAAGGCGGCCGACGATCTGCGCCGTTTGGTGACCGAGAAGCTCGTCGCCGAAGGCCTCGTCTACGAGGGCGCAAAAGCCTTCGCGACGCCGCGCCGGCTTGCACTCACCGTGCACGGCATTCCCGCGCGCCAGCCTGACCTCAAGACCGAACGCCGCGGACCGAAGGTCGGCGGGCCCGATGCGGCCGTGCAGGGCTTTCTGAAAGCGACCGGCTTGAAGTCGCTGGATGAGGCCAAGATCCAGCGCGACCCCAAGGGTGACTTCTACATCGCATTGATCGAGAAGGCCGGGCGCGACGCGATCGACGTGCTCGCGGAAATCCTCCCCGTTATCATCCGCACCTTCCCCTGGCCGAAATCGATGCGCTGGGGTGCGCGCTCCGGCAAGCCCGGCTCGCTGAGCTGGGTGCGTCCGCTGCATGCGATCATCGCGACGTTTGGTCCCGAGACGGAAGAACCCGATATCGTGAAGTTCGAGGTCGATGGCATCGCGACCGGCCAGACCACCTACGGCCATCGCTTCATGGCACCAGCTGCGATTTCCGTGCGCCGCTTCGAAGACTACGAGGCGAAGCTCAAGGCGGCAAAGGTCATCCTCGATCCGCAGGCGCGCAAGGACATCATCTTCGCCGACGCCAAGGAATTGACGTTCGCGCAGGGTTTTGAACTCGTCGAGGATCAGGTCCTGCTTGACGAAGTCTCCGGCCTCGTCGAATGGCCCGTGGTCATGATGGGGTCGTTCGAAGCGGAATACCTCAAGATCCCGGATGAGGTGATCCGCGCCACCATCCGTAACAACCAGAAGTGCTTTGTGGTCAAGGATCCCAAGACAGGGAAGCTGACCAACAAGTTCGTTCTCACCGCCAATATCGAAGCGAGCGACGGCGGCAAGGTCATCGTATCAGGCAATGAGCGCGTGATCCGTCCGCGCTTGTCGGATGCGAAGTTCTTCTACGAGACCGACCTGAAGACCAAGCTCGAGGATCGTCTGCCGAAATTCGAGCAGATCGTGTTCCACGAGAAGCTTGGGACGCAGGCCGACAGGATTAGGCGCATTGAAGCCCTTGCTACGTACATAGCGCCATTCGTTGGAGCCAACGTAACCAAGGCTCGGCGCGCGGCGCGTTTAGCAAAAGCGGATTTGTTGACTGAAGTCGTTGGGGAGTTTCCTGAACTACAAGGTTTGATGGGAAAGTATTACGCTCGGGCGCAGGGCGAAGATGAATCTGTAGCGGCAGCTTGCGAAGAGCACTACAAGCCGCAAGGCCCCAGCGACAGGGTGCCGACGGACCCTGTCAGCATTGCAGTTGCGCTGGCGGATAAGGTTGACATGCTGGTTGGCTTTTGGTCCATCGACGAGAAACCGACAGGTAGCAAAGATCCGTACGCGCTGCGGCGCGCCGCCTTGGGAGTAATTCGGCTGATCGTCGAAAATAATCTGCGGATCAAGTTCTCCGATCTGACGGAATTTGCGTACGATCTTATTGTTAGTAATCAGGTGGCGCGCGCCCAGAAAGAAATTGTTTCGATCGTCCGTCATCGTGAATCGGACGAACGTGCCACCATTGCAAATGCGTTCACTGCTCTGCAAAAGAAGCTGCCGACAGCCAGATTGCTTATTGAGGCAAAGGCGGGGGGGGGCTCGGG
>JAEWHT010000347.1 GCA_023387695.1 Pseudomonadota bacterium | reverse complement strand
ATTCCTGGCAGATCATCGGCCAGCGCCGCGGCAATGCCTGGTTCGCCTGGTCGATCGAGGCTGGCTTGCTGCTCCTGACCACGCCGGCTGCGATCTTCCTGCTCGCGCTGCTCGTGATCTTCGCGCTCTCGACCGCAGGCGGGCGCCGAACGTTGCGCGCGCTCGATCCGCTGTTCGCGGTCGTGGTCGTCGCCGCGCTGGCGCTGCCCTATGCTATCTGGCTCATGCGCGCCGAGACGCTGGTGCTGCCGGCCTTGCCGCAAATTGCAGACCTCAGCGCTCGCGCGATTCACGCGGCCTGGCTGCTCGGTGGTCTCGTGCTCGGTGCGATCGCCGTTCCGGTGCTGACCTTCCTCAACACACCCCTGTTCGCCGGCAAGAACGAGGAGGCGCCGATCATCTACCGGCCGCCGGTCGAGCCGCTCGCGCGCAATTTCGTCTATTTTTTCGCGCTGGCGCCGGCGCTTGCCGCGGTCCTGATCTCCGGCCTGTTCGGGCTCGAGGCCGTCGTCGGCGGCGCAGGCGTCGTGCTGGTCATGTCGGGTCTCGCCATGGTCGTGGTCGCCGGCGATCTCATTGCGATGCGCCGAGCACGCATGCTGCGCACGGTGTGGGCCGCGGCCGTCGTGGCGCCCGCTGCCGGCGTCGTACTGGCCGTCCTGTTCATGCCGTTGACCGGCACCGGCGAGATCGCGACCTCGATGCCGGCGCGCGCGATCTCGGATTTCTTCGATGACAGCTTTTCCCGGCGCACCAACCATCGCCTGCGCGCGGTTGCGGGTGAAACTCAGCTTGCGAGCCTGATCACGCTGCATTCCGGCCGGCCGCATCTCTTCATCGATGCCAATCCCGCGCGCACGCCTTGGATGTCACAGACGAAATTCAGCGAGAGCGGCGGCGTCGTGGTCTGGCGCGCCTCCGATACGGCGGGTACCCCGCCGCCGGAAATTCTCGCGCGCTTTCCCGGTATCGTGCCCGAAGTGCCGCGCGCCTTCGAATGGCTGGTGACGGGACGTCAGCAATTGCTCCGCATCGGCTGGGCCATCGTGCGGCCGAAGGGAAGCTAGACCACAGATATTGGGGCTTGTGATGGATTTGAATCCTCCGACCGGCTCAGAGATCTCGATCAGACGAAGTGACCAAGGCCCCCTCATCAGCATTCCAGCGAAGGGAAATCCGGCGCGCTATTTTGGCGGACTATTCCTGCTGTTCTGGCTGGGCGGATGGGTGTTCGGTTTCAAATCGGTGCTGACGAAGCTGCTATCCGGAAACGGAAGCGTCTTTGAGGTCTTCTGGCTTGGCGCCTGGACGGTTGGCGGAGTGGCTGCAGCCTACACTGCGTTTCGCATCTTTCGTCCCGGTATTCCGGAGACGCTCCTGCTCAAGCGTGGCAGCATCGACTACGATGCCGGACTTCCGCCGCTGGAGCTGAACTCTTACCAGAAGAGAAAGAGCTACTGGGGCTCTGTTTTTACGAAGCGGCTTCGCACCGAGTTCAGTCGCGAGGCGCTGATATCGCTCCGCTTGCGCGAAACAGACGAGGGCAATCGGCTGACCGTCGATATCGGTGCCAAGCGCATCGAACTCGCATCGCAGGCGAGCGAGGTCGAGCGGGAATGGCTGGCGCGTCTGCTGGCGGACCGCTACGCTCTTCCGCAAGTCATGCTGGGTACCGTCGACAAGAGCTAACTGGTGTCAGCCTGCCAGCGCCTTAGCGATCGCGCGCAGATCCTGCCAGGCCAGCCGCTTGTACGACGGCGAACGCAACAGATAGGCCGGGTGGAACGTCGGCAGTGCGCGAATGGTGCGCTGGCCGGTCTCGTACTCGAACCAGCGCCCGCGCGTACGCATGATGCCTTCGCGCGTCGACAGCAGCGTCTGCGTCGAGGGATTGCCGAGCGTCACCAGCACGTCGGGGTTCACCAGCTCGATATGGCGCTGGATGAAGGGCAGGCAGATCTGCGTCTCCTGCGGCGTCGGCGTTCGGTTGCCGGGCGGCCGCCAAGGGATGACGTTGGTGATGTAGGCCGTGGTCCGGTTGAGGCCTATGGCGCCGATCATCAAATCGAGCAGCTTGCCGCTGCGTCCGACGAAGGGCAGTCCTTCGATGTCCTCGTCACGGCCCGGCGCCTCGCCGACGAACATGATGCGCGCCTGCGGATTGCCGTCGGCGAACACCAGCCGGGTCGCGGTGTGCTTGAGCGCGCAGCCCTCGAAGCCCTGCATCAGTTCGCGCAAAGCCTCGAGCGTGGGCGCAGTGCGGGCCGCCTCGCGCGCTGCGGAGATCGCGACGTCCGGCGCCGGTGCGACCTCGCCGCGCATCACCGCAGGCGCGGCGACAGGCCGCGGTGCTTCGACCGGCGCCACGCGCGGAGCCGGTGGTGGGGCGTCTAATTCCGCCAGGCGGTCGACCGGTTCCTCCGCGAGCGCGCAGTCGACTCCGGCCTCCAGATAGAAGGCGAGTAGCTCTCGGATGGTGGGTGCGGGCTCGGGGATCATTTTGGAAAGTCAGACTATTAGTTCATCATAGGGCGCCTTGCATCCCAGCGGAACGCATTTCCGTGGTTGTCCTACCCGGAAAAATCGGAAACAAGGGGGCGCAAATGACAAGGAACCGTCTCAAGGGCTGAGATCAGATGAGCACCGAAGAACTTCCCCCGCGCGAATCCATGGAATTCGACGTCGTCATCGTCGGCGCCGGCCCCTCGGGCCTGGCCGCGGCGATCCGGCTGAAGCAGATCAACGCTGATCTCAATATCGTCGTGGTGGAGAAGGGCTCCGAGGTCGGCGCGCACATCCTCTCCGGCGCGGTGATCGATCCGATCTCTCTCGACAAGCTGATCCCCGACTGGCGAGAGGACGCCGATTGTCCGCTGAAGACCCAGGTCAAGGACGATCAGTTCTACTGGATGTTCGGCGACAATCGCATCAAGCTGCCGAACTTCGCGATGCCGCCGCTGATGGATAACCATCATTGCTACATCGGCTCACTCGGGAATGTCTGCCGCTGGCTCGCACCGAAGGCTGAAGCGCTCGGCGTCGAGATCTATCCGGGCTTTGCAGCGGCGGAAGTCCTTTATGACGACAAGGGCGCGGTGCGGGGCATCGCAACCGGCGACATGGGTATCGCCAGGGACGGTACGCACAAGGACTCCTACACCCGCGGCATGGAGCTGTTGGGCAAGTACACGCTGTTTGCCGAAGGCGCGCGCGGGTCGCTGTCGAAGCAGCTGATCGCGAAGTACCAGCTCGACGCCAAGAGCGAACCGCCGAAGTTCGGCATCGGCCTGAAGGAAGTCTGGCAGATCGATCCGGCCAAGCACAAAAAGGGCCTGATCCAGCACTCCTTCGGCTGGCCGCTCAACAGTTCCACCGGCGGCGGCTCCTTCCTCTATCATTACGACGACAACCGCGTCGCGGTCGGCTTCGTCGTGCATCTCAACTACGACGATCCGTATCTGTCGCCGTTCGATGAATTCCAGCGCTTCAAAGTCCATCCCTCGATCCGCGATGTGTTCGAAGGTGGCAAGCGTCTCGCCTATGGCGCCCGCGCCATCACCGAAGGCGGCTACCAGTCGGTGCCGCGGCTCACGTTCCCGGGCGGTGCGCTGGTCGGCTGCGCCGCGGGCTTCGTCAACGTCCCCCGCATCAAGGGCGTCCACAACGCGATGGGCACCGGCATGCTCGCCGCCGAGCATGTCGCAGCTGCACTCGCCGACGGTCGCGCCAATGACGAGGTCGTCGCCTACGAGAACGCCTGGCGCGATTCTGCAGTTGGCAAGGACCTGTTCAGGATCCGCAACGTCAAGCCGCTGTGGTCGAAGTTCGGCACCTTCATCGGCGTCCCCCTTGGCGCGCTCGACATGTGGACCAATCAGCTGTTCGGCTTCTCGCTGTTCGGCACGCTGTCGCACGCCAAGCCCGACCGCAAGACGCTCGATCCGGCCAAGCAACACGCGCCCAAGGCCTATCCGAAGCCGGACGGCAAGATCTCCTTCGACAAGCTGTCCTCCGTGTTCCTGTCCAACACCAACCACGAGGAGGATCAGCCGATCCACCTCAAGGTGGCCGACATGAACCTTCAGAAGATGTCCGAGCATGACGTCTTCGCGGGGCCGTCGAATCGGTACTGCCCGGCCGGCGTCTATGAGTGGGTCGAGGAGGGCGCGAGCCCGCGCTATCAGATCAACGCCCAGAATTGCGTCCACTGCAAAACCTGCGACGTGAAGGATCCCAACGGCAACATCACCTGGGTTCCTCCCGAGGGCGGTGGCGGCCCGAACTACGAAGCGATGTAAGGGCACGCCAGGCGACCAAATAGGTCCGAAGGGTGATGTAGCGCACGTTCGCGTGAGGACCCGGCCGCGGCTACCCGCCGCGGCCACGATAAGGCCATAGTAGCGGCGTCTTGGGGCTCCTCGACCGTTAGCCGGCCGATTTGGGGTGTGCGGAGGGGAACGCCCGGTCCGAATCCTTGCGGTGAAGCGCCAAAAGCGGCATTGTCCGGACCCGACGGTTCCGGGTCCATGTCGCCGGCCGCGTTCGCGTGCGAGACGGCCTTTTGCTTCAAACCCAGGCACTACCAACTCAAGGCGAGCCCTGATGTTTTCAAATCGTTTCAACCGCTGGACTGCTGCTGCCATCGCCCTTGCCGGCTCCGCGATCCTGGCGGTCCCCGGCGCGGTGCTGGCGCAGACGCCGGATCATCCGGCCGACACGGCGGCGCAATTTCCGACCCGAAACGATCTGAAGTCGCTCACCACCGCCGGCAGCTATCTCGCCGCCCGCCACGCCAGCGTCGAGCGCGACGCGACCTCTGCGTCCGCCTTCTACCGCTCTGCGCTGCGGACCGATCCCAAGAACAACGAGCTGCTCGACCGAGCCTTCATCTCCTCGGTCGACGATGGCGACATCGAGGAAGCGGTCAAGCTCGCCGAGCGTATCCTCGCGATCGACAAGACCAATCGTATCGCGCGCCTCGTGGTCGGTGTGCATGATCTGAAGCTGAAGAAGTATCCGAGCGCGCAGACCAACATCAACCAGTCGATTCGCGGGCCGATCACCGATCTCGTCGCCACGCTGTTGTCCGGATGGGCCGCCTATGGTGCGGGCGATGCCAAGGGCGCAGTTGCGACCATCGACAAGCTGGCGGGTCCGGAATGGTATCCGCTGTTCAAGGACCTGCACGCCGGCATGATCCTCGAGAACGCCGGCAAGGAAAAGGACGCGGGCGTGCGCTTCGAGCGCGCCTACAAGCTCGACGATTCCATGCTGCGCGTCTCCGAAGCCTACGCGCGCTGGCTGTCGCGCAACAAGGACGCGGCCTCGGCGACTGCGATCTATGAAGCCTTCGACAAGAAGCTCGCCCGTCATCCGCTGATCATGGAAGGTCTCCGCGAGACCAAGGCCGGCAAGAAGATGCCGTCGCTGGTCGATTCCGCTCAGGCCGGTGCAGCCGAGGCACTCTATGGCATCGGCGCCACGCTGACCCGCCGCGGCGGCGAAGATCTCGCGCTGGTCTATCTCCAGCTTGCGCTTTATCTCCAGCCCTCGCATCCGCTGGCCCTGCTCTCGCTCGCCGACCTCTATGAATCGGTGAAGCGTCCGCAGATGGCGATCAAGATCTATGAGCGCGTCCCGGCGAGCTCGCCGTTGAAGCGCAACGCCCAAATTCAGCTCGCCATCGATCTGGATTCCGCCGACCGCACCGACGATGCGATCAAGATTCTCAAGGGCGTGATCGCCGAGGACTCCAAGGACCTCGAAGCGATCCTGGCGCTCGGCAATCTCGAGCGTGGTCGCAAGAAGTTCGGCGACTGTGGCGCGACCTACTCGCAAGGCATCAGCGTGCTGCCGGCCGGCAACGACAAGGCCAACAGCGTCTGGTACTACTACCGCGGCATCTGTGAGGAGCGCTCCAAGGAGTGGGCCAAGGCCGAAGCCGACATGAAGAAGGCGCTCGAGCTGCAGCCCGATCAGCCGCATGTCCTCAACTATCTCGGCTATTCCTGGATCGACCAGGGCGTGAACCTCGACGAAGGCATGAAGATGATCAAGCGCGCCGTCGAACAGCGTCCCGACGACGGCTACATCGTCGACTCCCTCGGCTGGGCCTATTACCGCATCGGCAACTACGAAGAGGCGGTTAAGAACCTCGAGCGCGCGATCGACCTGAAGCCCGAGGATCCCACCATCAACGACCATCTTGGCGACGCCTATTGGCGCGTCGGCCGCACGCTGGAGGCCAAGTTCCAGTGGGCGCATGCGCGCGATCTCAAGCCCGAGCCCGACGATCTGCCGAAGATCGAAGCCAAGATCGCCAACGGCATGACCGACGACAACTCGAACTCTTCAGCCGCGCAGGCGGACAAGAAGAAAGACGACGACAAGGGCGGCTAGGCTGCGTAACTGGGGGCTTATCGCCGATGCCGGCGTTGATTGAAGAAGGGCGCGCGAAGGTCAATCTGAGCCTTCGCGTGGTTGGCCGTCGCGCCGATGGCTATCATGATCTCGAAAGCGTGGTTGCGTTCGCCGACTGTGCCGACCGGCTCACGCTGGAGCCAGGCGGCGAGCTCAAGCTTGCGACCACGGGGCCGCTCGCCGCGGCCTGTGGCGAGATGTCGGACAATCTCGTGTTCAAGGCCGCCAAACTGTTGGCCGAAGCCGTGCCGGACTTGAAGCTCGGCGCCTTCGCGCTCGACAAGGTCTTGCCGGTCGCAGCCGGCATCGGCGGCGGCTCGGCCGATGCGGCGGCAGCGCTGCGCTTGCTGGCGCGTCTCAACAATCTGCCGCTTGATGATCCCCGTCTCCAGAAGGTCGCGCTTGCGACCGGCGCGGACGTGCCGGTGTGCCTGTTCTCGCGCGCCTGCGACATGACCGGCGTCGGTGAGCAATTGCTGCCGCTGGCCCTGCCGAGCATGCCCTGCGTGATGGTCAATCCGCGCGTGCCGGTGGCGACCAAGGATGTGTTCAAAGAGTTGGGCCTGCGCAACGGCGAGCTCTTGGTCGGCGCGACCGATGTGCTTGAAGCTCCGGCGTGGCCGGAGGAGGGCGGATCCATCGCCGATTGGGTCGAGGTGCTCGATACGGTCCCCAACGACCTCGAGGCGCCTGCGCTGCGTATCGAGCCTGTGATTGGTGACGTGCTGGGCGCTTTGCGCGACTCCGCCGGCGTTAAGCTGGCGCGCATGTCCGGCTCGGGCGCAACGTGTTTTGCGATCTACGGTGCGCCAGCAGAGGCTCACGCCGCGGCCGAAAGGATCCGCGGGGATCACCCCGGCTGGTGGGTGTATGCGGGTACGCTGAGCTAGGCGCCCGCTTCCTCGGCTAGCCCGAGAAACTGCCGGATCTCGCCTAACACCTCTTGCGGCTTGTCGTGCTGCAGCCAGTGTCCGGCGCCGGCGATGGTCTCGATGCGCACCTGCTGGAAATAGCGTTCAAGGCCTGCAGAGCGCGCGCCTGCGAGAAAGCTTTCGCCGGCATTGAGGAGCAACGTCGGGCACGCGATGCGCGACCACAGCGCGACATGGTCGTCCGGCCAGAGCCGATGCGGCGCGGAGGCGCGCTGATAGGGATCGAACTTCCAGCTATAGGTACCGTCGTCGTTTTGCCGCGCACCGTGCGTGGCGAGGTGCAGCGCGAGGTCGCGGGTGAGGCGCTTGTTGTGAAGCACCATCTGCGCGGCCGCATCCGCGAGGGTCGGATAGCGGCGCGGCGTGCGGTCGTGCAGCCGGTCGAGTTGTCCAACCCACCTGCTGATGCGCTCATGCACCGGAGGTTTCGGTGAATCCGGCAGCATCGTCACGCCGTCGAGGACGACGAGCTTCGTGACCAATTCGGGGAACGCCCCGGAAAAGATCAAGCTGACCATGCCGCCCATGGAATGGCCGATGAGCGTCACCTGAGGTGCGGCGATGCTGCGGACGAGCTGGGCGAGATCGTAGACATATTCCGTGAGCGCGTAGCTGCCGCCTTTGGTCCAATCGGAATCGCCGTGGCCGCGCAAATCGGGCGCGATCACATGGAAGTGCGGCTGCAGCGATCGGGCGATGGCGTCCCAGCTTCGGCAATGATCGCGGCCGCCATGGACCAGGATGAGCGGCGGCGCATCCGCATTGCCCCAATCGGCATAATGCAGGCGTAAGCCGTGAGACTCGTAGAAGCAGCTTTGCGGGACAAGCATCAGGTCGCGATCCCCAGACTGATGGCAGACATATTGAACTAGCTTGCCGCCGGTCAATCGACAAGCAATCAGTCACGCCGCCTCGGAGCCACCCCACTGCCGGGCGTCGGCCGATGCGCCGTGCGTCCGCGCTGCTGGATCTTGAGCCGTGTCGCGGCACGACAGCGCCGCGCGGCAAGCGACAGCGATTTTGGCAAGAGGTGATAACGCGACCACGACATCATCTTCATCGAACCCTCCATCGCAATATCAATGGGTGGGCGCTCGCCGATGCTTCGTTCGAATTGCGCGCGTTACATATCGGCAAGTCATGACAGATCGGACAGCTTGTTCATCGGCGTTAAACCTTCGTAAGCACCGAACGCATGTGCCGTTCATCACCTCCAACGGATGTTAGGAGGTAAAATCATGAAACTCGTTTCTGCGTTTGTAGGCCTCGCCGCACTTGGCGGCGTCGCTTTATCCAACGGAGCCGCGTCGGCCCAGCCGATCGAGGTCCCTGGTGCATCTGGCGTCGTTCCGGCAGGCTATATCTGCAACGAATGGGGCCATTGCTGGCACCGGCATGACTACGGAGGCGGCTACTATCACCCGCAATGGGGTGGTGGTGGTTACGGCTGGCACCATCACTGGGATGACGACGGCTGGCGCTGGCGCCGTTGGCATCGCTGGCATCATTGGCACCACTGGCATCAGTGGTGAGAGCTGAGAAAGGGGCTTCGGCCCCTTTCTTTTTGGAGCTCCTAGCGCGTCACGGCCGTCAGATTCATGGTCAGCAAGACGCCCGGCTTCGGGAGTTCGCGGACCGAAAACACGGTGCGCGCGGGTCTGTGTTCTCCCATCATCTCGACATAGGTCGCGTTCATGGCCTCGAAGTCCGACATCTGCTGGAGGAACACATTGATGTGGGTGACATGGTTGAGATCGGAGCCGACCGACTCCAGCATTACCGCGAACGATTTGAATATCTGCCGCGTTTGGGAGGCGACGTCGGGGCCGGCCAATTGTCCTGTTGCCGGATCAACGCCCGCGGTCCCGCCGATCCAGACGTGTTCGCCGACCTTGGCGATGTGGTTATAGGGCCCGATCGGTTTAGGCGTGTTCGGCGGCGTCAGCGTTTCGACTCGCGATGTCATCGTCGGCCTCGTTCCATTTGCTACCCATTCATCGGTCGCCGGGCCAGCGCGAGCGAGACGCCGAGGCCGGCGATGAAGACGCCGGAGCCCTGGCTGAGGCGACGCATCAACTGTGGTCGCCCGATCAGTTGCGTGCGGGTCGCGGACGCCATCAGCACCACGAGGACATCGGCGAGCGTGTTGAGCGTCACCGAGATGGCGCCGAGCGCGATGAATTGCAGCGTGGGGCTCGCGCCCGCGGGATCGAGGAATTGCGGAACGAAGGCGAGAAAGAACGCGGCGGTCTTCGGGTTCAACGCCTCGACCAGCACGCCGTCACGGAACGCGCGCTTGTCGCCGACGGGCGCGCTCGCGAGCGGTAGCGTCCGGCCGGCGCTGCGAAAGGTCTTGACGCCGAGCCAGACCAAATATAGTGCGCCAACGAACTTCACGACCGCAAACAGCTCGGCGCTTGCAAGAATGATCGCGGAGATGCCGAGGCCTCCCGCGACGACATGAACCAGTCCACCCAGCGCTGTGCCGGCCGTCGAGGCAAAGCCGCTGGCGCGCCCCTCCGATAGGGTTCGCGCTGCGACATAGAAAATGCCGGGGCCAGGAATGGCGGCAATGATGAGGGCTGCGCCGAGGAACAACCAGAAATTCGTATCGCTCATCCCATTTTCGTAGCGCAGCGTGCGGCGATTGCAAGTCTGCCCGCTAGCCCATGCGGCGGAAGATCGCGCTGGCATTGACGCCGCCAAAGCCGAAGCC
>JAEWHT010000223.1 GCA_023387695.1 Pseudomonadota bacterium | reverse complement strand
CCCCAGCGCATCGGCAGCCTCGTACTGTCCGCGCGGCACGGCCTGCAGTCCGCCACGGATCACTTCGGCAAGATACGCGCCCGCGAACAGGATGATCGCGATCTGCGCGCGCAGCAGCTTGTCGATGTTGAATCCGCTTGGCATGAACAGCGGAAACATCACGCTCGCCATGAACAGCAGGCTCACCAGCGGTACGCCGCGGATCAGTTCGACATAGAGCACCGACAGCGACCGGATCGCCGGTAGCTTTGAGCGCCGGCCGAGCGCGACCAGGATGCCGAGCGGGAAGCCGAACGCCAGTCCGAACGTCGCCAGGATCAACGTCACCGGCAAGCCGCCCCAGCGGTCCTGCGAAACAAATGACAGCCCAAGCACACCGCCCCACATCAGCACGCTGATCACCGCCAGCGCACCGATCCAGAGGAAAGCGAGCTCGCGCCGCCACAGGGCGCGACGGGTGGAGAGAACGAACAGCGCGATGAACAGCGCGACCGACAGAGCCGGCCGCCACTGCGCGTCGAACGGATAGGTGCCGAACAGGATGAAGCGGTACTTCTCGGGGATGATCGCCCAACAGGCACCAAGGCCGCGCACCGCCTTGCAGGCGCTGGAATCATTGGCCGGCGTCAGCCAGACCGCGTTGGCAATGCCCCATTGCACGAAGCTGAACACGCCCTTGCCGAGCACGGCCAGCAGGACGAACGTCAGGATGCCATTCGGGATGGACGAGAACAGATTGGTGCGCAGCCAGCGCAGCACCGGATTGCCGATTTGCGGACGGCGGGCGGCGCGCGGCAGGTCCGGCATGTCGGTGATTGCGGTCATGCTCAACGCTCCGCCAGCGCGATGCGCGCATTGAACCAGTTCATGAAGAAGCTGATGCCGAGGCTGATGGTCAGGAAGACCGCCATGATCAACGTGATTGCCTCGATCGCCTGCCCGGTCTGGTTCAGCGTCGTGTTGGCGATCGAGACCACGTCCTGGTAGCCGATCGCGACCGCGAGCGAGGAGTTCTTGGTGAGGTTGAGATACTGGCTCGTCATCGGCGGCACGATCACGCGCAGCGCCTGCGGCAGGATGATCTGCCGCAGCATGAAGCTCCGGCGCAGGCCGAGCGCGCTCGCCGCATCCCATTGGCCGCGCGGCACGGACTGGATACCGCTGCGCACGATCTCGGCGATGAAGGCCGAGGTGTAGGTCACGAGCGCTATCAGCAGCGCAAAATATTCCGGCGCGAGCGTCAGCCCGCCGACGAAATTGAAGCCGCGCAGCTGCGGCCATTCGATCGTCCAGGTCACGCCGAGCGCCAGCGACACGGCCGCCGGCAGCGCGACAATGAGCCCAAGCGCAAACGGCCAGGCCGGCCGGGGCCTGCCGTCGCGCATCTGCTGCGCCACCAGCCAGCGCTGAATGAGATAGAGCGCAACGCAGCCGAGAGCAGCCGTTCCGAGTACCCAAAGCTGCGGCGAGCTAACCGGAATCGCCGGCAGGATCAGGCCGCGATTGGAGAGAAACACGCCCTCCACCGGCCGCCATGCCGCGCGCGCCGCCGGCAAAGCCTGCATCAGCACGTACCAGAACAGCAATTGAAGCAGCAGCGGGATGTCGCGCAGGACTTCGACATAGACGGCGGCCAGTCGCGACAACAGCCAGTTCGCCGACAAGCGCGAGATCCCGATCAGCGTGCCGAGAATAGTCGCGAGCACGATGCCGATCACGGCGACGCGCAGCGTGTTGGCGATGCCGACGACGAAAGCCCAGAGGTAACTGTCCTTCGGACTGTACGTGAGCAGGCTGTCGGCGATCGGCATCCCGGCCTCGCGGCCGAGAAAGGCAAAGCCGGTGGTGATGCGGCGGGCCGAGAGATTGGTGACGGTATTCGACCAGAGGAAGACGATCACAGCGACCGCAACGCCGACCACCAGCACCTGCCAGAACAGGCCCTTCACCTGGTTCGGTCCGAGCGCTCCGAAAAAGCTGCGTTGCGGCGGCGGCCTTGGATCATCTCTTGGATCATCTGAGGTCACGGCACAAAAATCCTTCCTGAGAACAGCGATTTCCGGCGGCGCGCTTCAACTGTTGCACCAATCCAAGAACCGTGCAACAAATGTTTCATGGCTGAGCCAGCGAAATCCTCGCCTTTGAGCGAACTGCGCATTGCGTTGCCATCGCTCCCCCTGCGCTTGCAGGAGGTCGGGCGTTTTGTCGCGGCCAACGATTACGACGCCACCACACGCTCGATGCGCGATCTCGCGGCCGAAGCCGGCGCCGATCCCGCTGCATTTACGCGGCTCGCGAAGGCGATCGGCTATTCCGGCTGGGACGAGTTGCGTGCCGCACTGACCGAGGCTCGGCGGCCGTCGCAGACCTCGCCCTTCTCCGGTCGCGCCAAGAGCCGCCGTCACGGCCCGAATGCCGATGTCGCGCTCATCACCGACAAGCTCGAAGCCGAGGCTGCGGGCTTGCCGCGCATCTCCGCTCATGCGATCGCGGATGCTGCCCGTGCGCTTCACGACGCAAAGCGGATCTGGATCACCGGATATCGTAGCTGCCGCAGCGTCGCGGAATTGCTGAACTATGAGCTCCGGCTGTTCCGGCCCGAGCAGGTGCAGATCGTGGGCTCGTCCGGCCCCGACGATCTCGATCTCGGCGCGTTCCGGCCCGGCGAAGCCGTCATTGTGATCGGCTTTATGCCCTACACCCACGCCAGCGTCCGCGTTGCACAGGCCGCCTATCACGCCGGCGCGACGCTGATCGCGATCGCAGACAGCGTCGCCGCACCGATGGCCGAGGGCGCCGACTACGTCTTGCTTTTCGAAGCTGCCTCCTCGCCAGGCTTCTTCCCCAGCCTCACAGGTGCGCTTGCCATTGCGCAGTCGCTGGCAGCGGTGACGTTCTCGCTCGGCGGTACATCGGCCAAGAAGCGCCTTCAGGATACGGAGGTACGGCTCGCCGCCGCCTCCACTTACGTCTCAGAGAAAGGTTGACCCATGAGCAACCGCACCAGCCGCGTGCTGCATCGCTCGTTGCGTGAAACGCCCCCCAAGGCGATCGGCGGCGAAGGCGTCTATCTCTTTGCCGAGGACGGACGGCGCGTGATCGACGCCTCCGGCGGCGCAGCGGTCTCCTGTCTCGGTCATCAGCATCCGCGCGTGATTGCGGCGATGGCAAAGCAGGCTTCGACGCTGGCCTATGCGCACACCGCCTTCTTCTCTTCCGAGCCGGCCGAGGCTCTCGCCGAGAGGCTTGTTGGCCACGAGCCCGGCGGCCTCGCCTACGCCTATTTCGTCAGCGGCGGGTCGGAAGCCATCGAGGCCAGCATCAAGCTCGCGCGGCAATATTTCATCGAGCGCGGCGAGCCGCAGCGGCAGCATTTCATCGCGCGGCGACAGAGCTATCACGGCAACACACTCGGTGCGCTGGCCGCCGGCGGCAATGCCTGGCGCCGCGCACCCTATGCTCCGCTGCTGTCGGCCGCGTTCAGCCACGTGACTCCGGCCTTCGCCTATCATGAGAAGCACGAAGACGATTCAGATGCGCAGTTCGTGGCGCAGCTGGCCGCGGAGCTCGAAGCCGAGTTTCAGCGTCTTGGCCCCAACACCGTTGCGGCATTCCTCGCCGAACCGGTTGTCGGCGCCACCGCCGGCGCCGTGACCGCACCGGAGGGCTACTTCAAGGCCGTACGCGAGATCTGCGACCGGCATGGGGCGCTGCTGATTCTCGACGAAGTCATGTGCGGCATGGGTCGCACCGGTACGACGCACGCCTGGGAGCAGGAAGGCGTCGCGCCCGACATCCAGGCGATCGCAAAAGGTCTCGGCGGCGGCTACCAACCAATCGGCGCGATGCTCGCAAGCGGCAAGATCATCGACACCATTCGCTCCGGTTCCGGCGCGTTCCAGCACGGCCATACCTATCTGGCGCATCCCCTCGCCTGCGCAGCGGCGCTCGCAGTTCAGGACGTGATCAAAGAGGACAACCTGCTTGAACAGGTGAAGCAGCGTGGCGAACAACTCGAGCAGCGGCTGATCGAGCGCTTCGGCAATCACCGCCATGTCGGCGACATCAGGGGCCGCGGGCTGTTCTGGGCGATCGAACTCGTCGCCGACCGCGCCAGCCGCACCTCGTTCGATCCGGCGCTCAAGCTCAACCAGAAGATCAAGGCGGAGGCCTTCGCCAACGGGCTCGGTTGCTATCCCGGCGGCGGCACCGTGGACGGCGTCCGCGGCGACCACGTGCTGCTGGCGCCACCCTATATTGCCTCGGCAGATGAGATCGAAGAGATCGTCGACAAGCTCGGCACGGCCGTCGACAACGTGTTGCGTAGTGTCAATCACTGAGGGGAGAGTAGCATGATGAGGACAATGATTATCGCGGCGGGTGTGCTCGCGGCATCGACAGTGATCGCGTCGGCGGCGACGCTCGACCAGGTCAAGAGCCGCGGCACGCTGGTGTGCGGCGTCAGCGCCGGCTTTGCCGGGTTCTCGGCGCCGGACTCGCAAGGCAATTACAAGGGCCTCGACGTCGACTATTGCCGCGCGCTTGCGGCCGGCGTGCTCGGCGACCCCAACAAGGTACGTTACGTCTCGCTGACCGCGCAGAACCGCTTCACCGCGCTGCAGTCCGGCGAGATCGACGTGCTCTACCGCAACTCGACGCAGACGTATCTGCGCGGCGTCACGCTTGGTCTTCGCCAGGGGCCGATCAATTTCTACGACGGCCAGGGCTTTGTCGTGAAAAAGGACCTCGGCGTGAAAGAGCTAAAGGACCTCAAGGGCGCGACCGTCTGCGTCGCACAGGGCACCACGCATGAAGTCACGCTCGGCGATTACGGCCGCGCCAACGGTATCGACTGGAAGCCGCTGGTGTTCGACCGCGTCGACACCATGTACCAGACTTTCTTCGGCGGCCGTTGCGATGCCATGACCCAGGACGCCTCCGCGCTCGCGGGCGCCGTTACCACCGCAGCGCCAAACCCGGCCGATTACGTTGTGCTGCCGCAGACCATCAGCAAGGAGCCGCTCGGGCCCTTCACCCGCAACGGCGACGAAGTCTGGAGCGACATCATCACCTGGCTGCATTACGGCCTGATCGAGGCTGAAGAGCTCGGCGTGACGCAGGCGAACGTCGAGGAGATGACGAAGTCGCAAATACCCGCCATCCAGCGCTTGGTCGGCGCATCCGGCGATCTCGGCTCGCGGCTTGGTCTCGACAACAAATGGCTGGTCACGGCTCTCAAGGCCACCGGCAATTACGGCGAGATCTACGAACGCAACGTCGGCAAGGCGAGCCCGCTCAAGCTCGAACGCGGCCTCAACGGTCTCTGGACCAAGGGCGGCTTGATGTACGCGGTGCCGTTCAAGTAAACGGTGCTTCACCTCTCCCCGCTTGCGGGGAGAGGTCGACTGCGCAGCAGTCGGGTGAGGGGGGACTCTCCGCGAGTCTCAAGCTCACCGTCCCCGCGGAGACTCCCCCTCACCCCAACCCTCTCCCCGCAGGCGGGGCGAGGGAGTCGAGACATCCCATGCGCATCGCCCTGATTCACGCCCTCAAGCACTCCATCGCCCCGATCGAGGCGGCGTTCGCGGCGGCTTGGCCGGAGGCGCGGCTGATGAACCTGCTCGACGACAGCCTGTCGGCAGATCTCGCGCGCGACGGAAAGCTCAACGATGCGATGACCGAGCGCTTTCTCGCACTTGGCGACTATGCCGCTGCGACCGGCGCAAACGCGATCCTGTTCACGTGCTCGGCGTTCGGCCCCTGCATCGAGGCCGTCGCACGCGCGCATGCGCCTAGGCCGGTGCTCAAGCCAAACGAAGCCATGATCGAACGAGCCGTGACGATGGGCAAAAAGATTGGGCTGCTCTCGACCTTCCCGCCGACGCTGGTCTCGATGCCGCCGGAGTTTCCGGCCTCCGTCCAGATCGTGCCAAAACTCGCAGAAGGTGCGCTGGCCGCCCTCGATCGCGGCGACCGCACCACGCATGACCGGCTGATTGTCGAAGCGTCGAAGGATCTGCGCGATTGCGATGTCATCGCATTGGCTCAGTTCAGCATCGCGTCAACTGCACCGCTGGTCGCGGAAGCCACAGGCCGTCCCGTCGTGACGACGCCGGATAGCGCAGTCGACAAGCTGATGAAGCTATTGAAAGCGAAGGCCTAAGCGCCGGCCTTCTTTTGCCGCCGCGCGTCCTTGATCGCGACCGCGAGCGCCGCCTTGGTCTCGTTGACGAAATCCTCGACCAGCTCCTCGCGCGTGGCGTGTGCCGCTTCGCCGGTGAATAGGCCCTGCTCCGCCAGCATCACCACGCCGTGCAAAGCGGCCCAGATCTTCAGCGCCTGCCGCTCGCGCAAATAGCCGACCGCGGGCGCTTCCAGCGCTTCGATCACGAGCGCAAAAGTCTCCCGCGTGGCGTCATGCAACTCGCTGCCCTTGACTGCCCACGAGACGGTGCGGGACGCGAACATCAAGCGATAGACACCGTTACGACGCAGGCCGAAATCGAGTGTCGCTTGCGCCAGGCGGGACAATTTCGATTGCGCTGACGGCTTCGCCATCGCTTCGCGCAACATCGCACTGAACTGCCGGAACGCCTCCGCCGTCGCGGCCGTCAGCAATGCCTCACGATCAGCAAAATGACGATAGGGCGCCGGCTGCGAAACGCCGAGCTGCTTTGCCAGCGCCTTGATGCTGATCGCCTCCGCTCCGCCCTGTTCCGCCTCGCGCAGCGCGGCCTTGATCAGGGCGTCGCGGAGATCGCCATGGTGGTAGGTGTTCTCGGGCTTACGAGCGAGATGTGACCGCATGTTACAGGGAAGCCTATAAGTTTGCGCTTGACAGGGGAAGCCTGTCGCGAATGTAATAGTATATAACTTAGAACAAGCGGCAAATGCCGCGGACAATATTTGATAAGAGGAACGCGCCGCCCTTTGGGCCACGCGCATACGACCGAGGGAGCCGCAATGGCCGAACGACTGAGAGTTCACGTCGATCCCGACAAGTGCCAGGGCCACGCGCGCTGCAAGGCGCTGGCGCCGGAGCTGTTCGAGCTCGACGAATACGGCAATGCCCACGAGGCCGGAGACGGCACGGTTCCGCCGGGCCTCGAAGACAAGGCGTGGCTTGCCAAATCCAATTGCCCGGAAATCGCGATTGATGTGATCGAAGAGTAGCGCGGCCCTGCCCGCGCGCGCCTCGCGTGCCTTCAGCGAATACGAGCCCCAAGGGAACTCCAAGGGGCCTTCAATGGATATTCGAGGGATTTTTTGCCATGTCCGACGTCAGCCAGCCCGCCGCCGCCCATCCGCCCGTGACCGATTGGGTCAACGATTTCGACCACACCGATCCGCAATGGACGGACGATCCGTTCCCGATCTGGGAGGAACTGCGCGCTGCGAGCCCGGTCGTGCACACCGAGCGTTTTCTTGGCTGCTACATGCCGACGACCTATGAGGCGGTGCGCGAGATCGCCAACGACACCGAACATTTTTCCTCGCGCCGCATCATCGTCCGCGACGTCAGGCCCGAGGTCGCCAGGAACGCTGCCCCGCCGATCACGTCCGATCCGCCCGTGCACAAGCCGGCCAAGCAATTGCTGCTGCCGCCGTTCACGCCGGACGCGATGAAGAAGCTCGAACCGCGGATGCGCGCGATCTGCAACGAGCTGATCGACGGGTTCATCGCCGACGGCAAGGTCGACGCGGCCGCGCGCTACGCCAAATACATCCCGGTCCAGGCGATCGCGCACATGCTCGGCATTCCCGAGAGCGATAGCGATCTCTTCATCAACTGGATCCACATGATCCTGGAGCTCGGCATCAAGGACGAGACCAAGCTGCTCCAGGCCGTGCAGGAGATGAGCGCCTATTTCAGGGCGCATATCGAGGAACGCAAGTCGAAGCCGACTGACGATCTCATCTCCTATCTGATGAATGCCAAGGACAAGGAAGGCCAGCCGCTGGAAGAGTCCCATGTGCTGGGCTCGCTGCGACTGCTCCTGATCGCCGGCATCGACACGACGTGGAGCGCGATCGGCTCCTCGCTCTGGCATCTGGCCCGAACGCCCGCCGACCGCGAGCGCCTGATCGCCGAGCCGGCACTGATTCCCAACGCGGTCGAAGAACTGCTGCGGGCCTATTCGCCGGTGACGATGGCGCGCGAGGTCGTCAAGGAGACCACGATTTCGGGCTGCCCGGTCAAGGCGGGCAACATGGTGTTGCTGTCCTTCCCGGCCGCGAACCGCGATCCAAAAATGTTTCCGGACGCCGACAAGGTCGTGATCGACCGTCGGGAGAACCGCCATGCCGCCTTCGGCCTCGGCATCCACCGCTGCGTCGGTTCCAACCTGGCGCGAATGGAGATGCAGGTTGCGCTGGAGGAATGGCTGAAGCGGATTCCTGACTTCCGGCTCGATCCAGCCGGCACCGTGACCTGGTCGCAGGGCACAGTCCGGGGCCCCCGCCAGTTGCCATTTCTGTTCGGAAAGGCGATGTAGGCACCCAGACAACATATTTCTGGAGGCCGGACGTGACAGAGCAAGTAAACCAACCGGCCTCCGACCATATCGACCTCGCGGACGCGAAGCGGCGGATCAAGGCGATCTTCATCGGCTCCGTCGGCAACCTCGTCGAGTGGTACGATTTCTACGCCTACACAGCGTTCGCGCTGTATTTCGCCCCGGCTTTCTTCCCCGGCAACGACCCTGTGGTGCAGCAACTGAACGCCGCCGTGATATTCGCGGCGACCTTCCTGATGCGCCCGCTAGGCGGCTGGTTCTTCGGTTACCTTGCCGACCACTATGGCCGGCGCATCTCGCTGACGTTGTCGGTTGTGTTCATGTGCTTCGGCTCGCTGATCATCGCGCTGACGCCAACCTATGCCACGATCGGTTTTGCCGCCCCGGTGATCCTGGCGCTCGCCCGCGTGATCGAGGGCCTGAGCCTCGGCGGCGAATACGGCGCCAGCGCCACGTATCTGAGCGAGGTCGCTGATCCCAAGCACCGCGGCTTTTATTCGAGCTTCCAATACGTCACGTTGATCGGCGGCCAGCTCACCGCGATCATCGTGCTGCTGCTCCTGCAAAAGGTCTTCCTCACGCCCGACCAGCTCAAGGCCTGGGGCTGGCGCATTCCGTTCGCGATCGGCGCGGCGCTTGCGATCTTCGCCGCAGTGATGCGACGAAATCTGCACGAGACCGAGGCCTTTGAGGAAGCCAAAAAAGTCGTGAAGCCGACCGGCTCGATCACCAATTTGCTGCGCTATCCGCGCGAGCTGTTGCTCGTGGTCGGCCTCACTGCCGGTGGCACCGCCGCGTTCTACACTTTCACCACCTATATGCAGACCTTCGTCAAGCTCTCGGTGGGGCTGACCGAGGACCAGACCACCTTCGTGATCTTCGGCACGCTGATCTTCGCGACCATCCTTCAGCCGATCTATGGCGCTATCTCCGACAAGATCGGCCGCAAGCCGCTTTTGATCTTCTTCGGCGTCGCCGGCTCGCTCGCCACCGTGCCACTGCTGATGACGTTGAAGGAGACGAAGTCGCCGTTCGTGGCCTTCGTTCTGATCTGCTGCGCCTGGCTGTTCGTCGCCGGCTACACCTCCATCAACGCCGTGGTGAAGGCCGAACTGTTCCCGACCAATGTCCGCGCGCTCGGCGTCGGCCTGCCCTATGCGATCACCGTCTCGATCTTTGGAGGTACGGCGCCGGCGATTGCGCTGTACTTCAAAACCATCGGGCATGAGCAGTGGTTCTACTACTATCTCGCCGGCATCATCTTCCTGTCGTTGATCATCTATTCCACGATGCGCGACACCAAGCACGAATCCGCGATGCATCGCCACGAGTAGCTCATTTTCGGGTAGATCATGGCCGACGATACGCCATCCGACAGCAAGCTGACGCGCACCAAGGAAAAGTGGGCGCGCGAGGGGCGCTTTCTCACGGGCAAGGCGACGCGTCCGGAAAATCAACGGCTGCCGCCCGGCCAGCATCTCACCAAGGACTGGCCGGTGCTCGATCTCGGCGTGTTGCCGCCGGTCTCACGCGAGCGCTGGCGCCTGGACGTCTACGGCGCGGTCGAGCATCCCATCTTCTGGACTTTCGCCGAGTTCGCCGCGCAGAAGCAGGACCAGTTCACGTCCGACATCCATTGCGTGACGACATGGTCGCGCTACGACAATGAGTGGGAAGGGCTCGCCACGCGCGAGTTGCTCGCAGCCTGCCAGCCCCGCGACGATGCGCGCTTCGTCGTGCTGCATTCCTATGACGGCTACACGACGAACCTCGCGCTGGAAGACTTTGCCACCGACGACGCCCTGCTCGCCCATAGCTGGTCGGGCCAGCCACTGTCGGAGGAGCATGGCGGACCGGTGCGGGTGGTCGTGCCGCATCTGTATTTCTGGAAGAGCGCCAAGTGGCTGCAGGCTCTCGAATTCGTGACTGAGGATGCGCCAGGCTTCTGGGAAGTCCGCGGCTATCATAACCGCGGGGATCCCTGGGCCGAGCAGCGCTATTCAGGCGACTAGCGTCAAACGAGAACGGAGCAAGCCCATGCCGACGGAACGCTTTCAATTCACGGGCGAAGGCGGCCATCAGCTTGCGGCAGCGCTGGAGCTGCCCGACGGCGAGCCCTCAGCCTACGCGCTGTTCGCGCACTGCTTCACTTGCGGTAAGGACACGCTGGCCGCCAAACGCATCTCGGTCGCGCTCGCTGCCAAGGGCATCGCGGTGCTGCGCTTCGACTTCACCGGGCTCGGCTCCAGCGAGGGCGAGTTTGCCAATTCGACGTTCTCGTCGAATGTTGCTGACCTCGTGCGCGCCGCCGATCATCTGCGCACGACGCGGAAGGCGCCGACACTGCTGATCGGGCATAGCCTCGGTGGCGCGGCGATCCTCGCGGCAGCCGGGACCATTCCCGAGGCCAAGGCGGTCGTGACCATCGCAGCGCCGTCCGATCCGGCGCATGTGACCGGCCTCTTCAAGGAGCATATCGACAACATCCGCACGCAGGGTGAGGTCGAAGTCTCGCTCGCAGGCCGGCCGTTCCGGATCAAGCGCGAATTCCTCGACGACGTCGCCGAACACGAACTGATGTCCGATATCACCGGTTTACATAAGGCGCTGCTAATCATGCAGTCGCCGGTCGACGACACCGTCGGCATCGACAACGCGACCAAGATATTCGTTGCCGCCAGACATCCCAAGAGCTTCGTTTCTCTCGACCATGCCGATCATCTTCTGACAAAGCCGGCCGATGCGCTCTATGCGGCCGAAATGATCGCCGCCTGGGCCAGCCGGTATATCGAAGCGGCAAAGTCTACGAAAAATGCCGCAGAGGAACCGCGCAGGGTCGTGGTGCAGGAGACCCGCAAGAGTAAGTTCAACCAGATCATCACCGTCGGGCCTCACCATCTCGTCGCGGACGAGCCGGTCGCCGCCGGCGGCGAGGACGCCGGCCCCGGGCCCTATGATTTCCTGCTGGCCGGTCTCGGCGCCTGCACCTCCATGACCATGCGGCTCTATGCCGATCGCAAATCGCTGCCACTCGACCGCGTCACCGTCACGCTGAAGCATTCAAAGATCTACGCTAAGGATTGCGCGGAGTGCGAGACACGTGACGGAATGCTCGATCAGATCGAACGCGACATTGCGATCGACGGCGCGCTCGACGCCGAGCAACGCAAGAAGCTGATGGAGATCGCGGACAAGTGCCCGGTGCATCGGACACTGACGTCGGAGATCCGCATCGTCACCAAGGCGGTGGACTAGCGCGCTAGAAGCACGACGCCATCGTGCGAAGCGCTGCGCTGATCTCGTTCTCACGCCAGGCTGCAAAGCCGAGCAGCAGGCCGTGATCGCGCGGCTTGCCCAGCGCCAAGCTCGACAGGGCCCGCGTTTCAACACCGGCGTCAACCAGTCGCCTCACTGCCGCCTGATCGGCACGCCCACGCTTGAGGCGAGCGACGAGCTGGATGCCGCCCGAGGGGACTTCGACCGCGAGCACTTCTCCGAGCTGCCGCTCCAGTCCCGCGACGAGGTGATCGCGCCGCGCGTGGTAGAGCCGGCGCACCCGACGCAGATGCGCGAGGAAATGTCCGTCGGCGATGAACTCGGCCAGCGCCTCCTGAACGTGGCTGGATGCGATCAGACCGATGTGCCGCTGCGCGATCTCCAAAGTAGTAACCAATGCGGGCGGGACGACGAGATAGCCGAGCCGGATATCCGATGTCATCGCCTTCGAGAAGGTGCCGACATAGAACACGCGACCATGGGCATCGAGCCCCTGCAAGGCCGGCACCGGCCGGCTGTCATAGTGGAATTCGCCATCGTAGTCGTCCTCGACGATCCAGGTTTTGCCGGGCCGGCTAGCCTTAAGAAACTCGGTGCGGCGGGCGAGCGACATCAACCGTCCGGTCGGATGCTGGTGCGATGGCGTCATGAAGATGAGCTTTGGCGCGACCATGTCCGGCATCCGCTGCATGCCCTGCTCGTCCAGCCTCATGCCGCTCACACGCGCCCCGGAGGCGCGGAAGGCGGCCGCGGCTCCGGGATAGCCGGGATCCTCGACCCAGACGTCGTCGCCAGGCGTGATCAGAACAGCAGCGATCAAGGTCAGCGCGGCCTGTGCGCTCGGCAGGATCAGGATCTGGTCTTCAGTCGCGCGAACGCCTCTGCTGGTCGCCAGATAATGCGCCAACGCTTCGCGCAAGCGCGCGCGATTAACCGGACCAATCTCGCGCTTGCCGGCGCGCACGGCGCTGCGGCGCAGGCAGCGCGCCCAGACCTCGTTTGGAAACTCGCGCGCATCACCATGCCCCGGACGCAACGGCTTGAGCTGAGCCTGATAGGACATCGGCCAATCCGTCTGCTTGAGCCTCAAAGCCCAGGGCGAGAGCTGCGGCTTGGCGGAACGGGCGCCGGATGCGGCAGCGGCCTTTCCTTCGATGCGTTCATCGCCGTCGACCGTCACCACCGGGCGGCGGCCGTGCGACGCCTCGAGATACCCTTCCGCGGCCAACTGCTCGAACGCATAGGTGACGGTGTTGCGGGAGACGCCGAGATCGCCCGCAAGCCGGCGGCTTGACGGCAGCGCGCGGCCTTTGGCGAGCCGGCCGGCCGAGATGAGTCCGCGTAGCTGGCTCGTCAATTGCGCCACCAGCCCTTCATCGTCGGCGCGATTCAGCTCGATCAGGCCGGCGATCATGTTGTCCGAGACTGGCACCTCATTCCTCTCTGATCTGGACCTTTTTCAGGTACCAGGCTGGATGCTATCCACTGGACAAGACTGCTTCAAGGACCTTGCGATGAACTCTACCCTGTCTCCCCGCACAGCCATCGGCCTGTTCCTCATCGTCGTCCTGGCCTGGGGCGTGAACTGGTCGATGACGAAGCAGCTCGTGCAATTCCTGCCGCCGTTGTGGACATCGGCGATCCGGAGCTGGATCGCGCTGGCGGGATTGTTCGTCATCCTCGGGCTGAGCAATAATCTGGTCATCCCGCAGCGGCGCGACATTCCGGTGGTGCTGAGCGTAGCGCTGCTGCACATGACGATATTCTCCGTCCTGGTTGCGGCCGGTGTGCGCTACCTGCCCGCGAGCAAGGCCATCGTGCTCGGCTACACCACACCGCTCTGGGTCGCGATCGCAGCGCCCTTGCTCGGAAAGGATACGCTGACCGCAGCGAAGCTTGCCGGCGCCCTGCTCGGGCTGGTCGGTCTTGCCGTGATCCTGAACCCGACGTCGATCGACTGGACCAACTCCAACGTCCTGCTCGGCGCCGGCATGGTGATCCTCGCCGCAATTTCCTGGGCCGCGAACATCATCTATATCCGCGCGCACCGCTGGATCGCCTCGCCGCTCCAGCTTCTGATCTGGCAGGTGCTGGTTGCGACGATCATCCTGACTTGCTCGGCACTGGCCACCGATGGCCTGCCGCACGCGGAATGGTCGTGGAAGCTTGTCCTGTTATTTCTGTACTCAGGCTTGATCGGGACCGCGCTCGCCTATTGGGCGATGTCGATGGTCAACAAGAGCATCTCGGCGCTGACCACTGCGCTCGGCACCACAGGCACGCCGCTTGTCGGCATCGCCAGCGCCGCGATGTTGCTCGGTGAGCCCATCGACAAGAGCCTTGTCATTGCAGCCGCGCTGATCGTAACCGGCATCGGTCTCGCAACGCTCGGCGACCGTCTGCTGCGCCGTCAGGCCGCCGCCAGCGGCTGAACGCGCGATGCACCGCGCAGACCTGCCGTCGTGCCGAGCAGGATGCCGGCGACTGCAACGAATGAGCCGAGCGCAAGCGTCGAGACGCCGGTGAGCCCCTGCCCGACCGAGCAGCCGAACGCCATCACGCCGCCGATCCCCATCAGTACCGCGCCGCCGGCGGAGCGAAGCATGTGGCGCGGCGACGAATAACCTTCGAGATGGAAGCGGCCCGTGACAAGCGCAGTCACCAGACTGCCGGCAAAGACGCCGCCAACGGTCGCAATGCCAAAGTTCAGCGTCAGGCCAGTCGAGAGCATCGCGTATTGCAGGCTATCAGCAATCGGCGCGATGAAAGTCAGCGAGGTCACTGGCACGGGATTGAAGTCGTCAGCACCGAGATAACCGGTGACGTACCAGCCACCGGCGACGAGCAGACCGACGATGACGCCTGCCGCGATCTGGCCCGGCGAGCGGCGAAAGGCCGGGTGAGCGAAGGCAAACATGATCAGCGCAACGACGATCATAATCGCGGCCAGCGCGCGCGAAACGGTTGCGCCGAGGCCGAGCGTCGCCAGCAGTGCGGGCAACGAATTGGCGCCGACGGTGGTTTGGGACGCCTGAACCAGCGCAATTCGCGCTGGCGCAATCAGACCCTTGAGCGTCATCTGCGCAGCAATGGCGAGCACGACCACGACAACGAAAGAGCGAAGATTGCCGCGGCCGAGCAGCACCAGCGCGCGCGAGCCGCAGCCATTCGACAGCACCATGCCGTAGCCGAACAGCACGCCACCGAGAAACAGCACCGGCACCGAGAAGGTCTGTTGCAGATAGATCGACTTGCCGAGATCAACCATGCCCTCGCCAGCAAGGAACTGGCTCGCGGCAATCGCGACCGCAATCGCCAGCGCGTAGCTCCGCACCAGCCGCCCGTCTCCCTCCGCCAGCCATCCACGCATGCTGCTCATCAGGCAGAAGCCGCTGAGCAGGCCGACGGCGCCGTAGACGAGGCCGATGGCAAGGCCGGCGAGGATGACGAGTTGGGTCGGCTCCATGATTACGGCTTCAGGATCACGCGATCACGCGAGGAGCCGGCGACCGCAACGTAGGCCTCCCTGGCGCGCTCGAGCGGATACACGGCGCTCGCCTTGATCGGGAACGGCTTGAGGTGGCCGCTTGCAAAGCCCGGACCGAGATCGCGAAGCACGGCACCCGTTGCAATCGACGACAGACCAAGCGTGTCGATGCCGACATAAGTGTGCTGCCCGCGATAGAATTCGAGGATGTTGAACTGCACGATGCGGTCGATCGCGGCGATCAGGATCTGGCGACCGCGCAGCGCCAGCGACCTGTGCGCCGCCTGGAAATAGGGATCTCCGACCGTGTTGAAGACGATGTCCGCGCCCTTGCCGCCGGTCATTTCGCGCACGCGCACAGCGACATCGACTGCGGAGGCGTCGATCACCTCAATGGGCGCATTGCTGTGCCCTTCGTACGCTTCAGCTTTACGCACGACGCCGACGACACGCGCGCCCTGCCAGGTTGCGATCTGTACCGCGGCTTGTCCGACCTTGCCGTTGACGCCGAACACCAGCACGGTCTCACCGGCCTTTGGAATGCCGGCACGACGAAAGCCTTCCATCGCGGTGACGAAGGGCACGCCGATGCCGGCAGCCTCTTCCCAGGATACGCTCTTCGGCTTCTCGACCACCGCATCCGCCTCGACAACGAGATGGCTTGCGTGGGTGCCGTCGCGGCGAATGCCGAGATCACCGGAGGAGCCGAACACTTCGTTGCCAATCGTGCCAGCCGGGCCGTCGATCACCACGCCGGAATAGTCACGCCCCGGCGTACGTGGGAACACCGCATAGGGCATCAACCCCGTGGCAGCCTTGACATCGGATGGGTTGACCGCCGCGGCCTTCACCTCGATCAGCAGGTCATTCAGGCTGCGCACAAGCGCATGATGCTCGACCACGGGCGCAATCGCCGCAGCGTTCTCGGCCTTGGAATTGAGGCGGACGCAGCGTGCTTCGAGAGATTTGGTATCGGCTGGCGACATGAAAAAGACCCGCGATTTCTCGCGGGTCTTGTCGCCTTTGGGCCCGGTCAAGTCAATCCGTCGCGTCAGTCCTTGGGCCGCTTGTCGTAGAGCCGCCTGGCCTTGCCCAGCGAGCGTTCCAACGTGTCCGGCGGGACGATCTGCACCTTGGAGCTGATGCCAATGGTGTTCTTGATGTGGGTCGATATCCGGTCGGCGTGGTCGACGAGGCCTCGGCCATCCCAGCTTTCTGAACGTGCTTCGGCGATGATCGTCAGCTCGTCCATGCGGCCTTCGCGGGTGAGCTCCAGGATGAAGTGGCCACCGCACCAATCGGTCGCGAGCAGCACCTCCTCGATCTGGGTCGGGAACAAATTGACGCCACGCAGGATAATCATGTCGTCCGAGCGGCCCGTCACCTTTTCCATGCGCCGCATGCCCGGCCGCGCCGTGCCCGGCAGCAGGCGTGTCAAGTCGCGGGTGCGATAGCGGATCACCGGAAAGGCTTCCTTGGTGAGCGACGTGAACACCAGTTCGCCCTTCTCGCCATCAGGCAGAACCGCCCCTGTCACGGGGTCGATCACTTCAGGGTAGAAATGGTCTTCCCAGATGTGCAGGCCGTCCTTGGTCTCGATGCATTCCTGCGCGACGCCGGGGCCGATGACCTCGGAGAGACCGTAGATGTCGGTCGCATCCATATCGAAGGCGTCCTCGATTTCGCTGCGCATCGCGTTGGTCCAGGG
>JAEWHT010000216.1 GCA_023387695.1 Pseudomonadota bacterium | reverse complement strand
TGGTGCCCCAGCCGAACGAGAGCCGCACGCGACCGGCGAAGTGGTGATATGTCTCCTCGATCGAGCCGACATCCATCGCGTCGGAAAAGACAAGCAGCTTGTCCTTGGGGTTGCGTCCCTTCTTCTGCCACCACGCGACGATCTCTTCACCGGCCTGGATCGGCGGCGCGCTGTCGGGGCGGAAGCCGGTCCAGTCGGCCACCCATTCCGGCGCGTCACGCAGGAAGGCTTTCGTGCCGAAAGCGTCCGGCAGCGCGATCAGCAGATTTCCGCCATAGGTCTGGCGCCACTGATCGAGGATGCGATACGGCGCCCAGCGCAATTCCTCGTCGTCCCTGGCGAGCGCAGCTGCGACCATCGGCAACTCGTGCGCATTGGTGCCGATGGCTTCGAGATCATTGTCCATCGCGAGCAGCACGTTGGAGGTGCCGATGAAAGACGGCCCGAGCCCTTCCTTCACCGCTTCCACGCACCAACGCTGCCAAAGAAAGCCGTGGCGCCGGCGGGTGCCGAAGTCGGACAGCCGCAAATTCTCGAGCTTGCGCAGCCGCTCGACCTTGGTCCACAGCTTGGCCTTGGCGCGGGCATAGAGCACGTCGAGCTCGAAACGGCCGCGTCCCTTCATCGCCGCGCGGGAGCGCAACTCGTTGAGGATGGCGAGCGCCGGGATCTCCCACATCGAAGTGTGGGTCCATGGGCCGTGGAAATGCAGCTCGTACTGGCCCTCGACCTTGCGCAGCTCGTATTCGGGAAGGCGAAATTCGGCGAGCCAGCGGATGAAGTCCGCCGAGAACATATGGGTCTTGCCGTAGAACGTATTACCGGCGAGCCAGATCAGCTCCTTCTTGCTGAAGCGGATGGTGCGGGCATGGTCGAGCTGGGCCCGCAGCTCGCCCTCGTCGATGATCTCGGCAAGGCGCACATGGCGCGAGCGGTTGATGACCGAGAAGGTCACCTGCTGATCCGGATAATCTTCCCGAATCATCTGTAACATCAACAGCTTGTAGAAGTCCGTATCAAGCAGGCTGCGGATGATGGGATCCAGCCGCCAGCTGTGATTGTAGGTTCGGCTCGCAATGTCGGTCACTGTCATGGCCGAATTCTAGCGTGGCCGCCCGCGCGCAACCAGTGGGTTTGGCGAGAGATCGGTCATCGCCACGGCGGGCGGGGGGGCTGATCGCCTCAGCGACCGCGGAGCCTGTTGGTGGTCCAGCGCAACGGGGCGGTCAGCCTCCAGGATGTGGAGCTTCGGACCGCGGCCAATTGCAGCCGCGCGTCGTCCCGCTCCCCGGTGACCCAGTCGCGCATCGCCGCGTCCTCGCGCCACAGGGCGAATTGGCGGGCGATCGCCTGACGCAACGCCGGATCGAGCCGTTCGCGCATCGATGCCGTCAGCGCATCGGCCTCGATCATTTTGCGCCGCGTCGACGGATTGCTGATCCCGGCATAGTGGTGAACGATCGGATCCGGTGCGATGGCGATGCCGGGAATCGAATTCCAGATGGTGTCGAGGCGCGCAAGACGCGATCGGTCCGGCTCGTCCGGACGATCCGGTCCGAGACCCAGACAGTCATCGTAGCCGAGGGCGTGGAGAATGGTCGCCTGGTCGAACCAGGGATGGCGCAATTGTCCGATCTCCCAGACCCGTTCGAAAAACGCGCGCGACCAATCCGTCACCCGGATCAGCATGACGCCTGAATTGAAGTGCGGCACGAAATCGGCGGGCATGATCTCGGATGTCTCAGGGCCGTGCCAGGCCATCTGAAGGTCGGCAGCATCCACCGCCGCCGTCCTGATATCGACGTCCTTGCGAAGCACGACGGCGTCGACGTCCATCCAGAGCAGGAAGTCGAAGTTCTCTTCGAGCGCGGCGCGGATCAACTCGATCTTCAGCCACCCGTGCGGACGTTTCCAATGCTCGCCGTGAATGAAGCGCAGCTGATAGCTGTGTGCTGCTGCGAGTGCCCTCATGTGGGGAAGCGTGAAATCCGTGAGCCCCATCTGAACGGAATCGCAGGCTGTCAGAAGGCATACGCTGGACTTCACGAGGCCTCTCCGGTCGCCTTCGTTCGAAATAGGTGTGACGAATTCAGGCAGCAGCGGTCGCCGCGACTGTTTCCAATTGTGTCCGAATCCAGCGGTGCGCAGGGTCCTTCTGGTAACGCTGGTGCCATACCATGAACATCGGCAGCTCGGCCAGCGTGCGCGTGCGCGAGGCCAGCGGAATCCGTGCATGCGCGAAGCCGCGCATCACGCCGGGCGCGAGCAGGCTCGGCATGCTCGCCAGCATCTGCGTTCCGCGCAGGAATGACGGCACGCCGGAGAAACTCGGCACGGAGATAGCGATGTCGCGGTGGAAGCCGTTCGCGGCGAGCCGGCGATCGAAGTCGAGCCGCTCGTTATCGGTATAGACGATCGTGATGTGGCGCGCGGCGAGATAGGCGCCGCGGCTCGACGGAGCCGCGCGCGTCTTGGGATCGTAGTAACAGACGTAGTGGTCGCTCAGCAGGCGCTTCTGCACGATGTCGATGCCGGACGGTGGCAGCGGGGTGATCAGGAGGTCGCAGCGATTCTCGCGCAGCATGGCGGGCGAGGGCGATTGCGACGGGATCACGCGCAGGTCCAGGTTCTTCACGTGAGCTGCGACATGTCCGAAGAAGCGCGGCAACAGCAGGTCGCGCTGAAAGTCGTTGGCGGCGATCGTCAATGAGAGCTGCGCGGTAGCCGGCGTAAAGGTGACGCCGCCGGCAAAGCTGCGCATCTCGTCGATCAGTGCGCGTGCCTTTGCAGCCAGAGCCTGGGCGTGGGCGGTCGCGACGATGCCGCGGCCGGACTTCGCGAACAGCGGATCCCCGGCGATCCGCCGCAGCTTGTTGAGCCCATGGCTGACGGCCGATTGCGTCAAGCCCAGACGCGTCGCGGCTGATGTCACCGATCCCTCCTCCAGCACTGCGAGGAATAGTTCGAGGGCGTGGCCGTCGAGGGCCAAATGATCGATTTCCTTCATGTAATGCATTATAATTGATCTATTTATTTGTGGAATAGCCGGGCCCATGATCTCGCCAACACGCCGCGCCATTACCGGCCGCGGCCACAGGGAGAGACCACGCCGATGAATGCCCAGGCGCCAGCCTTCAGGGATCCCCGCCTCAACCGCCCCGAGCCCTTTACGCCGCAAGACGGCGGCTTCTTCCAGCGCGACCGCGGTATCCATCCGCCGGCCTACGCGCCCGGCTACAAATCCTCGGTGCTGCGCTCGCCGCGCCAGTCGTTGTTGTCGCTGGAGAATTCAGTGTCCGAGATCACCGGGCCTGTGTTCGGCCAAAACGATCTCGGCCCGCTCGACAACGATTTGATCCGCAACTACGCCAAGGACGGCGATCCCGTCGGTGAGCGCATCATCGTCCACGGCCGCGTTCTGGACGAAACCGGCCGCGGGGTGCCGAACACGCTGGTCGAGTTCTGGCAGGCCAATGCCGGCGGCCGCTACCGGCACAAGAAAGATACCTATCTCGCGCCGATCGATCCCAATTTCGGCGGCTGCGGTCGCGCGCTGACCGACGACACCGGCTACTACTATTTCCGTACCGTGAAGCCGGGCCCATATCCCTGGCGCAACTTCGTCAATAGCTGGCGTCCCGCCCACATCCACTTCTCGGTGTTCGGCTCCGGCTTCGCGCAACGGCTGATCACGCAGATGTATTTTGAGGGCGATCCCCTGATTCCGATCTGCCCGATCCTGACGACGATCCCCGACAAGGACGCGCTCGATCGCCTGGTGGCGCCGCTCGACCTCAACGCTTCGACCCCGTTCGACTCGCTCGCCTACCGCTTCGACATCGTACTGCGTGGCCAGCGCTCCACCTATTTCGAAAATCGTCCCGAAGGGAACTGAGCTCATGCCGCAGCCGCTCAACTATCTCAAGGAAACCGCCTCGCAGACCGCCGGACCCTACGTCCATATCGGCCTGATCCCGGCCATGGCCGGCTTCGACATTTTCGAGAAGAATTTTTCCAACGTGCTGGTGACGCCGAACACACAAGGCGAACGCATCACACTGGAAGGCAAGGTGCTCGATGGCACTGGCTCGCCGCTGCGCGATGTCTTGCTCGAGATCTGGCAGGCCAACGCGGCCGGCCGTTACAATCATCCGGCCGATCGCTCGGCCGGCACGCTGGATGAGGATTTCCGCGGCTGGGGCCGCTCTGGCTCGGACTTCGAGAGCGGGCTGGTGACGTTCGAGACTGTCAAGCCGGGCGCCATCGTCGACAAGGCAGGGCGCAAATGCGCGCCGCACGTCAATATCTGGATTGTCGCGCGCGGCATCAATATCGGCCTCAACACGCGGCTCTATTTCTCCGACGAAGAGGCCGCTAACGCCGCCGATCCCGTGCTCAACCTGATCGAGCAGCAAGTACGTCGCAAGACGCTCATCGCTACGCGCAGCGAGCGCGCCGGCAAGGTCGTGTATTCCTTCACGATCAATCTGCAGGGGCCTGAAGAGACGGTCTTCTTCGACGTCTGACGGCAATCCGCTCCAAAGTAAGAACCGCTCGACCTCATCGAGGTCGAGCGGTTCTTTGCTGAACCCGCTGGCTCGGTCAGCCCGCAGGATTGCGCGCGTAACGGATCGCCTCGGAGAGCACGGCCCGATCGCCGATATGATTGGCGAGCAGCAGGATGAGCCGGGCGTTCATGCGCAGGGATTGCTCCTCGTCGAGATCTCGCTGGCTGTCGATTAGCTCCGCATAGAATCCGTCGGGATCGATGATTCCAGGTTTAAGGTTCAGCGTCATGCGGCGAGCTCCTTCTGGCTCGCTTCCGCGCAGCCCGCGGCTCGCAACAGCGCGTCGGCGATCGCGGTCTCGTCGAATTCTCGCCAGCGCGCGGCGACATATTGGTCGGGTCGGAACAGATAAGTGGTGCCCGGCGAAGCCCCGTAGCGGGTGGCGAGGATACCGCGTGCATCTTGGATGTCGCGCCCGACGCAGATGATTTTTGCTTCGAGCTTTCCGGCCGTCACTCTCGTCTTGCCCGTCGGCTGGCCGAAGGTCACGACCGTGAAGCCGTCGCCGAGGCAGTTGAGGAACCAGCCGGGCTGGCCGCCGATCAACACGGGTGCGTCCGTGGCATTGGTCCCCGGGCGCATGTCGCCGGAAATCGCGCTGTCGTCCGGCGTGTTCAGCAGCGAGCCGACATAGGGTGTCGGCGTCGACAGCCGGCCGCTATTGACCAGGGGGCGGGCGAAGGCGTGGTGCTGCGCGAGTTCGAGCGCAGCATCGCGGAAATAGCGGCTGACCTTCGTCTTCGGCGTGATGAAATCGGTGGCGCGCGTCGAGTTCACGAGATTGTCGTCCGCGGCAAAGGCGCGCTCGGTGTGGTAGGTGTCGAGCAGCGCTTCCGTCGCCTCGCCGCGCAACACCATGGCGAGCTTCCAGGCCAGATTGTCGATGTCCTGCACGCCGGTATTGGCGCCGCGCGCGCCGAACGGCGAGACTTGATGCGCCGCGTCGCCAGCGAAAAGCACGCGGCCGTGGCGAAAATTATCGATGCGCCGGCAGGCGAATTGATAGATCGACACCCATTCGAGCTCGAAATCAACGTTGTCGCCGAGCATCGCCTTGATACGCGGGATCACGCGTTCTGGTTTTTTTTCCTCGTCGGGATCGGCGTCCCAGCCGAGTTGGAAATCGATCCGCCAGATGTTGTCGGACTGGCGGTGCAGCAGGACTGACTGGCCGCGATGAAACGGCGGGTCGAACCAGAACCAGCGCTCGGTCGGGAAATCCGCCTTCATGACGACGTCGGCGATTAAGAAGCGGTCCTGGAAATGCTGTCCCTTGAACTCGGCGCCCACCATGCGCCGCGTATCGGAGTTAGCGCCGTCACAAGCGATCACCCATTCGGATTCCATCGTGAAGATGCCGTCGGGCGTCTCGATGGCGAGCTCGACGTGGTCTTTCGCCTGCTTCAGGCTGATCAGGCGGTGCTTCCAGGCGAGCGTGATCAGCGGGTTATCCCGGCACTTGGCGACCAGAATGTCTTCCAGGTGATATTGCTGGAGATTGATCATGGCGGGCCAGTGGTGGTCCGCTTCCGGCAATAGGTCGAACTGATAGGAGAGTTGATCGCGGAAGAACACCTTGCCCACGTTCCAGCTCACGCCGCGCGCGACCATAGGCGCCGCGCATTGTAGCCGGTCCCAAATCTCGAGCGGCCGCTTGGCATAGCAGACGGCTCGCGAACCGATGCTGACGGTATCGTTGTCGTCGAGAACGATGACGGGTTGGCCGCGCGCCGCGAAATCGAGCGCCGCAGTCAGTCCAATTGGACCGGCGCCGATCACCACGATCGGGTGTCGGCGCACTATGCCGGCTGCCTGCTCGGCAGAACATATGTAGTCGAACTGGGGATAGGCGTATTTGGACATTCTCGGCTTCTCCTTGGTCGTGAGCAACCGATCTATTCCGCGTCGGCGAATTCCTTCTCGTGAAGCCATGCGGTGTGGCGCGGCGGCCGTTTGGTCCGCGACCATTCGTCGACCATCTCCTGCGCGACCGACTTCATGCGGTTAAGCTGATCGGGCGTCGCGGTCCATGCTGCGACCTCCAGACGGTGGCCGCTGGGGTCGCGAAAGTAGATGGACTTGAAGATGGTGTGGTCGGTGACGCCGACTACATCGAGGCCCGCAGCCTCGGCGCGGGCCTTGGCTTCCTCGAGCGCGTTGAGGTCCTTGACCTGGAAGGCGATGTGTTGCGTCCAGTCCGGCGTGTTGGGATCGCGTCCCATCGGCGGCGAGTTCGGCAATTCGAAGAAAGCCAGGATGTTGCCGTTCCCCGCATCGAGAAAGATATGCATGTAGGGGTCAGGCGCCTTCGTGGACGGCACCTTGTCCTCGGCGATAGCGCCGAGGAGATCCATGTTCATGACCTTCTTGTAGAACTCGACAGTGGCCTTGGCATCGACGCAGCGATAGGCGACGTGGTGGATCTTCTCGATTTGCACGATGTTTCACTCCCTTCATCCAATTTTTTCAATTAGTATCATTTGTTACGATCTCAGCCTTGATCTGGATCAAATGTCGGGGACCGATCTTGCGCGATGGAGCGGCGGGCATGGCGGGACGTTTCGACGACTCAAAAAAGAGAGTGAAGATCGCAATGCCGGACGACGCCGGCCTCGATCTCCAGCAGTATTTTCCCTATCGCCTGGCGCGACTTGCCGAGCAGGTGTCGCTTGCGATCTCCGAGGTCTATCTGGAGCGCTTTGCCCTGTCGCGGCAGGAATGGCGTGTGTTGGCCATCCTTGGGGCGCGCAGCGAGATCGCGACCAAGGAAATCGGGCCGCTCACGACGCTCGACAAAATGCAGGTCAGCCGCGCCATGAAGAAGCTGGACGATCGCGGCATCGTCCGCCGGACGCACGCATCAGATGATCGCCGCGAACTGATCGTCGCCCTCACGGATGCCGGGCGCACGCTCTACCGTAAGATCGCGCCGCTCGCTCTGGAGCGCGAAGCGAAGCTTCTCCGTCTCTTGACGCCCGAGGAGATCAATATCCTCGATCGCGCCATGCGAAAATTGTCGAATAAGCTCGCCTGACGCCTGGCCCTACTCTTCGCCATGGAGCTGCGCGCGAAAGGCGCGCGGCGACAGCCCGGTGGCCGCGGCATAGACCCGGCTGAAATAGGCGGGGTCCTCGAAGCCAAGCGTATAGGCGATCGTCGAGACCGGCAGGTTGGTATAGGCGAGGTTGCGGCGCGCCTCGCGGATCAGCCGGTTCAGGATCAGGTGCGAGGCGGTGTCGCCGGTCGCGGCGCGCGTGACGCGGTTGAGATGGGTCGGCGTAATCGCAAGTGCATCCGCGTAGTCCGCCACGGTCCAGCGTTCCAGATGATGTTGTTCGAGCAGAGCCTCGAAGCGACGGAACAGATTTGACTCCGAGCTACCGCTATTGCCGCTCTCTATCGTCAGTGCACGCGCGACAAGACCGATCATGGCCGCCGACAATGCGCGCAGCACATGCGCGCGGCCGAAGTCGCGCGCGGCGTGCTCGGCAAAGATCTGCTTCATGATGGCGCGGATCTGCGGCGTGCCGCGCACCACCGCCGAGCGCGACAGCACGCTGCGCAGGCCTTCGGCTGCGAGCAGCGCCTCGTCGAGAATCTCCGCGGCGATAGTGAGCACCCAGCCTTCGGTTCCCGGCACGAAGCTGAAGCCGTGGACATCGCCAACCGGCACATTGACGATCTGCATCGGCTTGAGCGGCACCACGCGTCCGTCCAGCGTCGCTTCGCCGCCGCCGCGTTCGATCAGCAGCACCTGGTGAAGCCGGGCGTGGCGGTGCACCGCGAGGGTCCAGTCGTGCAGCACCGAGCGCGACGCAATCGTCTCGCAATGGACGACGTCCGGCAGGTCGCCGGCCTCGCCGAACAAATTGTAGACCCGGATGGCCGGGGTGGGGGCTGCGGTTCTCATGTTCGAATTGTACAAGACAATGGCGAAACCCTCCATCGGTCCGCAGCGCTAAATCTGCAAAAAAGGTCCGACGGGAGGACGGAAAAATGAAGGTTCAGGTCTGCATCATCGGCGGTGGTCCGTCCGGGTTATTGCTGTCCCAGCTCCTGCACCTGAAGGGCATCGACACGATCGTGCTGGAGAAATCCAGCAGGGATCACGTGCTGGCCCGCATCCGCGCCGGCGTGCTCGAGCATGGCTTCGCTCGCCTGATGCGCGAGGCGCAATGCGGCGAGCGGATGGACCGTGAGGGCGAGATCCACAACGGCTTCGAGATCGCCCATGACGGCATGCTCTCGCATATCGACCTCCACAAGCATTCCGGTGGCAATTCAGTGCTGGTCTATGGCCAGACCGAACTGACGCGTGATCTCTATGAGGCGCGCGACCGGTTCGGTGGCAAGGTGGTTCACAATGCCGAGGACGTGACGCCGCATGATCTGACGTCGGACAGGCCCTACGTGACGTATCGCGCGAACGGCGAGACTGTGCGCGTCGATTGCGACTACATCGTCGGCGCCGACGGTTTTCACGGTGTCAGCCGCAAGTCGATCCCGAAGGATGTGCTGCGCGAATATGAGAAGGTCTATCCCTTCGGCTGGTTGGGGGTGTTGTCGCGCACCAAGCCGGTGTCGCCGGAGTTGATCTATGTGAAGCACGAGCGTGGTTTCGCGCTGTGCTCGCTGCGTTCACAGGTATTGAGCCGTTATTACATCCAGGTGCCGCTGACCGACAAGGTCGAGGACTGGTCCGATGATGCGTTCTGGATGGAGCTGAAGCGTCGTCTGCCAGGCGAGGTGTCCTATCGCCTGATCACAGGCCCGTCGATCGAGAAGAGCATCGCGCCCCTGCGCAGCTTCGTCGCGGAGCCGATGAGCTATGGCCGCCTGTTCCTTGCCGGCGATGCCGCCCACATCGTGCCGCCGACCGGCGCCCGCGGGCTGAACAGTGCTGCCTCCGATATCTATTATCTCTACCACGCCATGCTAGGGCATTATCAGCATGGCGACGATTCCGGGTTGAAGGGCTACTCGGCCAAGGCGCTGGCGCGGATCTGGAAGGCGCAGCGCTTCTCGTGGTGGATGACGATGATGCTGCATCGTTTTCCGGATCGCTCCGAGTATGAAGATCGACTGCAGCAGACGGAGCTGGAGTACCTGTTGTCGTCCGAGACGGCGCAGAGGCTGCTAGCGGAGAATTATGTCGGGCTGCCGTTCTAGGCGACGGCCTTCACCCTCCAGGGGAAGGTAAGAGATCGCTACTTCCCTTCCAGCGTATTCACCGGTGTCCAGTCGGCCGCCGGTGGATTGGTCGCCAGTGCCCGTGCACGTTTGGCAAAGTATCGGCACGGAGCATCGTCCCCGGCGGCACTTTCGAACAGCTCGGCCGCCTTGGCGAAGTCGCGCGCGCGCCAGGACGCGAGACCCTTGGCGTAAGTCGTGGCGCGGATGCCTTGCTCCTGCGTTTCCTTGTTCTTCTCGGCGAGCGGCTCGTACACCCTGATCGGCTCGTCGCGTCCCTGCACCCTGACCGTGTCGAGTTCGCGCCAGGTGTAGGCGTCCCGGCTCTGGTTCACTGTCGCCTCGGAGGCCATGATCACGGTGCCGAAATATTTGTTAGCACCTTCGAGCCGTGAGGCCAGGTTCACCGTGTCGCTCATGACGGTGTAGTTGAAGCGCCGGCGCGAGCCGATATTGCCGACCACGGCTTCGCCGGAGTTCAGCCCGATGCGGTGGGCGAGGCCGCGCCCGCGGAACGCGGGATGGGTCTCATTGAGCTCTTCCAGTCGATCACGGCATTGCAGCGCCGCGGCAACGGCGTGCCGCGCGTGATCGGGATCGTCCGCCGGCGCGCCGAACATGGCGACAACGGAATCGCCGATATATTTGTCGACATAGCCGCCTTGGCTTTCAATGATGTCGGTCATGGCCGAGAGATAATCATTCATCAACGCGACCAGCTCGTCCGGTGTCATCTTTTCGGCGATCGAGGAGAAGCCGCTGAGATCCGAGAAAAACATGGTGATGTTGCGCATCTCGCCGCCGAGCACGGGCATCTTGCCCGACGCAACCATGCCTTCGATCACCTCCGGCGCGAGATAGAACGCGAAACTCTTGCGCAGGAAGCGTTCCTCACGGTCGGCGATCACGAAGCGATATCCGCCCATCATCGCAAGCGCCGTAAGACCCGCGAGCACGGGCTCGGTCAGCGGAAGCGCAAGCGCATGGATGAAGGTGCCGACGGCGACGGCGGCGTAGGTCGCGGAGAGTACGAGCCAGACGATCAGCGCACCGCTCGGCGCCAGCATGCCGGCCGCGCAGGCAACGATTGCCGCGAAGGCTATCGTCAGGACGGCCCGCAGCGGGAAGCTGAGCTCGGTGACGGCATCGTGTTCGAGCAGGTTTCGGATCGCGGTGGCATGGACGAAGACGCCCGCGACGTCATTGCGCGCCTTCTGTGCGGCGCCTGCAGGTGTTGGCAAGGCACATCGCGCGGCCGGCGTCCCGTCATATCCACCGGCGAGCCGCATTGACGTGAGCTTGCGGTCCTCGAAATTGAGGATGCTGCCGAGCAGCACGATCTTGCCGTCGAAGGCACGGCGGAAGAATTCAGTGTCTCCCTTCTCGACGCAGGCGCGCAGATCGGCGAAAGAATAGGCCGGGATGTCACGGCCCATGCCGCGGAAGTTGAGTGTGAGCGTGTTGGGCACCGTGCTCGGGATCGTGTAGCCGGACAGGCTCACACCGGTCGGTGCGATCTCAAGCTTTGCGCCGAGCGTGCGGGCTGCGAGCTCCGCGGCCATTGCGGGCACCGGCTTCCCATCGATGGGAAAGCTCAGCGGCGTTCGCCGGATCACATCGTCGGGGTCGGTGTAGACGTTGAGAGCGCGGATGTTGCCCTTCACAGTGAATTGCTGCGCGCGATCGGGTCTTTCCGGATGGTCGTTGCTGAGGATCTCGCCGAGCACGAGCTTGCCGCTGTCGGAAAGCTTTCGCAGGGCGATCAGATAATCCCGATCGAAGCCTTTCACGCGGGTGCCGAATGACGTGTCACCAAAGGGAATTTCCGACTGTTCGATCGAGCTCGGAAAGATCACGTCGAATCCGGTGACCTTGGCGCCGCCCTCGGTGATGCTGCCGAGCACCCGGCCAAGCTCGCGGGTCCAGGTCTGGGTCGGCGATCCCTTGAAAGGTGGCGTCTCGTAGGTTTCCCCATCAATTGCCACGACCACCACGGGCGATGTCGCGGGATCGCGGCGGTCACCGACGAGCTCCCAGCGCAAGGCTGTGAGCGTGTCGAGCGAAATGCCTTGCAGTGTCTGGAGCGGCGGGGACGTGAAAGCTGCGCCCACGATGAGCGCAATCACCATCGCTGCAACGATGTCCCGCCTGCCGATCCGCCGCATCGTTGCTGTCGCGGGCCGTCTATTCGAGACGTAGCAGGCGGCCGACGATCGGCGTCGGTGACGCGGTCGCGCTGGCGTCGACCTGGAAGGTGTAGCGCTTGTTGCCGAGCTTGGCGAGGTAGCTGCCGCCGGGGGTCAGCGACTTGCCGGCTTTCGAGAGATCGTAAAACTTGCCGGCGACCATGATGTCGCTCTTGAGCGGCAGGGTGATCGCGGGCTCCTTGCCGTCGGTACGTTCGATCACCAGCGTGCTGCCGCTCTTGGCCTGGATCAGAGGCGCTGTGCCGTAGATCGTCGGCAGCTTGGCGGGTGCGCCGCCGGCGTCGGATCGCATGGTGCGGAACGTGGTCGCTGCGCTCTGGTTCGCCTCGCGCTCGGAGAGTTGCGCCGCGTTGGAATCGCAGGGCACCTTGACGCGCTGGACGTTGCCGAGCTGCACGGTGCTCTGCTCCGTGCCGACCAGCACGACGCCTTCGGTGATCGTCTCGCGCAAGCAGGATTTCAGATAGCTGAGGGTGACGCCGGCCTTGGGGCCGAGCTTGATGATCTTGCCGGGCGCCACATAGTCCATGAATTCGATGCCGTCGACCTTACCCTGCACGTCCTCGACGATCGCAGCCGGGGTCTCCGCCAGGGCGGGGGCCGCGAGGCAAAACGCGCCGACAAAAGCGCCGATCAGGCTTCTCATGGGTTTTCTCATTCCGGTTCAAGGGATGCGAGACTGATCCACGTCTCGGCGGCAGGTTTAGCAGCGGGCGCCCAAGGCAAGTGTGATCAGAATCACTCTAGTATTGGTGCACTTTAGCAGGAACAGGTTCAAACCGGTGATGGCAGAAAACGGCGCCGCGGCCAACTGCGACAGCATCTGCGATATCAGACCGCCGCAGCAGCCTCGCCTGCGTGGTCCGGATCCCGGTGGTTCCCGGTCGCCCCTAATATTGAGGGTGCGAGGGCAGCCTCCGATTTCTGCAACGGCATCACAGTCTGCCCGGCTGCGATCTCCACGACCTCATTCCAGCGCGAGAGGAACGCTTCGACACAGGCCGGGTCGAATTGCCGTCCCTGGTTCTGGACCAGATAGTCGCGCGCGACGTCCAGCGGCATCGGCTCTTTATATGGGCGCCGCGTCGTCAGGGCGTCGAAGACGTCGGCGACAGCCACCACGCGCGCGGCGACCGGAATCTCGTCTGCCTTCAGCCCGCTCGGATAGCCGGCGCCATCCCAGCGCTCGTGATGGCCTGCGGCAATCTGCGCACCGAGCTGGATCAGCTCGCAGCTGGAATGGGCGAGGATCTTTTCGCCGATCGTCGCATGGGTGCGGATGACCGCCATCTCCTCGTCGGTCAGCTTGCCGGGCTTGAGCAGGATGTTGTCGGGAATGGCGACCTTGCCGACGTCGTGTAGCGGCGCTGCGAGATAGATGTCGCGGCAGAGCCGGGCAGGGAGGCCGAGCTGCTCGGCGATGATCCGGCTGTAGCGCGCAACCCGCAGCGTGTGCTCGCCGGTATCATTGTCGCGGTATTCGACCGCGAGCGCGAGCCGCAGGATGATCTCCTCCTCGCGTTCGCCGAGCTTGCGCGTCGCAGCGGCAACTTCGCTGGCCAGATGCGCAGCGCGATCGTTGAGCTTGCGCACGGCTGCGCCAAGCTGAATCAAATTCCGCAGGCGCACCGTCATCTCGAGGCTTTGCGGTGCCTTCGGCAGAAAATCGGTTGCACCTGCCTGCAGCGCTTCCATCTTGATGTCGTCGGTCTGCCGCGACGTGATCATCGCGATCGGAATGTCGGCGCAACCCGGTAGCGTACGAAATGTGCGGATGAAGCTGATGCCGTCCATGTGCGGCATTTCGTAGTCGACCAGCACGAGATCGAACACGCGCTCGCGCGCGCAGGCCAGCGCCTCGACGGGGTCGAGGAACGTAGTGCCCTCGACGAGGCCTTCCGCTTCGATGTGATGTTTCAGGAACTTGAGGACAGAGCGGCTGTCATCAACCAGAAGCGCTTGGGTCAGCATCGGCGGCCGGATTTGTTCGGATAGCGAAGCATGGCCTCAACGAATAGCCGGCGCGATTTAACGTGGAGCAAACATCGGTTCCGCGAGCTGCCTCAGCGTTGCGCGCACTGCATGAGATCTAGGCGTGCTCATGCACGTTTGCATGCATACGCGAAGTTCTCTGGATTGTGACCCGTAGTTGTACGGGCAGCTCCATTAGGAGTTTGCATACGCTCCTACACGAATAGTCGACGTGCGGGATTCGCGCGATGCGTGCAGTGAATCCCTGGAAATTTGGGGGACGAATGTCGTCTGATGTCACTGAGCCGAAGTGGTCCCTGCGGCTGCCCGCTGATTGCAGCATCGCTGCGATCCGCAACGTGTATGACCTGATCCGCGAAGCATTCGGCCGGCAGGACCGGCTCGAGATCGATTGCTCCAGCGTCGACAAGGCCGACGTGACTTCGATCCAGCTTCTGCTGTCGGCAGCCAAGACCGGCGATGCCCAAGGCCGCCCCGTGGTCCTGACTTCGTTTTCCCAGTCTCTGCGCAACACCCTTCGCCGTGCCGGCTTTGCCAGCGAGGCGATGATCGATCAGCACTTCCCGCAAAAGAAAGATGGCATCTAATGGCCACGATTCTCACGGTCGACGATTCCCCCAGCATCCGGCAGATGATCAAGGTCGTGCTCGAGCCGGCCGGTCACAACGTGATCGAGGCCGGTGACGGCGCGCAGGGCCTTGCCAAGGCGCAGGCCGGCAAACTCGACCTCGTCATCACCGACCTCAATATGCCCGTGATGAACGGGCTGGAACTGATCAAAGCACTGCGCAAGCTTCCGAGCGCGGTCGGCATGCCGATCGTGTTCCTGACCACCGAATCCAATGACACGGTGAAGCAGGAAGCCAAGAGCGCCGGCGCCACGGGATGGATCACCAAGCCATTCAAGCCCGAGCAACTGCTCGCCGTCGTCGCGAAACTGGTGCGCGCATGAGTGCGATGGACCCGACCGAGGTCTTTCGCCAGGAAGCCAGCGAGCTGTTCGAGGTCCTGGAAGGGGCCTTGCTCGACCTCGGCCAGCGTCCCGACGACCGCGAGCTGGTCGATTCTGCGTTCCGCGCCCTGCATACGATCAAGGGTTCGGGCGCGATGTTCGGCTTCGACAAGGTCGCATCGTTTACCCACGAATTCGAGACGGCCTTCGACCGCGTCCGCAAGGGCGAGATCAAGCCGACCCAGGAGCTGATCTCGGTCGCGCTTGCCGCCAAGGATTATATCCGCGCACTGATCGAGGATCCGCAGTCGACCGACGATATCATCGGCGAAGCCATCCTCGACGACCTCAAGCGCTTCGTGTCGTCGGACCAGCCCGCGGCTGCGGTCGCCGAGATCGTTGAGGCTCCGCCGCTGGCACCTGCCGAAACCAAGCAAGCCGGCTGGCACCTTTACCTGGAATTCGAATCCCACATCCTGCGCAACGGATCGAACCCGCTCGACCTGCTGGAGGATCTCTGCAAGCTCGGTCCGTGCTTCGTCGTCCCGGTGACCGACGGCATCCCGTTCCTCGACGAGATGGAGCCGGAAGATTGCTATCTAAAGTGGGACGTCAAGCTGCACGCGGCCTGCGACAAGGCTGCGATCGACGACGTCTTCATGTTCGTCTCGGACGAGATGAAGCTGACGCTCTCGCCGCTGGAGCATGTCGAAGCTCCCGCGCCAATGCCGCTGTTCCAGCTCCTCGACGAGGAGCCGGTTGCCGAGACGCCTGCCGCGGTGGTTGAGGCTGTTGCTGCGCCCGTTGCCGAGCAGCCCGTCGCCAAGGCGGAGCCGAAGCCGGCTGCGAAGGCAGAAGCCAAGCCCGAAACGAAGCCCGAGCCGAAGTCCGAAACCAAGCGTGACGATCGCGGCATCGCCACCGTCCGCGTCCAGGCCGAGCGTCTCGACGAGTTGATGGATCGCGTCGGCGAGCTCGTGATTGCCCAGGCGCGGCTGACCCAGCTTGCGGCCTCCGGTTCCGATCTCTCGATCAAGATCATCGCCGAGGAAATCGAGCGTCTCGCCTCGTCCTTGCGCGACACCACGATGGGCGCGCGCATGGTGCCGATCGGTTCGTTGTTTGGCCGCTTCCGCCGCCTGATCCACGATCTGTCGCGCGACCTGTCGAAACCGGTCGAATTCGTCACCACGGGCGAAGATACCGAGCTCGACAAGACCATGATCGAGTGCCTGGCCGATCCGCTGGTGCATTTGATCCGCAACGCGATCGACCACGGCATCGAGGATACCGCGACCCGCTCCGCCAACGGCAAGACTGAGCAGGGCCGCATCGAGCTCGCCGCCGTGCATTCCGGTGCGCAGGTGCTCGTCACCGTGAAGGACAATGGCGGCGGCCTCAACACCGCCCGCATTCGCGCCAAGGCCGAAGAACAGGGTCTGATCGCCGCGGGTGCCGTGCTGTCCGATCACGAGATTCACCAGTTCCTGTTCCATCCAGGCTTCTCGACCGCGCAGACGATTTCTGCGCTGTCGGGCCGCGGCGTTGGCATGGACGTCGTCAAGCGCACCATCGAGAACATGCGCGGCTCGATCGATCTTTCGACCAGGCCCGGCCAGGGCACCACAGTGACCTTGCGCCTGCCGCTGACGCTCGCGATCATCGAAGGTCTGCTCATCCGCGTCGGCGAGGGCCGCTACATCATTCCGCTGTCGGCAGTCGAGGAATGCATCGAGCTGACCGCCGAGGACGAGCGCTCCCGTGGCCGCAACTTTCTCAACGTGCGCGGCAACCTCGTCCCCTTCCTGCGCCTGCGCGAGATCATGTCGTCGTCGGGCACGCCGGACCGGCACCAGAAGACGATCATCATTTCGACCGGCGAGACCCATGTCGGCCTCGTCGCCGACCAGATCATCGGCAACCACCAGACCGTCATCAAGTCGCTCTCGAAGCTGCATTCGGACGTCACGATCTTCTCCGGCGCGACCATCCTCGGTGACGGTACGGCGGCGCTGATCCTCGACGTCGCGCAGCTGGTCATGCTGGCGCAGTCGAAGGTCGAGAAACAGCATATCAGCGAGGCGGCGTAATGACCGATGGTTTGGCTGCCGTACACCAGGCCGACGCGATGCAGGTCGTCATGATCGGCCTCGGCGAGGAGAAGTTCGCACTCGACGCCGGCCTCGTGCGCGAGATCATCGATCCCGTGCCGGTGACCAAGGTGGCCGGCGCGCGCGCATTCGTTCCCAGCGTGATCAACGTACGCGGCAACGTCATTCCGCTCGCTGATCTGCGTATTCGTTTCGGCATGCCTCAGCTGGAGGATTCAGCTGACACGCGCATCGTCGTCATCGAAATCGAGCTCGACAACGAGCCGGTGCTGGTCGGCGTCACCGCCGACAAGGTCTATGAAGTGACTGAGATCTCGCAAACCGACGTGCAGCAGACGCCGCGCGTCGGCATGCATTGGAAGCCGGAATTCATTCGTTTTATCGCGAAGTGGCGTGAAGAGTTCGTCATCGTTCCCAACATGGAACGTATCCTGAATTGAAACGAGGTCTCGGGGCGAGATCGAGGGGCTTGAGATGAGATTTACGGTCAAAGCAAAGCTTGCCAGCGCGTTCGGCCTGGTCATCGTTCTGTCAATGGTCGCTGGCGGCGTCGCCTACGTGAAGCTCGGCGACATGATGGCGACGGCCGACAGCATGGTTCTGCGTGCCAAGCGCATGGAAAAAGCGACCGAGGTCGAGAAGGACATCTTGGTCCAGCTGCGGGCGGAAAAGAACGCGATTATCGGCACCGACAGCGAGATCGAGCAGGCCGCGGCCGACGCCGCCAAGCGCCGCGAAATGGCCACGAAGACGAAGGCCGAAGTCTACGCGCTCGCGAGCGAGGCTGGCAAGAAGCTGCTCGACGCCTTCGCCGTAACCTACGACAAGATGAACGCCTATCAGGAAGAAACGATCAGGCTCGCGAAGACTGACAAGGCCAAAGCGACCGAGCGCTCGATGAATGAGGGCCGCAAGGTCGTGAACGATGCGCTCGAGTCGATGGGCGCCTATGTCGACAACACCAAGAAGCAGATGGCCGACCAGGCCGTCGCATCGAAGGAAGAGGGCCATCAGGCTCAGTTCATGCTGTTGGCGCTCCTCGGCATCTCCTTGATGGTCGCAATCGCAGCGGCACTGTGGATTTCGATCTCGATCAGCCGTTCGCTCGGCCGTGCCGTGAGCCTTGCCGGCGCAGTCGCCGACGGCGACCTCAACCAGACGATCCCTTCATCCAGCAATGACGAGATCGGCGATCTCACCAAGTCGCTCAATATCATGGTCGAGAAGCTGCGGCAGATCGTCCAGGAGGCGCTCACCGCTGCCCAGAACGTCTCCGCCGGCAGCCAGGAGCTCTCGGCGAGCGCCGAGC
>JAEWHT010000195.1 GCA_023387695.1 Pseudomonadota bacterium | reverse complement strand
CACTGCGCAGGGAAGGCCGTGTGTTGGGCTTCACCTGTATGCCGCTGTGCAGCCTCTTGTAGCGCAACTTATCGCACAGTGGACCGTGGGTGCCAGGTCAGCACCCGGTCTTCCCTGCGCCCTCTTTTCAGTTGAGGGTGAGGCGATGGAGCGAGACTCGGGCGAGATGAGCCGCGAGAGGGCGAGAGTGTGTCTGCGATAAACATGCAAATTGAGAATCGACCGTGCGACCTCGCGCACCGTCATTGCGAGCGCAGCGAAGCAATCCAGAGTCTTTCCGCGAAAGGATTCTGGATTGCTTCGCTGCGCTCGCAATGACGGTGCTGATGCAGATGCGCCACTCTTTGTGAGTTGTGCGCACAGCTCAGTTGGCTACCATGCGGCCACTCCCGGAATACGGGACCAGCAGTAAGCGGAGGCGACATGAGCGAGCGGGATCACAAAGTCAAAGGATCGGACCTGTTCGTCGCCGCGCTGGAGAACGAAGGTGTTGATCGCATCTTCGGTGTGCCCGGCGAGGAAAATCTCGATCTCGTGGAATCGCTCCGCACCTCCAGGATCGAACTGGTCCTGACCCGTCACGAGCAAGCCGCCGCCTTCATGGCCGCGACCCATGGAAGGCTCACCGGCAAGCCCGGTGTTTGCCTATCCACGCTCGGCCCCGGCGCGCTCAATCTCTCTACAGGTGCAGCCTACGCAAATCTCGGCGGCATGCCGATGATCCTCATCACCGGCCAGAAGCCGATCATGAGCAGCCGGCAGGCGCGCTTCCAAATCGTGGACGTGGTCGCGACCATGAAGCCGCTCACAAAACTGTCGCGGCAAATCGTCAGCGCGAGCTCGATCCCGACCGTCGTGCGCGATGCCTTCCGCGTGGCGATGGAGGAGCGGCCGGGACCGGTGCATCTCGAACTGCCTGAGGACATCGCGGGCGACGAAGTCGAGGCCGTTCCCGTAATCCCGATCCATCCGATCGAGATCCCCGTTGCGCATCGTGCCGCGCTGGACCGTGCCGCCGAGATGATCCTGGCCGCAAAGCGACCACTGGTGATGATGGGCGCTGCGACGAGCCGGCCGCATTCGACCCACGGCATCGCGAGCTTCGTGCGGCGCACAGGCATTCCCTTCTTCACGACGCAGATGGGGAAGGGCACCGTGCCCGGTGGCACCAATCTCTACATGGGCACTGCGGCGCTGTCCGAGCGCGACTATGTCCACGATGCAATCGATGCCGCCGACCTGATCATCGCGATCGGCCACGATCCGATCGAGAAACCGCCCTTCATCATGGGCCCATCAGGGCCGAAGGTCATTCACGTCAGCTACACCTCGGCGAGCGTCGAGCTGGTCTATTTCCCCGATGCCGAAGTTGTCGGCGATGTTGGCCCGAGTCTGGAGCTCCTGGCCGATCGGCTCGAAGGCAAGCTACCTCATGCGGCTGCGCTGCTGCCGTTGCGGGAGGAAATCCTCAACCACATCGCCGACCGCGCCACCGAGGCACGCTGGCCGCCGACGCCGCAGCGGATCGTGCACGACATCCGCCAGGTCATCCCCGAAAACGGCATCGTCGCGCTCGACAACGGCATGTACAAGATCTGGTTCGCGCGCAACTACCGCACTCGTGTCGCCAACACGCTGCTGCTCGACAATGCGCTGGCGACGATGGGCGCCGGCCTGCCGTCGGCGATGATGGCCGCGATGCTCTATCCCGACCGCCGCGTGCTCGCGGTCGCTGGCGACGGTGGCTTCATGATGAACAGCCAAGAGATGGAGACCGCTGTCCGCCTCAAGCTCAATCTCGTCGTGCTGGTGCTGGAGGATAACGCCTACGGCATGATCCGCTGGAAGCAGGCCGTCGACCATTTCGCCGATTACGGCATGACCTTCGGCAATCCTGATTTCGTGCTCTACGCCAAGGCCTATGGTGCCAAGGGTCATCGCATCGCGAGCCTCGACAGCTTTGGCCCGACGCTGGACGCCGCGTTCAAGGAGGGGGGCGTGCACCTCGTCTCGATCCCGATCGACTATTCGGAGAACGTGCGGGTCCTGGTCGACGAGCTGCGGACGCGGCAGAAATAGGAGAAAATTCACCAAAACGGACCGGAGGCTCATACCAGCCATTCCTTGATATATATCGTTCTACGATATATTGCAGGCGCGAAGAATCCCTCCCGACAAGAGACATCCATGCGCCAGACCCCCGACATGACCGGCGGCCTCCCGCGTCCTCGCGGCAAGCCCGGAGATTTTACCGCCGACCGCCGGGTGCTGGTCCTGATCGGCATGGCGCTGCTGGTCGGCAGCATCAGTGCCGGGGCCGCCTGGGTTCTGCTGAAGCTGATTGCGCTGGTCACCAATCTGGTCTGGTTCCGTCATTTCAGCACCGAGAACGTCTCGCTGGCCAATGCCCATCCGGGCGTCTGGATGGTGCTGGCGCCGGCTCTTGGCGGCCTCGTGATCGGGCTGATGGCGCGGTTCGGCTCGGAGAAGATCAGGGGACACGGCATCCCCGAAGCGATCGAGGCGATTCTGATCGGTGGCAGCCGGATGCAACCGAAGGTCGCGATCCTGAAGCCGCTGTCTTCGGCGGTGTCGATCGGAAGCGGCGGTCCGTTTGGCGCCGAAGGCCCGATCATCATGACGGGCGGGGCGATCGGATCGATCTTCGCGCAGTGTTTCCATCTCACCGCGGCCGAACGCAAGACGCTGCTGGTCGCGGGTGCGGCCGCCGGCATGACGGCGATTTTCGGCACGCCGATCGCGGCGGTGCTGCTCGCGGTCGAACTGCTGCTGTTCGAATGGAAGCCGCGCAGCTTCCTGCCCGTGGTGACGGGGGCGGTGATTTCGGCCGCGTGGCGCCCGTTGCTGTTCGGGACGGGACCGCTGTTTCCGTTCGCGGAGCGGCCGGACCTGCCCTGGTGGGGCCTCGCGGCTGCGGTCGGCGTCGGCATCGTCGCCGGCCTGCAATCCGGATTGATGACGCGGCTGCTCTACGCAATCGAAGACCTGTTCGACCATCTGCCTGTTCACTGGATGTGGTGGCCGATGCTCGGCGGCCTCGTCGTCGGCCTTGGCGGGCTGGTCGATCCCCGCGCGCTCGGTGTTGGCTACGATGTCATTGCCGACCTCCTGTCCGGTCATATGGTGCGCGATGAAGCGATCCGGTTGCTGCTGGTGAAGTCAGCGATCTGGGTGATTGCGCTGAGTTCGGGCACGTCGGGCGGCGTGCTGGCGCCGTTGCTCATTCTGGGCGGCACGGCCGGCTGGCTGGAGGGGCTGGTGCTGCCCGGTGGTGCATCGTTCTGGGCGCTGGTCGGTATGGCCGCGATGATGGGCGGCACGATGCGCTCGCCGCTCACGGGCGTGATGTTCGCGATCGAGCTGACTGGCAATATCGACATGCTGCTGCCGCTGCTGGCCGCGACTGGCGCCGCCCACGCCGTCACCGTGCTGCTGCTCAAGCGCTCGATCTTGACTGAGAAGATCGCGCGCCGCGGCCAGCACATCACCCGCGAATATGCGATCGATCCGTTCGAATTGATGCGCACGGTCGATGTCATGGTCACCAATGTCGACACGCTGCCGGTCGACATGTCCGTCGACGCGGCGGTGGCGTTTTTCACCTCGGACAAGCGCCGTCACAAATCCTATCCTGTCGTTGCCGCCGATGGACGGCTCAGCGGCATGGTGACCCGCGCCGACGTGCTGCGCTGGCGTACCGAGGGCGATCACCAGGCAGCAACGCTCGATGATGTCGTGTCGGACAGTTCCAGCGTGGTGGCACACCCCGACGACGTGCTGGGCCGGGTGGCCGATCTCATGGTCGCCTCCGATCTCGGACGGCTGCCGGTGGTCGACCGCGCCAGCCATCGCGTGGTTGGCCTCGTCGCCCGCAAGGATTTGCTGCGAATTCGCGCGGTCGTGAACGCGCAGGAGGAGGACCGCAACGCATATTTCCTGCGCGAAAAGGCGCTTGTGCCGGAGGCGCAGATCGCGGAAGGTCAGCCCCTCTGAACTCCGGCACTGACAGGAATGAGTATGGCTCGCGTTCGTTGTGTTACCGAGATGGGCATGGGCGTCGACGTTCACGGCAGGGACGCTACCAAGGCAGCGAAGCGTGCGGTGTCGGACGCGATCAGGCATTCGAGCCTCGGCTTCTTCCGGATGATCGGCAAGACCGCGAATGACATGTTCGTCGATGTCACCATCGGCGTTCCCTATCCCGAGGCCGTCGACAAGGAGGCGGTTGCGAAAGAGCTGCCCTACGGCACCGTGACAGTCACCGTGGTGAAAGGCGGCCTCGAAATTCCGTCGGCCACGGAAGTGGCCAACGACCCCATCCTCATTGCCAATGCCGCCGTCATCGTCAGCTTCGACAAGGACTGAGCCGGTGTCCGACAGCAATGAGGCGTTGCTGGATCGCCCGATCTGGAGCGCGTTGACGACGAGCCACAAGCATCTGGCCGAAGGCGGCCCGCGGGCGTTGCGCTATCCCGTAGATATGACGCCGTTCGCCGACGTGGTCGACATGTCGCCGGCGAGCTTCGCCGCGCTCGGCGAGCTCATGGCACCGTCGCAGGTTGCCGCACTGTTCACGCCGGAGCCGGTCGAGGTTCCCGCTGGATTCAACGTCGTGATCGCGCAGAACGGCGATCAGATGATCGGCTCGCCGGCCGACAGCCCGTTGCGTGACGCCGAGATCGTGAAGCTCGGTATTGCCGACGTGCCTGCGATGACGTCGCTCGTGGCGCTGACAAAGCCCGGACCGTTCGCCGCGCGCACGCACGAGCTCGGCACGTTTCTCGGCATTCGCGACGGCGGCGAGCTGGTCGCGATGACCGGTGAGCGCATGAAGCCGGGGAAGTTCGTCGAGATGACCGCGGTCTGCGTCCATCCCGACTATCGCGGACGCGGCTACGCGCAGGCGCTGCTCGCAGCCGTCGCGCGCCAGATCGAGGCGCGCGGCGAGATTCCGTTCCTGCACGTGTTCTCGAACAATGCGTCCGCCATCGCGCTCTATGAGCGGCAGGGGATGCGCCTTCGTCGCCGCCTGCACGTGACGGCGTTGATGAAGCAGGGATAGCAGCCCGGCGTTTGTGCGCCGGGCCGCAGCTCTCAGGTCGAATAGTCCACGAGCAACGCGCTCGATGCGTTCGACGACGCGCTGTTGCCGCTAGAGCTGTAGGAGGTCGACTGGCTGGTCGCGTTCTGGAGCAGCGAGATCAGCTCCTTCATCAACTCCGCGGTTGTCGCCGAAGATGAGCTGGAAGAGGAATCCGTCGACGAGGTCGTGTCAGTACTGCCTGTGCTCGATGAATCGCTGCTGCCATCCGGCGGGGGCGGCGGTCCGCCGGCACTGCCTGAAAAGGTGTTGGCGAAGACATTCTTCAGCTCGCTCGCCTGGCTGCTGGTCAGCTTGCCGTTCGACACTTCGTTCTGGATGAGGTCGTCGACCTTCGACTGCATTTCGTCGGCCGAGGGCGGCGACGATGAGCTCGCGCTCGATGCGCCGCTCTTCATCGCCGAATCGATATCGTCGAGCGCGGACGACAGCGCTGACTCGTCGCTCGACGAGATTGTGCCCGCCGAGACTTCCTTGGTGAGCTCGCTCTTAAGGCGGTCGAGTGGGGAGTAGGAATTGGTGGTTGCTGCGGAGATCGAGGTCATTGCCGGTCACCCTTGATAGAATTGAAGATACGCTGAACATGGGTGTGAGGCTAAAGGTCGCGCGCTTAATGAGGTCTTGCCGCGGGGATTGCTGGCGTTTTCGTTGTGTTGCTCGCGCGGAGACGAACACGTGGCGAAACAAAATAGGGCGATTGCTGGCTTGGCCGGAGCCTCGCAAGGTCGGGCTTCCCCGCGGCCGATTCGTTGCTATATCCATCGCAATCAAATCGGGGAGGAGCCAATTCATGGACGTCAGGACACCAGATTTTTCCGCGGCGCGGACGGCGATGCAGCGCTACGTCGACCAGGAGATCATCCCCGGCGTGTCCTGGGCGGTGTTGCGTGGTCGAGAGGTTGTCGACCAGCAATGCGTCGGCTTTGCCGATCGCGAGGCGAAAGCGGCGCTGCGGCCCGATCACATCTTCCGGGCGTTCTCCAACACCAAGATCTTCGTCACCTCGGCAATCATGCTGCTGGTCGAGGAAGGTCGCATCGGGCTCGATGACCCCATCGAGAAATACCTGCCGCAACTCGGTAATCGCAAAGTCCTGAAGCAGGGCGCGTCGAGCCTCGCCGATGTCGAACCGGCGAAAAGCGCCATCACGATCCGCCAGCTTCTGACCCACACATCCGGTCTGAGCTACGGGATATTCGATCCCGGCTCGGTGATGTTCAAAGGCTACAACGACGCGCGCGTGCTCAATCCGCTGACGCCGCTGACCGACATGATCGACCAGCTAGCCAATCTGCCGCTGTCCTATCATCCCGGCACCAGCTGGGAATATTCAGTGGCGACAGACGTGCTCGGCCGCGTTGTGGAGGTCGTGTCCGGCAAGTCCCTCGATGCGTTCTTCAAGGCGCGGATCTTCGATCCGCTCGGCATGACCGATACCGGCTTCTCCGTGCCGGAAGCACAGCAGGGCAGGCTGGTCGCGCATTACACTGGCGCCGACGTTCTCGATCCGATGAAGCCTGGCCTGACGCGCGCCGACAATCTGCCTTTCCCGCAGGCCTATCGACGACCGTTCCCGCGGCTGTCGGGCGGCGGCGGGTTGGTCTCGACCTTGTCGGATATGCTGGCCCTGGTGAAGGCGCTGGTGCCCGGACCGGATACGCTGCTGAAGCCGGATACACTGCGGCAGATGATGACCAACCAGCTCCCGGAAGGGCAGACGATCCGCTTCGCCAATCTCGGCCCGATCCCCGGAAAGGGCTTTGGCCTCGGCGGCGCCGTGACCTTCGCGCCGACGCCCTTTGATCCCCCGAACTCCACTGGCGAATTTCAGTGGGGTGGCCTGGCCGGCACCCATTGGTGGATCTGCCCGCAGGCCAATACCGCCGGCGTCCTGATGGCCCAGCGCCACATGGGTTTCTGGAATCCGTTCTTCTTCGAATTCAAGCGCCTGGCCTACCAGGCAGTCGGAGCCTGACCGCAAAAAAATTGCGCAGCCCGGCGAATCCTTTCGGGCCGACGCGCCCTCTTAGTGGTCGAGGCATTCCGCCTCGACTTATTTTGGAGGATGCGATGGCATTGTATCGGAAGAACATTGGCAGCCTGCACCAGGTGGTGCGGGTCGCGGCAGGCATCGCGGTAGCGATCGCGGCGTTGGTCTATCTCGCTGGCCCAGCGGCATGGCTGGTCGCGCTCGGTGGCGCGGGCTTCGCGCTAACCGGCGTCGTCGGCTATTGCCCGATGTGTGCGATGGCCGGCATCGGGCGGGGAGGTGCGTCGTGACGGCAATCGCAGTCTCGTCAAACCTGTTCGAGGCGGCGCGGCTTGGCGATCCGCAGGCGATTGCGCGGCTGCTCGAGACGGCGCAACCGGACATCCGCCGCTACGCACGCGCCACCTGCCGCAGCTCGGCAGACGCCGAGGACGCAACACAGGAAGCGCTATGGATCCTGTTCCGGCATGTCGGCACGATCCGCTCCCTGCTCGCCTTTTCGTCCTGGCTGTTCAGCGTGGTCCGCCGCGAATGCCTGCGGCTGGCGCGAAGAGCGGGCCTCGCGCCGTCGGTCGACGAAAGTGAGGCGGAGGCGGTGTTGCTCGCACGCCCCGAAGCCGATCTGCGCCTCGATGTTGCCGCGGCCTTCGAGGCGCTGCCGCTGCATTACCGCGATGTCGCGCTGATGCGCGATGTCAAGGAGATGACCATCGATGAGATCGCTGAAGCGCTCGGCGCGACACGGCAAACCGTGAAGGCACGCCTGCATCGCGCGCGCGCCCTGATGCGCGAATATCTGACGAGGTGAGCCATGACCGATTATCAATGTCCTGACGATCTGAAATCGATCCCGGCATTCCTTGCGCTGGCGCCGGTCGAAGCCAACGCGTTCCTCGCATTCAACCATGCGGTCGAGCGCAAGGACGGATTGATCCCGCCGAAATATCGCGAGTTGATTTCGCTGGCGGTCGCACTCACCACGCAATGCGCGTATTGCCTCGATGTCCATACGGCGCAGGCAGCCAAGGCTGGTGCCACGCGCGAGGAGGTGGCGGAAGCCGCACTGATCGCCGCCGCGGTGCGCGCCGGCGGCACACTCGGCCATGCCCTGCTTGCGCAGCGGCTGTTCGAGGGGCATAAGGAGGCGGGATGAGCGAGCTCTGGTCGGAGGCGAGAGCGGACGTGTGAACAGCTATCTCGGTCTCGACGGATTTCGCTTCGGCTGGGTCGCCGCGTGGATCGATGAGCGCGGCGAGCACGGCTTTGATTATTCGCCGGGCCTTACGCGTCTGCTCGCGATGCCGCATGCGCGCGCGATGATCGATATGCCGATCGGGTTGAAGCCGAGCGGGTATCGCATTTGCGATTTGCGTGCGCGCGAATTGGTGGGGCCGGCGGTGTTTCTCGGGGCTCGCCGCGACCTCTGGACATTTCCTGACATGGCGGCCGCCAACCGCCATTACTGGGCGCACGAAGGCAAGGGGAGAGGAGTCTCGGCCCAGCTCTGGAATATCGCCGACAAGATCAGGGAGGTCGACGGGATCATGACGCCGGAGCGGCAGGCGAGTGTCGGCGAAGCGCATCCGGAATTGATCTTCTGGAATCTTGCCGGGCGAGTCCGGCTTGCCAAGAAGACATCAACAGAAGGCCGCGAGCAGCGCATCGTACTGCTCGCGCAGCGCGGCTTTGTGCGCTTGCCGAAATGGCTGACGAAACGTCAAGGCACCGGCATAGGTCGCGACGATCTCATCGATGCCTGTGCATGCGCGGTTGCGGCGCGCGATAGCACGCAGCGTGTTGGCGGGGATGAGGTTGATCCGCGCGGGCTGCGGATGGAGATCAACTACTGAGGTGGCCGGCCGGCGGGTGGGAAAAACCGGAAATTATTTGAACCCTGCAGGAACTCGCGATGGTCGGCACGCGTTCCCCGTGCGAACCGAATTGAGAGAAGCTCGTGCGATGAATGATGCCAGCCAGTTCGCGACAGCGATGCTCGCGCTTGTTTTCACCGGAGCGTTGCTCGTCACCGGACAGCTCTTCATTGCGCAGCGCGCTCAGAGCGAAGCGGTCTACGCCATCAATCATTTGCTACGGCCATTGTAATTGGCTGAACGGCCCGGCCTTGCACCGTGTTGCGCCTCGCCTAAATAAGGCAGACTCTCACACAAGAAGCCGGGGTCCTGATGTCCGATCTCTCAGCCTTTCCGATCACCAAGCGCTGGCCCGCCAAGCATCCCAAATTGCTTCAGCTCTACTCGCTGCCGACGCCGAATGGTGTGAAGGTTTCCATCATGCTGGAGGAGATCGGGCTGCCGTACGAAGTTCATCTCGTCGACTTCGGCAAGGATGATCAGAAGACGCCGGAATTCCTCTCGCTCAATCCCAACGGCAAGATCCCGGCGATCCTCGATCCCAACGGTCCCGGCGGCAAGCCGCTGGCGTTGTTCGAGTCCGGAGCGATCCTGCAATATCTCGCGGAGAAGACCGGCAAGCTGCTTCCGGTGGATGCGGCGCGGCGCTACCAGACCATCCAGTGGGTGCATTTCCAGATGGGTGGCATCGGGCCGATGTTCGGCCAGGTGGGTTTCTTCCACAAATTCGCCGGCAAGGATTTCGAGGACAAGCGTCCGCTCGAGCGTTACGTCGGCGAGTCCAAGCGCCTGCTCGGCGTGATGGAAGCGCATCTCGCCGGGCGGCAATGGTTCATGGATGACGATTACACCATCGCCGATATTTCGATGCTCGGCTGGGTGCGCAACCTCATCGGTTTCTACGGCGCCGGCGATCTCGTTGCGTTCAGTCAGTTCAAGTCGGTCGCGGCCTGGCTCGAACGCGGGCTGGCGCGGCCTGCAGTTGAGCGCGGACTCAACATTCCGAAGCGGCCTTGATCTAGCCCAGTGCCTTGTAGCTCATGTAGAGCGCCATCAGCGCGACGAGGCCGATCATGCTTCGGCGCAGCACCGCCTTGCTGACGCCGTTGGCGGCGCGAGCGCCGAGATCGGTGCCGACCCAGAGACCGGCGACGATACCGATGATGGCAGGCCAGCCGACGATGAGCTCCTTGCTCCAGTAGATCCAGGCGGCGGGAATGTTGGTCGGGATGACCGAAAAAATGAGACTGACGAGTTGCGCCTGATGCTGCGGCACGCGTAGGCCTGCGGCGAGGCCGACTGTGATTGCAAGCCCGCCACCGATGCCCATGAAGCCGGACGAAAAGCCGGCCAGCACGCCGATGAGGAGCAGGGGGATCCAGGGCAGTTGGTCGCGATCCTCGGTGCCGCTGCCATCGACCTTGCGGTCGCGGCGCAGGATCAGCAACGCAAGCAGCGCGACGAGATAGGCGACGTAGGTCCATTGCAGGAC
>JAEWHT010000178.1 GCA_023387695.1 Pseudomonadota bacterium | reverse complement strand
GCTTCTGGCCATCGCTGTTCCTGTCGCTCCAGATCGCGCTGCTGTCGACGGCAATCTCTCTGATCTCAGGCACGTTAGCTGCCATCGCGATTGCGCGCGGAAAACTGCCGGGCGCGGGCATCTTTGCGACCGCGCTGGTCTCGCCGCTGATGATGCCGGGCCTCGTGCTCGGCATCGCGCTATTGCAGGGCTTTCGCGCCATCGGATTCAACACGCCCTGGGGTACGCTGCTGGTCGCGCATCTCGTGATCACGCTGCCTTATGTCGCGCGCACGATGATCGCCGGCCTTGCGCGATTCGACTTCACACTGATCGAGGCGGCGCGGACGCTCGGCTGCACCTATCCCGGCAGTGTGCTGCGGGTGATGGTGCCGGCACTGGCGCCGTCATTCCTGATCTCAGGAATCTTCTCGTTCCTCGCATCATTCGACAACTATCCGGTGTCGATCTTCCTCGCCGATGTCCGCACCAAGACGCTGCCGATCCGGATGCTGCAATATATCGAGGAAGCGCCCGATCCGACGCTCGCCGCGCTCTCCACCCTCATCCTCGCCGGCACGGTCATCCTGCTGTTCGTCAGCGACCGCGTCGTCGGCCTGCACCGCATGGCCGGAACCTCGGACTGATCTCATGAACGAAGCAAAGCAACAAAACTCTCAACGCGACTTCGTCGGCTATCGCGGCAGGCCGCCTCATGCGCGCTGGCCGAACGGCGCGCACGTCGCGGTGTCGCTGGTGGTGAATTTCGAGGAGGGCTCGGAATTCTCGATCAACGACGGCGATGCGGAGAACGAAGCGATCTACGAGGTCGTTCACAAGCTCGAGGGCCCCGACAGCTGCATTGACAGCCATTTCGAATACGGCACCCGCGCTGCGTGGTGGCGCATCATGGATTTGTTCGACGCCTACGGCGTCAAGGCGACCGTGAGCTCCTGCGGCCGCGCGGTCGAGCGCTCCCCGGAACTCGCGCGAGATGCGATCGCGCGGGGCCACGAGGTGTCGGCGCATGGCTGGCGCTGGCAGAGTCACGCCGAGATGAGTGAGGCCAGCGAGCGCGCGGTCATCGCGAAGACGGTGGCGACGATCGCACGCGTCACTGGCCAGCGCCCGGTCGGCTGGCACACGCGCTCGGCGACCTCGCCGAACACGCGACGCCTGCTGGTCGAGGACGGCGGCTTCCTTTACGACAGCGATGCCTATAATGACGATGTGCCCTATTACAGGGAGGTCGCTGGCAAGCAGCACCTCGTGCTGCCCTATGCGTTCGATACCAATGACATGCAGTATTACAATGCGGGCCGGTTCAGCGGCGCGGACTTTGCCGATTATGTGATCGGCGCGTTCGACTGGCTCGGCCGCGAAGGCGAGACGGCACCGAAGATGATGTCGGTCGGACTGCATTTGCGCATGATTGGGCGGCCCGGACGGATCGGCGCACTGGACCGCATCCTCGCACATATGACGAAGAGCGGTACGGCATGGATCGCGCCCCGCGCCGCGATCGCGCGGCATTGGAAGGAAGTGGTGCCGGCGGGGAGGTAGTTGCCGCCATCGTTGTTTGACGCAGAATTGCCTCTCGTGCCCCGGACGCGACGCAGCACGAAGTGATGCGGCGCAGAGCCGGGGCCCATGCATCAGCGAGCGCGCGGCCTGCTGGGTCCCGGCTCTGCGGAGCGGCACTTTGTGCCGCACCGCGTCCGGGACACGAGAGCGCCTACACCCCGGCCACGGATGTCCAGATATCCGCCAGCCTCTTCTGCAACGCCTGCCGCCGCGTCAGCGGTGCGGGTGCTTCATCCTCTTCCGGCAGGCGGAGGCCGACGACGTTGACGCGGCCGCCGGAGATGCTACGTGCGACGAGCACGATGGAGTCAAGCGCGAGCTCGGCGCCTTCCTTCGGCGCACGATCGAGATTGACGTCGAAATAATCGGCGAGCGTCAGCTTGCCCTCGTCCTCGGTCACCTTCACGCCGTAGATCTCGGCGAGCTCGGCGAGCGTGTGCTCGCCGGAGACCATGAAGTCGCCGAGCAGATGCGGGTCAGGCGCGGTGCTCGGCTGCTTGTCGACGAAGAAGCGGTCGAGCGCTTCGGCCTTTTCCGGCGGCGCCAGTAGATAGATGTAATCGCCGGGCGCGATCGGCTCGGCTTCCGTCGGGGTTAAAATGCTTTCCTTGCGGATCACCAGCGTCGGCTTGGACCATGAGGGGATCAGTCCACGGCGAAAATAAAGGCTCTTTGGCCGCACCGCATAGCCGACGAGTTGTTGCTCGAGCTGACCGGGCAGATCGAGCTCAATACGGCGCGGCCCGCGCTCCGTGCGCGGCAGCGCCACGTGCAGCTTGCGCGCGGCCGGTGCCAGCGTCCAGCCTTGCAGCAGCAACGAGATGATCACGACGACGAAGGCGACATCGAAATAGAGATAGGCTTTTGACAGGCCCACCAGCATCGGGATCGACGCCAGGAAGATCGCGACGGCACCGCGCAGGCCGGTCCAGGCTATGAAGATCTTTTCGCGCCAGTTGAAGCGGAACGGCGCCAGGCACACGAACACCGCGATCGGCCGCGCAATCAGCATCAGCACGAAGGCGACGCCGATCGCCGGCAGCACGCTGGAACCCAGCCGGCTCGGCGACACCAAAAGGCCGAGCAGCACGAACATCACGATCTGCGCCAGCCAGGTCGCGGCATCGAGAAACGCCACCACCGAATTATGCGCGCGCGTCGGCCGGTTGCCGATGATGATGCCGGCGAGATAGACAGCGAGGAAGCCCGAGGCGTGCATGATCTGCGAGCCGCCAAAGATCACGAGCGCGGCTGTCGTCACGAACGGCGCGTGCAGGCCCTGCGGCAGCGCCACCCTGTTCAGCCCGATGACGACCAGACGCCCGCCGATCACACCGATCACGGCGCCGAGCACCGCTTCCTGGACGAACTCCATCACCACGTGGCCGGGTGAGCTCGAGCCTAGCGAGATGTATTCGACCAGCATCAAGGTGAGGAAGATCGCGAAGGGATCGTTGGTGCCGGATTCCGCCTCCAGCGTCGCGCCGACGCGCGGGCGCAGGCGCAGGCCCTGGGTGTGCACCAGCAGGAACACCGCGGCCGCGTCGGTCGAGGCCACGACAGCACCGACCAGCAGCGATTCCGTCCAGTTGAGGTCGAGAAAATATTTTGCGAACGGCGCCGTGATCAGCGCGGTCAGGAGCACGCCGAAGGTCGCGAGCACCACGGATGGCGCGAGCACGGTGCGGATGCTGGCAAAGCGCGTCTTGAGCCCGCCATCGAACAGGATCAGCGCCAGCGCCACCGAGCCGACCAGATAGGTGGTGCCGACGTCACTGAACTGGAGCTGGCCGGGGCCGGAATCGCCGGCAAGCATGCCGATGACAAGGAAGACGAGCAGCAAAGGCGCGCCGAAGCGCAGCGCGAGGAGGCTCGACAGGATGCCGGCCATGACGAGGACGGCGCCGAGCAGAATGGCGATGCTGAAAGAGTCGAGAGAAGCCATCCACCTTCCGGGTACAAATCGCTGGAATTGCATCCTTATCGTCGCCACACTCCTGCGCCAACCCATTTTCTCCCGCTCGCGGCAATCTGACCGTATTTTGCGGCCTTAACGCGCTTCACTTCACGGTGTATCGATGGCCCGGCCGCAGCCTTTGTGGGATTCTGCGGCGCCTTCGAATCAAATTCTCCCGCCTGTTTCCGACGAGACCTGTTCTAACGAGACCTGCCCGATGGACCTCAAAGACTTCATGGAGTTCGTGCAGACGACTGCGCGCAGCGTCGGAGCGGAAATCTCCTCACCCTGGTTCTACCTGCAGTTCGGGCTGATCCTGGCGGCGGCGGGGATCGCCTATGCGGCGGAGGCCACCGTACGCAGCCGCCTCGACATGACCTCGCTTCCCACGGGCTGGCCCGTGCCGCTCCGCCGCTTCGTCCGCGTGATGGCGGCGAGCGCCTCGACGGCTGTGTTCACCCTGCTCGTGATCATCTCGCGCGTGGTGATGTATCACGCGACCTGGCCGAGCCGCAGCTACCTGCTGATGGTCGCCGCCAAGCTCGGGCTTGCCTGGCTCGCGATCCGGCTTGTGACCTCGGTGCTGCGCAACGCCTTCATCGTGAAGCTGGTGTCGGGTGCGGCCTGGCTCTTCGCCGCGCTGTCGATCCTCGGCCAGCTCGATGCGACCGTCGACCTGCTCGACTCCTATGCCATCGTGCTCGGTGGCCTCAGGCTAACACCGCTGCTGGTGATCAAGGCCGGCGCGCTGCTGATCATCGCGCTCTGGATCACCAACATCGCCAGCAATTTTGCCGAGAGCAAGATCAATTCGGCGAGCGATCTGACGCCGTCGGTCCAGGTGTTGCTGATCAAGATCATCCGCATCGGGCTGCTTGCGGTCGCGATCGTCATCGCGCTCGGCGCGGTCGGCATCGACCTCTCGGCGCTCGCGGTGTTCTCCGGCGCGGTCGGCGTCGGTATCGGTATCGGCCTGCAGAAGATCGTCGCCAACTTCATCTCCGGCATCATCCTGCTCGCCGATAAATCTGTGAAGCCGGGCGACCTCGTCACCATCGGCGACAATACCGGGCGCATCAGTGCGATGAAGACGCGCTATATTTCCGTCGCCGCAGGCGACGGCCGCGAATTCCTGGTGCCGAACGAGGATCTGGTGACGCAGAAGGTCGTCAACTGGACCTATACCGACAAGAACACGCTGGTGAAGATCGCCTTCGGTACCAATTACGACGCTGATCCGAAGCTCGTCGTCAAGCTGGCCGCGGAAACCGCCGCAGCCCATCCGCGCGCGCAGAAAGCCAAGCCGCCGAACTGCCTCCTGACCGAGTTCGCCGAAGCGGGGATGAAATTCTCGCTCACGCTCTGGCTTGCGGACCCCGATGGCATGGATGGCGTCAAGAGCGATGTCATGCTGGCGCTGTGGGACGCCTTCAAGCGCGAGGGCATCCGGGTTCCCTACCCCGTCCGCGAAATCCGCGTCCGCGGCGGCGCATTGCCGGTCGAAACCACCGTAGAAGTCCCGAATTGAGACCGCTTTCGGGCGCATGGCCGGTAGGCTAAGCTTGCACGAGGGGCCGCAATCATTAAATTGGGGCCTTAAATCAAGCCTTTCCGCCCGCCGAGACCGGGCCCTAGCCCAGAAGACAATATCCGCATGAGCTACGTCGAAGCCACCGATACCTCCCTGCGCAAGACCGGACAGATCAAGCTGCATGGGCCGAGCGCCTTTGCCGGCATGCGCAAGGCGGGTGCTCTGGTCGCGAAGTGCCTCGACGAGCTCACCGACATCGTCGGCCCCGGCGTTGCGACCGATCGCATCGACGAATTCGTCCGCGAGTTCGCCTTCAGCCATGGCGCCTATCCGGCGACGCTGATGTATCGCGGCTATCGCTACTCGACCTGCACCTCGCTCAACCACGTGGTCTGCCATGGCATGCCCGGCGACCGTCCGTTGAAGGAAGGCGACATCGTCAACATCGACGTCACCTTTATCGTCGACGGCTGGTATGGCGATTCCAGCCGGATGTATGCGGTCGGTCCGATCGCGCGCAAGGCCGAGCGGCTGATCGAAGTGACCTATGAAGCGATGATGCGCGGCATCGCCGCCGTGAAGCCCGGCGCCACCACCGGCGACATCGGCCACGCCATCCAGAGCTTCGTCGAACCGCAGGGCATGAGCGTGGTGCGCGATTTCTGCGGCCATGGCCTCGGCCGCATGTTCCATGACGAGCCGAACATCATCCATATCGGCCGACCCGGCGAAGGCGTGCAGCTCAAGCCCGGCATGTTCTTCACCATCGAGCCGATGATCAATCTCGGCAAGCCGCATGTGAAGATCCTGTCCGACGGCTGGACCGCGGTCACCCGCGACCGTTCGCTGTCGGCACAGTTCGAGCATTCGGTCGGCGTCACCGCCACCGGCGTCGAGATCTTCACGCTGTCGGAGCGCCACGGCGAGAAGCAGATCGGGTGATCTGCTTCCAATTCGACGTCGTCAATCCAGAGTGAACAATTCCGCGCCTTCGATCGCGTAATGCGCGAACAGAACGAGGCGGTCAACGGCAACGGTCGGCGCCATCTCCCCTCGGGCGCGACACAGCGAGAAACATCCCGGCTGATTGTCGCCATCTTCGAAGCCCGATCTTGCCATCCTGTTTTCTGATGACGATCTCACCTGAAACAAGACTGGAGAGACAGGGTGAGTTCATCGACGCGCCGCGGATTCCTTGGGTTCGTGTCGGCCAGCGCCGCCGGCCTGCTGCCCGGCCGCGCGGAGGCCGCATCCGTTACGACGGACGCCGAGCCCGCCTGCATCCTGACGCCGCAGGCAGAGGAAGGGCCGTTCTATTCCGATCCAAGGCTCACTCGGTCCGACATTGCCGAGGGCAGGCCTGGCGTGCCGCTGACCTTGCGGTTGCGCGTGGTCGATGCAGGATCGTGCACGGCGATCCATGACGCGCGGGTCGACATCTGGCATTGCGACGCGAAAGGGCTCTACTCGGCCTTCCCCGGACAGAGCGATGCGCACAACATCGATGCGACAGGCGAGACGTTCCTGCGGGGCACGCAAACGACCGACGGCACCGGCTGGGTGACATTTAACACCATCTATCCCGGCTGGTATGACGGCCGCACCACCCACATCCATTTCAAGGTGTTTCTCGGCAACCGCACCGTGCTGACCGGGCAGACCTTCCTGCCGGATGCGCTCAACGAGTTCATCTATACCAACGTCCCCGACTACGGCGGCCGCGCACGGCAGCGCATGGTGATCAACGCCAATGACGGCGTCATCGAACGCTCCGATCCCGATCATCGCGCCTTCTGCGCTGTGAAGGAGGAGCGCGACCGCTATATCGCGACACTGACGCTCGGCGTCGACCGCCGGGCGCAAGCCACCGTCGGGTTCGGCGGCCCGCCACCGCCGCCGCCCGGGATGCAGGGCGGTCCGCCTCCGGGTCCACCACCCGGAGGCATGGGTGGGCCGATGTTCGGTCGCCCGATCAAGGATCGGCTCGCGACACTGGTGCCGGGGTTGAAGCCGAGCCGTTGAAACCGTCGCAATTGATGGTTGCAAAAGCGATGCTCCGCAGCAATGCTGGCGGGCAATGCCCGCCAAAGCCGACACCGACAAGAGCAAGCCCGAGGATGAGCCGCATTATCTCGGCCATCGCGAGCGGCTGCG
>JAEWHT010000145.1 GCA_023387695.1 Pseudomonadota bacterium | reverse complement strand
GGGCCAGACCATCGAGCGCATCGCGCACGCCGAGGCAAAGTTCATCGAGACGGTGATCAGCCGCCACCCCGATGCAGACGGCAAGCCCTGTGTGATCGGCAATTGCCAGGCCGGCTGGGCCGTCATGATCCTGGCGTCGCTGCGTCCGGAACTGTTCGGTCCTCTGATCATCGCCGGCGCACCGCTCGCTTATTGGGCAGGTGTGCACGGCCAATTTCCGATGCGTTACTCCGGCGGCCTGATGGGCGGCAGTTGGCTGACGGCGCTGACGAGCGACCTCGGTGCAGGCAAGTTCGACGGTGCCTGGTTGGTGCAGAATTTCGAGAACCAGAACCCGTCGAACACGCTCTGGACCAAGCAATACAACGTCTACTCCAAGGTCGATACCGAGGCCGAACGCTACCTCGATTTCGAGCGCTGGTGGGGCGGACACGTCAACCTCAATGCCGAGGAGATCCAGTTCATCGTCGATGAGCTCTTCATCGGCAACAATCTCGCCGCCGGTCGTATCGAGATGTCGGACGGGCAGAAGGTTGACCTGCGCAACATCCGCTCGCCGATCGTGGTGTTCTGCTCCAAGGGCGACAACGTCACCCCGCCGCAGCAAGCACTGGACTGGATCCTTGAATGCTACGCCGATGTCGACGAGATCAGGGCCTATGGCCAGACCATCGTTTACACGGTTCACGAAAGCATCGGTCACCTCGGGATCTTCGTCTCCGGCGGCGTGGCGAAGAAGGAGCACGCTGAATTCTCCAGCAATATCGACCTGATCGATGTGCTGCCGCCCGGGCTCTATGAAGCGACGTTCGAGGCGCGCGGCAACGAAACGCTCAACGACGATCTCGCGAGCGGCCAATGGGTGATGCGCTGCGAAGCGCGAACGCTGGACGACATCCGCGCCATGGGCGGCAATTCGGCCGAGGACGAGCGGCGCTTTGCGGCGGCCAAGCGCGTCTCCGAGCTCAACCTCCAAGCCTACCAGAAATTCCTGCGACCGCTCGTGAAGGGTATGGTGACGCCACAGCTCGCCGAATGGGCGCGCAACATGCACCCGCTGCGGCTGCAATATGAGGCCTTCAGCAGCAAGAACCCCTGGATGGCCACGATCAAGTCGGCCGCCGATCGTGTCGAGGATAACCGCAAGCCGGTCTCGAAAGACAATCCGTTCCTGGCCTTTCAGGAGCAGATATCCAAGCAGATTGTCCATGCCCTCGACAGCTGGCGCGACGCCACGGAGGCATTGAGCGAGACCGTTTTCCTCAATGTCTACGGTTCGCCCGTGCTCCAGTCAGCCCTTGGCATCGATCCGAATTCGACGCCGTCGCGCGGTCGCGAGATGTCGGCCGAGCATCAGGCCATGCTTGTAAAGCGCGTTGCCGAGCTGAAATCGCACATCGGCGAGGGCGGTCTTCGAGAGGCGGCGATCCGGGCGCTGCTCTATGTCGGTTCGGCGCGCGGGATGATCGACGAGCGCAGCATCGAGGCGCTCCGGCAGGTCCGACGTGACCAGACAGGTCCGCGGATGACGCTTGCCGAATTCAAGATGCTGGTGCGAGAGCAGTTCTTCATGCTGTTGCTCGATCGCGAAGCCGCGCTAGCCGCGATCCCCAAATTGCTGCCTGATGACATGAACCAGCGGCGCGCGGCCTTCAGTGCGATGCGTGAGGTGTTGTCGGCAAGCGAAGACATCACCGGCGAGCGTGCCAATCGTCTGAAGCACGTTGCTGCGCTGTTCGGGCTGGAGGGGGAAGGAGAGTGGACGTCGAATGTCGCCCCTTTCGACCCCAAGGCAAGAGCGTCGTAACGCGCGTTGGTGCAAGCGGGAGCAAGAGAATGTCGGCGGATACGACGCAAGCCCAGTCTGGCAGCAAATATGACCGCTTGATCGCGGCGGCGAGGTCCGCGCCGCCGACGCCGACCGTGGTCGTGCATCCCTGCGACGAGACCTCGCTGCGCGGTGCGGTCGACAGCGCCAGCGCCGGCATCATCCGGCCGATCCTTGTGGGGCCAGAGCGCAAGATCAGGGATACAGCTGCCAAATTTGATCTCGATGTCTCCGGCTTTGAGATCGTCGATGCCGCGCATAGCGATGAGGCCGCGGCCAAGGGTGTCGAGCTCATTCATGCTGCAAAGGGCGAGCTCCTGATGAAGGGCAGCCTGCACACCGATGAGCTGATGCGCGCCGTCACCGCCAAGGTCGGTGGCTTGCGTACTGACCGGCGCATCAGCCATGTCTTCGTCATGGACGTGCCGGCCTATGCCGAGACCATCTTCGTGACGGATGCCGCGATCAACATTTTCCCCGATCTCGATGCCAAGCGCGACATCATCCAGAACGCGATCGATCTCTACAATCAGGCCGGTTTCGGCCACACGCCGCGGGTTGCGATCCTGTCGGCTGTGGAGACAGTGACCTCGAAGATTCCCTCGACGATAGAAGCCGCCGCCCTCTGCAAGATGGCCGACCGCGGCCAGATCACCGGCGGGCTACTGGATGGTCCACTGGCGTTCGACAATGCCATTGATCCTGAGGCCGCGCGGATCAAGGGCATCACGTCAGAGGTCGCCGGCCGTGCGCAGATCCTGGTCGTGCCGGACCTGGAGTCCGGCAATATGCTGGCCAAGAACCTTGCTTACTTCGCCAAAGCGGATGGCGCCGGCATCGTGCTTGGCGCCCGGGTCCCCGTCGTCCTGACGTCGCGCGCGGATTCGCCGCGTGCGCGGATGGCGTCCTGCGCAGTGGCGGCGCTGTATGCGCGCGCCCGGCGCCAGAAGGCGCCGACAGTGGCGGCGTGATGGCCATGGATACGATCCTCGTCGTCAATGCCGGCTCCTCCAGCGTCAAGTTTCAGGTCTACTCGGCCGAGGGCGACGGCGTGCTTCGCCGCCAGATCAAGGGGCAGATGGATGGCATCGGCAGCCGTCCGCGCCTGCGCGCCAGCGGTGGGAATGGCGATCCGCTGGCCGATCGCGCCTATCCGATTGAGGCCGTGCCGGATGTTCCCGGCGCTATGGCAGTTGCCGGCGACTGGCTGCGGAACGAAATTCGGGTCACACCGATCGCAGTCGGCCATCGCGTCGTGCATGGCGGTCCGGACTTTTCCAAACCGGTGCTGATTGACCACGGCGTGGTGTCGCGCCTCGAACGCTTTGTCAGCCTGGCGCCGCTGCATCAGCCGCACAATCTCGCGCCGATCCGTACGCTGCTTGCGAATTTCCCGACGCTGCCGCAGGTGGCGTGTTTCGACACGGCATTCCACCGCACCCACGATGCGGTGGCCGATCACTATGCCATTCCCCATCAGCTCTATGCCGAGGGCGTCAGGCGCTATGGCTTTCATGGTCTGTCCTATGAATATATCGCCCGCACGCTCCCGAGTGTGGCCCCCGATATTGCCAAAGGCCGCGTGATCGTTGCCCATCTCGGCAGCGGCGCTTCGATGTGTGCGATGAAAGACGGGCGCAGCGTCGAGAGCACGATGGGCTTCACGGCGCTTGACGGATTGCCGATGGGAACGCGACCGGGGCAGATCGATCCCGGTGTGGTGCTCTATCTGATGTCCGAGAAGGGCATGTCTGCAGAGAAGGTGCAGGACTTCCTCTACCGCGAGTGCGGCCTGAAAGGGCTCTCCGGCGTCAGCAACGACATGCGCGAACTGGAGGCGAGTGCGGATGCGTATGCGCGGCTCGCGATCGACCATTTCGTTTACCGCATCGGCCTCAACACCGGCATGCTTGCCGCGGCCTTGCAAGGCCTCGACGCCTTCGTCTTTACCGCCGGCATTGGCGAAAATTCCGCGTCGATCCGCGCTCGCATCACAGAGCAGCTCGGATGGCTCGGTGTCACCCTCGATGCCGCTGAGAATACCCGCCACGCGCGGTTGATTTCCCGGGCCGACAGCAAGATCCCCGTCTACGTCGTACCGACGGACGAAGAATTGATGATTGCGCAGCACACGCTGTCGCTGCTGATGAATGGCCGATCGACCAACACAAGACCTGAGAGGGTGTCATGATCCCCGTATTCCCGGACAGCAAGGTGGCGCTCAAAGGCAAGAAGGGCCTGATCGTCGGCATCGCCAATGACCAGTCCATCGCCTGGGGCTGTGCGCGGGCGTTTCGCGCGCTCGGCGCCGATCTCGCCGTGACCTATCTGAACGACCGCGCCAAGAAGCATGTCGAGCCGCTGGCCCAGGCGCTGGAGGCCCCGATCTTCATGCCGATGGACGTGATGGTCGAAGGCCAGACCGAGGCTGTGTTTGAGCGCATCGCATCGGAATGGGGCCAGCTCGATTTTCTGCTCCATTCGATCGCCTTCTCGCCCAAGGAGGCCTTGCACGGCCGCGTCGTCGATGTCGGCCGCGACGGTTTCCTCAAGACCATGGATGTCTCGTGCTGGTCGTTCATGCGTATGGCGCATCTGGCAGAACCCCTGATGAAGAATGGTGGCACGCTGTTCACGATGACCTATTACGGCAGCCAGATGGTGGTGGAGAACTATAACGTCATGGGCGTCGCCAAGGCCGCGCTCGAAGCATCCGTTCGCTACATCGCCGCCGAGCTCGGCCCGAAGGGCATCCGCGTTCACGCGATCTCGCCCGGGCCGCTGGCGACGCGTGCGGCGTCAGGCATCCCCGAATTCGACGAGCTCATGGACAAGGCGCAGTCGAAGGCGCCGTCGCGCAGCCTCGTCAGCATCGACGATGTCGGCAACGCCACCGCGTTCCTCGCACTCGACGGTGCCAAGCTGATCACCGGCGGCGTGCTCTATATCGACGGCGGCTATCACATCATCGATTGAAGGTGAGAGCGAGAAAGCAAAAACAACCCCATGCACAGTAGGCGTAGGGTTGTAGTTATTGCGCTTTTTCCGGAATCGAGGGGCAAGGCAAAAATCGGTTGCTCCGTCGGGCAAAACACCGGCATATTGGCATGATCAGCCTTTGCCGCAGAGCCCACCCGCAGCGATAGCGGACGCTCGTTTTGCTCAGCGATAGTGCAGGGCGATCAGCTCGGCGACGCAGGCCGGCTTCTTGCCGCCCTCGATCTCGATCACGAGATGGTAGTTCACGCGCAATCCGTCTGGCGGCACGTCTTCGGCCTCCGCGACGGTGACGCGGCCGCGCAGCTTCGAACCTGCCGGCACCGGCGCGAGATATCTGATCCGGTCGGCGCCATAGTTGAGCGTGTTGCGCAGACCTTTCAGTCCGATCACCGAACGGATGAACAGCGGCGCGAGTGCGAGCGACAGCAGGCCATGGGCGATGGTCTTGCCGCCGGGCATCTCCTTGGCTGCGCGGACCTGGTCGACATGAATCCACTGCTCGTCGCAGGTCGCCTCGGCAAACTGGTTGATGCGGTCCTGGGTGATCTCGACCCAGTCGCTGACACCGATCTCGGTGCCGACGGCAGATTTGATCTCGTTGAAGTCGCTGAAAACCCGCATGACTGTTCTCTGATCAGAGTTTCATTTCGGGGACATGGTCGGGAACGAAAAGTTCGGCTTCCGTAACCGCCAGGACCTCGCCGACGCTGACGCCGGGTGCAGTTTCCAGCAGCGTCGCATTGCCGTCGGGAAAGCCGATCACGGCCATGTCGGTGACAACCAAACTCACCGGTCGCGCCGAGGTCAGGGGCAGGTTGCATTTCGGCACGATCTTCGATTTGCCCTTGGCGGCGTGCTGCATGGCGACGATGACGCGCTTGGCGCCGCTGACGAGGTCCATCGCACCGCCCATGCCCGGCACCATCTTGCCGGGGATCATCCAGTTGGCGAGGAGGCCATGCGCGTCGACTTGCAAGCCGCCGAGCACGGTGACGTCCACATGGCCGCCGCGGATCAGGCCGAACGACATCGCGCTGTCGAAGGTGGCGGCACCCGGAAGCGCGCTGATCGGTCGGCCGCCCGCGTCGGTGAGCAGGGGATGCGCCATGCCTTGCTCGGGAATCGGTCCCGTACCGATCAGCCCGTTCTCGGACTGGAAGAATACCTTGAGGTCTGATGGCACGTAGTTCGCGACCAGGGTCGGAATGCCGATGCCGAGATTGACGAGATTGCCGCTCTTCAATTCCTGGGCGACGCGTCGGGCGATGATGATCTGCGGATCCATGGTCTCACCCGTTCGCAATGAGGTAGTCGACGAGCGGCGCCGGCGTGACGACATGATCCGGCGCGATGACGCCGACGGGGACGATGTGTTCGGCGGTCACGATGACAGTGTCTGCCGCCATCGCCATGATCGGATTGAAATTGCGCGCCGTGAGCGCGTAGGTGAGGTTGCCGAGATAGTCAGCGAGGAAGGCATGGACCAGCGCGAATTGCGCGCGGATGGCGGTCTCGAGCAAGAACGGCTTGCCGTCGACCTCGATCTGGCGTTTGCCCTCGGCGACGAGCGTGCCGACGCCGGTCGGCGTCAACACGCCACCGAGACCGCAGCCACCGGCGCGGATGCGCTCGACGAAGGTACCCTGTGGCACGAGCTCGACTGCGATCTGGTTGCCCAGCATCTGCTGCTGTGCCTTCGGATTGAGCCCGATATGGGTCGCCGTCAGCTTCGAGATCTGACCCGCATCGAACAGCTTGCCGACACCCTTGCCGGGCGTGGCCGCATCATTGCAGATCAATGACAGACCGGTCTTGTTCTGCCTGACGAGTTCGTCGAGCAAACGCTCGGGGGTGCCGACGCCCATGAACCCGCCGACCATGACGCTCGCGCCGGCCGGGATCATCGCAACGGCTTCTTCGACGGAAACGGCCTTCATGGACGAACCCCGCTCAGCAGGCTTGTGAGATGCAGATCAATCTTGAGCGCGCGCGATCATGCAGCTTTGATCTGCGTCAAGGCTTCGTGTCGTTCGCAATTGAGATGCCGATACTTTCCAGCGTCTCCGTCCAAAGACGGCGCACCTCGGCATGCCGTCGTTCAAGCACGGTGCTGACGGCGTCCCTGAAAGGAATGAGGTCCGGTCCCTTCAGGTAAAGGATCTGCGCTTGTAACAGCCGGCTGCTTTCGAATTCGATCCGGCGCAGCGCCATCACGAAGGGATCATTGGCGTTGGACTCCGTCGGCAGCAGCGCAGCCGGCCGGATCCCGGCATGCACTGCATGCGCGAGAGTCGCGAGGTGGATCGTTTGCGCGCGGGCGTGATCGGTCATGCCGTCGATCGGGATAGGGAGCCAGGCCATCTCCCAGGAAGCCGCCATGGGACCGAGCGCGAAGTCGGGGATCCATGTGGTCGCGCGCATGAGCAGCGAAACGATCTCGCTCTCCCGATAGAACTGCGCGTTCAGCTCGGTCTGCCACGCCGCTTCGAATCTTGCCGGCAGTGCAAGCCCGAATTGCCGCGCTAGTGCGCCATGGGCCGATACAAGGAACCCAGCCACGCGCGTCTGCTGACGCGGTGGCACACGACCGTTGGCCTCCAGCGGTCCGAAAAACGCGCTCATGTCGCTGCCCTCTGCACCGGGATCGCGCGCAGATGATCGTAGCCGTCTGGGAAGGGCACCAACGCTCCGCCGGGATCTTCCGGCGCGATCAGGACCTGCTTGTTGCCCTGCCAACGGCTGGCCATCACGTCGTCGGCAAAGCGCGCCAAGAGGTCGGCCGTCAGCGCTGCCTTCTCGAGCGTGAAAGCGTGATAGGCCTTCGGGATGATGACGAGCGCGCTATTGGGAATCTCGACACGCAAGGTCTCGTGCAGCGTGCGCGGCGTGAGGAAGTCGAACTCGCCGTTCAGGATCATGGTCGGCAAAGCGATCGACGAGAGTTGTGGCGTCAGCGGCTTGAAGTCGAGGAAGGACTCCATCAGGTTCTGTAGCGCATAGACGTCGTTGACCAGCCAGCCCTGCCGCTTGACGCTGTCGAGCTTGTCCAACAGGGGCCGCAGCCATTCGTCGGACAAGTTCATCGGCAATAGAAGATCCTGGAGATAGCTGGTGCCCCCGAGGATAAGGCCCGTACGCAAGGCATTGCCGATCAGCAGCAGCTGCGGCGACAGCTCGGCAAAGCAACTCATGGGCACGAGGCCCGATAGTCGTTCGCCGTGCTCGATGGCATAGCGCAGCGCGATCAGGCCGCCGAAGCTGATACCGCTCAGGAAGATCGCGCCGTCGCCGAGCTCGCCGATCAGGCGATGCAGCACGGCGACGTGATCGTCTTGATTAATGAACAGCGCAGGTTTGTCGGAGACGCCCTGGCCGAGCAGGTCGAAGGTCGCGACCCGGAAGCCCCGCGCGATCAGCGCGTCGCGATAGGCACCCCATAGCTCGGAATATTGCGTGAGACCGTTGACCAGCACATAGGCAGGCGCACTCGCCGGGCCGTCGAGCTCATAGCGGATCCGGTATGAGCCGTGACTGAGGAAGGGCATTGCGGAGACCTGCGTGATGATAGCGGCGATCCTCAACGCCGACGCGAACAATCCATTGAGCTAAATCAAACCTCGGCCGGATGCCCCGCCTAGCGTGCGCTCAAAATCATCGCCGGGAGGAGTTCGTCATGACTGTGAGAGCCATGCTCCGACGTTGCCTCGTCAGTTTGATCTTGCTGCTGGTCGGCACCGCGCTTGCGGTGGGGCAGCCGTTCACGCGCCGTTCGTCGCAAATGCAGCATGACGGTCTCAAGAAGTCCTACGAGATCGCGAACTTCCGCCTCGGCGGGAAGTACGATCTGTCCGATCCGTCCAAATTTGAGAATGGCGGAGAGGGCGGCGTGACGCTGGAATCGCTCGGTGCCGGCAAATTGCGGACCGCCTACATCGCGATCGGCAACGCGCGGAAGAATGCGGCCGGCGAGATCACCAATGCAGTCGTGATCAATTCCTACTATTCCGGCGACTCCACCGACATGTACGAGCAGTGGGTCAAGGGCGCTGCGCTATCGGGCGGCGTTCCCATCATCGGTCCGGGCCGGCCGATCGATACCGATCGCTACTACGTCATTATGGTCGATCCGCTCGGCACCTGGGGCGCCAGCAAGCCGTCAGACGGGCTCGGCGTCAAATTTCCGCAGTACAGCTACTACGACATGGTGCAGGCGAATTACCGTTTGCTTCATGACGAGCTGAAGGTCGCGCGCGTTGCACTGGTCACCGGCGTCTCGATGGGGGGCACGCAGACCTACGTCTGGGGCGTGATGCATCCGGAGTATGTCAGCGCGATCATGCCGATCGGCGGCACCACGCAGTCGGACGGCGAAGATCCGGTCGGCAACTGGACCTTCCAGATGATGACGGCCGCGATCGAGTCCGATCCGGTCTGGCAGGCGACCAAGGGTGACTATTACAAGCTGCCCAAGGAAAAGCATCCGATGCCCGGCGTGGCGTTCGGCTGGTCGATCCTTGGCATGACCGGCTATGATTTCGCCTTCCGCACGACCCAGAACTGGAAGGCCGTCCAGCCTGAAATCTTCTACTGGGATCCGCCGAACGAGAAGGCGGCCTTGAACGTCATCAACCGCGCCAAGCTCTATGATGCGGTCGACCTCGTCTGGCGCAACCGGGTCGGCGAGACCCACAACATCAATCCTTACCTCGGCCGCATCCAGGCGCGCACGCTGGTGATGCATATCACCAACGACCTCTGGCTCAATTTCAAGCTGGCCCAGCAGGCCGTCGAACGCGTGCCCGGTGCCGACCTGATCGCGCAGGAAAGCCCGGTCGCCCATTACGGCGTGTTTCCGATCATCAACCAGCGCAAGAACGATCCGAAATTCGTCGCCTTCATGGACGACGTCGCGAGCCTCGATCGCGCGCAGAAATTCGTCGACAAAAACTATCGCGTGCCCGGTGTGGCCGACGACATTGATCCCAAAAAATCCTTCTGGAAGGATTTTGTGACCTATCCCTATCCGGTCAAATACGCCAACGCCAAAGAGAAGGACGGCAAGACCTGGCAGATCGGCTACATGGATGAGTACAACGGCACCGACAAGGATCCGAAGGTGCTCGTCATCATCCATGGCAAGGGCGCGTTCGGCGGGCACTACGGCAACGTCATGCAGTATGCGTTGCGCAGCGGCCTGCGCGTGATCGTGCCTGATCTGCCCCATTACGGCATGTCCGGGCCTGGCAATCTCGACAAGAGCCCGGCGCGTACCATGCAGGACATGCGCGAGGTGATCTATGACCTCGTCGTCAACCAGCTTGGCGTGAAGAAGGCCTATTATCTCGGCCACTCGCTTGGCGGGCAGTTCGTCATGGGCTACGCGCTGACCTGGCCGGATGCGGTGCAGGGGCTTGCGCTCGAGGCGCCGTCGGGCCTCGAGGAATATCCGCGCCAGATCACCATCGCCAAGGACAAGAAGGCCAAACTGTTTGATCCGGCCTTCGACCACGATTTCGACAAGTGGAAGGCAACGTGGGACCAGACCGGAATCCTCGCCGCGGAGAAGGCGCGGGATGAGCAGAGCGTCCGCGATTTCTTCTACTTCAAGAAGCGCGATCCGGCGACCGGTGTGGTGTCGGCATCCAAGAGCGGTTACTTCTTCAGTGACAGCGAATATGCGCGCTTCCACACGGAGCAACGCGTCGGCCTCATCAAGGGCAATCCGAAAGAGCTCGATCAGTGGTGCAACGTCTTCATCTACGACATCTACACCATCGGGTCTGAGCTTCAGCAGGATGATCCGAAGAACCTTTATGAGCGGGTCACGCAGATCAAGGCGCCGATCTTCCTTTCCTTCGGCGACAAGGAGCCGTTCATCCCGACGCCCGCGTTCAACGGGCTGACGGATCTCGGGCGTGATGTCATCTCGCCGTTCATGACGCGGATGACCAATGCCGGCAACAGGCCGATGCTCAAGATCTATCCGGAGACCGGCCATTTCATCCATACCGACAATCCGGTCGAATTCTCGGCCGATGTCGTGGATTTCGTGACCAGAGGAATCGTCGACACGTCGTCGCCGCAGGGCATTGATCGCATGATCAAGGGCGCTGTGGTTTCGGCGCTGCCGGTGGCGCCGACCCCGCCCGGCGCGGCGCCGACGGCTGGTCTCAACAAATAGGGTTGCGCATGGCAAGGGTGCAGGCGGGTGAGGTTCAGTTGGGTTGGCGCAGTTGGGGCGAGGGCGACGTTACCGTCGTCTTCATCCACGGCAATCTCGCCAGCAAGGACTGGATCGAGCTCGCCGCGCCCATGTTTCCCTCAGGCCTGCGCGTCATCGGCATCGACTGGCGCGGCTGCGGCGACAGCGATCGGCCGAAGCCCACCGCTGACTACGCCAACTACTCCATGCGGCAGCATGCCGAAGACATGTTGGCCGCGCTCGATACGCTGGGCATCGGCTATTGCCATCTCGCTACGCACTCGACCGGCGGCATCATAGCCGCGCGCATGCTCTTGTCTCAGCCGCAACGCTTTGGCCGCGTGTTTGCGCTCGATCCGGTGACGCCGCTCGGCATGGCCTTCAATGCCGATCAGATCGGCCTGTTCCGGGCGATGATGGCGAGCAAGGAGCTGACCCGCACGATCATGGCGACGGCGGCCTCGTCGCTGTTCGTGCCCGACAGCATGGCACCGAACGCCGTGCCGCGCTTCCGCGACGGGCTTGGGGATATCCAGGCCTTTTTTGACCGCATCATCGACCAGACCTTTGGGGTCTCCGAAGGCATCTGGATCGGTACGCCAGTCAATCTGACGCGAGAAAGAGAGAGCCGCGAGCTCGAGCGTCGCATGAAGGAGCTCCGGCATCCGCACCTCGTGCTGTGGGGCGAATGGGACGGCTGGATTCCGCCGGCCGACCTGCGAACGATGGCAGAGACGATGCCGGACTGCCGGCTCGTGGTCGTGCCGCGCATTGGACATTCGATGAATCTGGAAATGCCGGCGCTCTATGCCGGCTACTTCGGCGCCTGGTTCGGAGGACTTCCCGCCTAACCGCAAATCCTTGAAGGGAGAGATGTCATGGCTGAAATCAATATGTCCGCTGATGGTATGCGTGCGGCACTGACCGAAGCGCTCGAACGCGTACGCAAAGCCAATAATGAGTATTTCGAGCTGCTGGAAAAAGGCCTGAATTCGTCGCCATTGCCGATCGCGAACCAGGCAAAGGAATTTTGCAGCTTCATGCGGCGCAACGTCACCGCGACCTTCGATCTTGGCGACAGTCTGATCCAGGCCAAAGACGTTCAGGATGCGCTCAAGCTTCAGGCCAATTTCTTCCAGGATCAGATGCGGGCATTGACCGATCAGACCCGAACCATGGGCGAATCCGCGATGAAGGCTGCGGGCAGCATGTTCAGTCCAAAGAGTTGAAGCGCTGCAGCGACTGCGGGCAGGACGCTCGTTCTCTACACTTGCCCTCAGAACTTTCCCTGTTATGGGTACTGACGGGCACGATGGTATCGGAAAGGTCTGCTATGGCTGCGACCGACAAGCTTTCCGTCGAGAAGGCGCTCGAAAAGCTGCGCCGCGATGAACCTATGCAAACGGCAAGCGAGCAGCGCGACGAGAAGGCCGAGGCGTTGAGGCGCGAGATCAAGCGCATGCGCGCGCAGAGATCGCGCCTCGACCGGCCGTCCGGCAAGAACGAGTAAGGCCTGGCCGGATCAGATGCTGTTTCAGTTCCTCGTCGGCGCGCTGGTCAGCGCGATCAATATCGGGATCCATGCGCTGGTCACTGTCGTCGCCATCGCGATTGCGCGCAGTGCCGCCTTTCGAGAAACCACGCGGCCGAAGTTGCACCTGATGGGCGTGATGGTGGCGACCGCGGCCGTGCTGGAGATCGCACACGCGACGGAAATCCTGGTGTGGGCCTGGACGTACGACATCGTCGGCGCGGCAGGTGTTTCCGACAGCGAACTGCTGTATTTCGCTTTCGTCAACTACACGACGCTCGGTTATGGCGATATCACACCGGTCCAGGAATGGCGCCTGCTCGGTCCGGTCGCTGCCATGAACGGCGTGCTGCTGTTTGGGTGGTCAGCCGCGATTTTGTTCGAGGTCTTGCGGAAGACGCTCGACCACGTCGGACTGATCAAGAACGATATCGTCCCGTGAAAAGGGCAAGAGTTCTGTCGAGTCAGGACTGAAGATCGAGGCCTGCAAGCTGATCGCGGTCCAGCAGCACGATCTGGCGCTGCGTATTGCCGATGAAGCCGAGAACACCGAGCTCATGCAGCCGCGACAAGGCACGAGAGACCGTTTCGAGCGTCAGGCCGAGATAGTCGGCGATGTCGCGCCGGGACATCGGCAAAGCGATGACGCCGGCCGCGGTCAGCCGCTTGTCCATCTCGAGCAGGAATGCCGCGACCCGCTCCAGCGAGGTCTTGCGACCGAGCAGCAGCATGTGGTCTTCGGCATGCTGGAGATTGGTCGTGGTCATGCTGAGGAGATTCCTGGCCACCATGGCGTCGCTCTCGGCCACGATTTCCAGGCTTTGCCGCTTGACGAGGCGCATATTGGTGTCGACGATCGCTTCAGCCGTGAAGCGGTGTTCGCCGCCGTTCTCCAGGCCGAAAATGTCGCCGGCGAGGTGAAAGGCGCCGATCTGCCTGCGGCCGTCCGACAGCAGCTTGTAGCTTCGCACTGCGCCGGATTTGACCTGGTAGACGTATTCGGCGGGCTCCTTCTCGCCGTAGATTTCAGTGCCCTTCTTGTAAGAAAATTCGCTTAAACTGACGAGCGTATTTGAAGAGCTCGTCATTCCAAGGTCACGAAGGGAATTGGGGCGCTGCGCGGAATCTGTCGTGATGCGAACGAACATGGCCAACTCCTCAGCTCAATTGCTGAATTGGTCAAACAGGCACTCTGTGCGGGAAATGCGCCGCGCAATCCCACTCCCGCCAAGGTTGATTTACGGCAAAGGCCGCGTTTCAATCCATTGTCCTAAGGTGCATAGTACCAAGGGACATGGGCTGTGTTTGGTGCGCAGGGTGAGAACCTGCCGCGGCGTGAAATGGATCGTGTTTCGAGATACTTGCGACGATTGTCGGGCTGTTTGACAAGTCGCAGGAAACGTAGAGGACTTCATTCCGTCTTTGGATCTGGCGAGAGGTGAAGGGTGCCCGGTCTGGTTCACGTGGTTGATGACGACGCTTCATTCCGGACGGCGATCGAGCGCCGACTGAAGCTTGCGGGCTATGACGTCGCGACTTATGCGACGGCCGAGGAATTGCTCGAGGCCGCCCCCGACAACGAGCAGCCGGGATGCATTCTCCTCGATGTCCGGATTCCCGGGCTGAGTGGGCCCGATTTGCAGGGGCGTCTGATCGCGCAAGGTTCGACCCTGCCGATCATCTTCCTGACCGGGCACGCCGACACGCCGACCACTGTGCGCGCGATCAAGGCGGGCGCGGAGGATTTCCTGACCAAACCGGTCTCATCGGAGCAGCTGCTCGACGCGATCGAGCGCGCATTGGCGCGGCAGAATGTCGCTCGCGCGCAGCGAGGGCGGCTCGATACGTTCCGCACTCGCCTCGCAACGCTGACCCAGCGGGAGCGGCAGGTGTTCGATCTCATCGTGGTCGGCAGGATCAACAAGCAGGTCGCACATGAGCTCGGTACGACCGAGCGCACCGTGAAGGCGCACCGGCACCAGGTGATGGAGAAGATGCAGGTCCATTCGCTGGCGGAATTGGTGTCGATCGCGGAGCGCCTCGGAATGCTCGATAAGGGCAGCCATTGACCGATGCGGCAACGCGCACCGCCGTTGTCCGGTCGAGGCCCTTCATTCGTCGACATATTGCTCCAGCGTCTTTGTCGGCGCGCCCTTATGAACAGATGCGAACTGGGCCAGTGGCACTGATGTCGTGAGGGCGAGCAGGTTGGAGTCGACGGTCTCGAGTGTGAGCGTCTTTCCGGACTCCATCTGCTTGATCATCCCGGGTTGCGCGACGTCGGCTGCGATGCAGGCATTGCTCAGGCACCAGGTATACGGCACGCGGACGGGGCTGCCCTGGTCGACGGTCAGCTTGGCCGGCTGTTGCAGATACACCCCAACGGGTACGAACAGCTGCACGCGTGCCGTCGGCGAACCTTCACGCTCGATCAGGTCGATGCGCACGGCCATCTGGCCGGTCGGGAATTTACCCGTGATCGTCGTCCGGCACAGCGTCGGTGCGCCGCCTGCCTTGAAGCACAGCTTTTGCCACTCGCCAAAGGTGACGTCCTTGGCCTCGCGTTGACCACGCGTTGCGACCTCGGCAGGTTTGTCGGCTTGCGCCGCCAATCCGGGGAGAGCAGAGCTCGCGACAATGAGGGCGACGGGAAGGGCTGCGAGATAGCTACGCGCGCTGGGCATGATCGCGTCTCCCGGGTTTTGTTCTATTTTTGCGCATCGAGAAATTTTGCGACCAGTGGCGACCAGATCGGGATCGCGTCCGGTGAGCCGATGAAGAAGTGCCCCTCATTGCCGAATGGCGGCATCAAATGATACTCAGCCTTGCCGCCGGCGGCCGTGAACGCATCACGCATCCGCCTCGATAGGTCGGGACCGAAGAACGTGTCGTTCTGGATGTAGATCCACAGCATCGGCACGCGCGAGGTGCGGCCGAAATCCGCGGTCGCTTCCACTAACTGGTCGGGCGCACAATTGTTGTTGGGCTTGTTGCCAACGCGACCGCCTCGGCCGGCGGCGAACGTAATGATCGCCTTCACCGGCGGCGGATTCAGGCTCGACAGGGCGATGGACGCCCAGCCGCCGGCCGACTGGCCGACCACGATCACGTCTTTCGCAATGGTGCGCTTCTCGGCGGCCATGTAGTCGATGATCCAGAGATCGACTTGCGCGATCGCGAGCCCCGCATCGTGGAAATTGGGGTTGATGCATTTGCCGATCTTGGAGAAGAACGGGCCGTAGATCGCTCGGTCCGGAATGTCGATGGCGGCCGCGCCATAGCCGCTTCCGACTGGCGCCACCACCAGATAGCCGCGCTTGGCGAACCATTTGGCAGCGTCGCGAAATTCAACCAGGGGAAAGAAGCTGCGGTCGGTCGGATTGAGCGAGACGCCGTGATTCATGATCACCAGCGGGAAGGGGCCATCGCCAACGGGACGGACCAGATAGGCAAACATTGGCAGCGGCAGCGGGAGAGCCCAGATCTCCTCCTGGATGCGGATATCATCCTCGGCGCGGGCAGGCATGGCGAAAGTCGCAATCAGCAACACGATCGCTGTGACGCACCGAAGGACTGCAGCCGCGAGTGCGCGCATCGTGGTTTCCCTCAACCAGAGTAGGTCAGAGCGACGATGATCGGCCCGAGCACGGTGAGGATGACGTTGCCCACCGCATAGGGAACGGCGACGCCCAGCACCGGGGTCTGGCTTTCGGCAACGTCGCACGCGCCGGTCACCGCGGCATCGACCGTCATGGCGCCGGCGAGCGCCCCGCAGGTCACGACTGGATTCATGCGCAGCACGTAGCGGGCAAACAGCGTCGCGACGACGAGCGGCACGATTGTGATGACAAGACCCATGCCGACCAGCAGCACGCCATGAGCCTGGATCGCAGTCCAGGCCGCCGCACCGTTTCCCAGTCCGATCGCGGCGATGAAGCCGCCGAGGCCGAGATCGCTCAGCGTCTGTTGTGCCTGCGGCGGCAAAGCGCCCAGGGTCGGTCGCCGTGCGCGGATCCAGCCGCAAACAAGGCCGGCGATCAGCGCGCCGCCGCCGCCGCCAAGCGTCAGCGCGATGCCACCGACCTTGAAGCTGAGGAGCCCGGCGAGCAGGCCGGCCGCAATGCCGGCGGCAAGGAAGGCGATATCCGTCCGGTCGCCCGAACGCAGGATCTGGCCGACGCTCTTGGCCGCCCGCTCGATGTTACGGGTGCTGCCGACCAGGGTCATGACATCGCCGACATAAACCCGCGTTTCCGCACTCAAGGGGACCTCGCGGCCCGTGCGCGTCAGGGCGCGCAGGAAGACGCCGCGCGCATCGTCGCCGACCCGTGCGGCCACTTCGCCGATCGAGCGGCCATGCAGGTGACGGTTGTCGACCAGCACCTCGATCACGTTGCCCGGCATCGCCTTCAGGATCTCGTCGGAATCGATCTCGGTGCCGATGATCGGCCTGGCTGCCACGAT
>JAEWHT010000033.1 GCA_023387695.1 Pseudomonadota bacterium | reverse complement strand
CTCGTAGTCGAACGCAAGCAGCGACTTCCAACGCTGCGACATATGAGCCGGCTCCGCCGATGGCATGCGGCCCGATGACGCGGCGGAAGCAGGCCTTGCATGCGGTGTCGCGACGGACGCCACCATGACGCTGCCCCGCGGGGTCGACGCGAGATAACCCTCGGCGTAAAGCAGATCCCAGGCGGTCAGCACGACCGTGCGCGAACAACCCAATTCGCGCGCGGTTTCGCGAGATCCGAGAAATTGTGTCCCGGCCGGAAAGACGCCGCCGAGAATATTGCTGCGGATCTGGGCGGCAATCTGCAAATGAAGCGGCACCGTCGACGTGCGGTCAACATGCATTCCCGCGAGGGATATGCGCTTGTTTGGGTGACGATCTCGATCCATCGCACAGCCTTGTCAGAACCGACCGGACCTTTCAATCAGGGAAACACGGCTCGCGACGCACTTGTGACGACGGCGCGAGGAATGACATCACAATGATACAATTCGTCAACTCGCGGTGTTGCCGGAACTCTGGTGTCCGCTCCTGGTTGATGATCTAAGCAGCCACCCTTCCCGCGATCGCGCGCGTCGCGTCCCCCCGGAGTTTCATCGATGTCCTCAGCCGACCGGCCGGCGACGCGGCTCGCCACGCGACTTTCGTTTCTGGTCGCCGGCTTCGGCCTCGCCTGCTGGGCGCCACTGGTGCCTTTCGCGAAAGAACGCCTCGCGGTCGATGACGCCGTCCTTGGCCTGCTGCTGCTCAGCCTCGGTATCGGCTCGGTCGTCTCAATGCTCGCAACCGGGATCTTGAGCGCACGCCACGGCACCAGGCCGATCATCATCGCGGGCGGGGTCGGCCTCGCCCTGCTGTTGCCGCTGCTGGCGATTGCCGGCTCCCCCGTGACGCTGGCGCTGGCGCTGTTTGCATTTGGCGGTGCGCTCGGCTCCATCGACGTCGCCATGAACATCCATGCTGTTGAGGTCGAACGCGCAGCGGTACAGCCGTTGATGTCGGGCTTTCACGCGCTCTTCAGCATTGGCGGGTTCGCAGGATCCGCGGTGATGACGGCCCTGTTGTCGTTTCATCTCGGGCCGCTTGCATGCGCATTGATTTGCTCGGTCCTGATGCTGATCGCGATGATCCTCGCCTCGCCGCGTCTGCTGCGACGCTCGGCACAGGCTCAGGAAGGGCCGCTGTTCGTGCTGCCGCATGGCATCGTGCTCCTGCTGGCGCTGCTGGCGGCCGTCACCTTCCTTATCGAAGGCGCGATGCTCGACTGGGGCGCACTGCTCGTCATCGGCAAGGGCCTCGTCAGCGAGGCGCAGGGCGGGATCGGCTACATCGTGTTCTCGATCGCGATGACCATCGGCCGACTCGGCGGCGACGCCGTCGTGGCGCGTATCGGCGATCGCACAACGCTGGTCGGAGGAAGCCTGCTCGCGGTTGCAGGTCTTGCAGTGCTGCTGCTAGCGCCGAGCGCGGCCATTGCCATCGCCGGCTTCCTGCTCATCGGCCTAGGTGCCTCGAACCTCGTGCCGGTGCTGTTCCGCGGGGCCGCCAGGCAGACCGCGATGCCCACCGGGCTCGCCGTGGCCTCGATCACCACCGCCGGCTATGCCGGAGTTCTGGTGGGCCCTGCCGGCATTGGCTTCATCGCCCATGCCGTCGGCTTGCCGGCGGCATTCTGGATGCTCGCCGCGATGATGTGCATCGTCACACTCTCAGCGCGCGCGGTGACAAAATAGAACGGCGCGCCACGGCCTCGCCGCGCTGCATCATCTTTAAGTCACACCAGGCTGGATTTGCCGCGGCTCAGCAGCTCGCCGGCACCCTTGTCGCCGACGATCCTGCCCTGCTCATAGACCACGCGGCCCCGCGCGATGGTGGTGACCGGCCAGCCGGTGACATCAAAGCCTTCCCAGGGCGTATAGTCAGAGCCGTGGTGCAGATCCGCCTGCCGGATCGGCTTCTTCAACTTCGGGTCCCACAGCGCGATGTCGGCGTCGAAGCCGACGCCGATCGAACCCTTGCGCGGATAGAGGCCGTAGATGCGGGCGTGGTTGGTGGCGGTCAGCTCCACGAACTTCTGCAAGCTGATACGACCCTTCGAAACCCCCTCGGAGAACAGGATCGGTAGCCGCGTCTCGACGCCGGGAATACCGTTCGGCACCCAGCGGAACGAGGTCCGTGCATTCGGCGTCAGCTTGCCCTTGGGATCGTCGTAGCGGAACGGGCAATGATCGGACGAGAAGGTCTGGAAAACGCCGGTGGTGATACCTTCCCATATCGCCTGCTGGCTTTCGACATCACGCGGCGGCGGCGAGCAGACATACTTCGCGCCCGTGATATCCATGTTCAGGCCCTTCATGTCGTCGGCCGTCAGCGTGATGTATTGCGGACAGGTCTCCGCGTGCACCGGCAAGCCGCGCTGCTGAGCCCACCTTATCTGCTCCATCGCCTCACGGCCGGAGACGTGGACGATCATGATGGGAACGCCGACCACTTCGGCATGGCTGATGGCGCGGTGCGCCGCCTCGCGCTCGACGGCCTGCGGCCGCGACACGCCGTGATAATAGGGCGCGATATGGCCTTCGCGCTCGAGCTTGGTGGTGAGAAAGCGAATGGCGTCGTAGCCCTCGCAATGGACCATCACCAGCGCCTCTTCGCGGCGCGCCACGTCGAAGACCTCGAGCAGCTGCTTGTCGCTGAGAACGAGGTCGTCATAGGTCATGAACACCTTGAACGAGGTGTACCCGTCCTTGACCAGCGCCGGGAGCTCCTGACCGAGCACGACCGCGGTCGGGTCGGAGATAATGAGGTGAAACGCCGCGTCGATGTAGCACTCACCCTCAGCAAGCTTGCGGTAGTTCTCGACGCAGCTGCGCAGCGAGGTCCCCTTCTCCTGAAGCGCGAACGGGAGCACCATGGTGTTGCCACCGGCAGCCGCCGCGCGCGTCGCCGAGGCAAAATCGTCGGCCATCACGACGTCAGGGCCGGACGCCTGCGAGATGTGCACATGGCTGTCGATCCCGCCCGGCAGCGCCAGCAGCCCCGTGGCGTCGATCTCGCGCGCCGCACCTTCGATGCTGTCGGCAATGCTGACGATGCGGCCGTCGCGAATGCCGATATCGGCGCGAAACTCGTCGCTGGCCGTCACGATGGTGCCGCCGCGAATGGCGAGATCGAGCTGTGTCACTTGGGTCTCCACGATGTCCTGACGACCCATGTTTCAGAAATTCGCCCAGCTTCGCAAGCCCTCGGATATGCGTTTTGGCCGTCCCGGCCCGGCTGGATGGTACGGGCGATCAGAAAGTCAGGCGTAGCCGCCGCCAGCCGATCACGATGCCGGTGATGGAGAAGACCAGCCCGAGCAGGCAGAGCCCGACAATCAGAGCATCCCGCAGTCGCGGATGCGCCATGAGGACGGGGAAATCGAGCGTGTGAAGCGCGCTGTAGGCCCAGCGATAGGCGCGGCGCGAGGCATCGAGCCGTTGCAGCACAGTGCCGTCGGCGCCGTCGATGTCGAACCAGACGTCACCGCAGCGAACACGGTAGACAGGTAAACCGACGATGACGGATTGCGCTGGGTAGTCATCGTTGCCGGCGAGCGCGAGCGGCGTGCTGCAGCTCGCGGCGAACCTGACGATCAAGCCGCCGACCTCCTGCACGCTCAAGCCGCTTTGCTCCTCGCCATTTGGCCGCACCAGAACCTGCTTGTCGAGACCCACCCGCTCGCGCCGGTAGACATTGCCGTTGAAGGCGAACCATTCGATCTCCCTGGCCCGCGGCTCCCGATCAGCCGACGGGACGGCCCTCCAGTTCGGCGAAACATTCATCACGCCGACTTCCGCCGGGGTCAGCTCCCCGCGCGAGAACAGCCTGCCATGATCCATCGAGAGCCAGCCACTGAATATCCATGTCAGCACGAAAATGGTCGAGACGAGACCGATGATGTGATGCAGGGCATGCCAGCCGCGATAGGGTGAGCCGGCCAGCCCTCCTCGCAGTTTGATCCGCACGATCCCGAGCACCGCGCCCAGCAGCGCGGCAATCGATGCCAGCAGCGACAGGGTCCAGACCACGCGATCCCACAGCGCCCAATTGCGCCGCAAGACCGTCGGATAGATCCAGTGCAGGACGCTGCCAACCCAGTTCCATCCGCGCTCGCTGCGGGTCGTGTCCAGCACCACCTCGCCGGTTCGCGACGAGACATAGATTTGCGTTCCAAGCGCATCGCTGAGCGCCACGCGAAACAAAGGCCGATGGCGATCAAAGCCGTTCGGCACGCTCCATTGGTCATAGTCCGCGCGCGCGATGACCGCGGCGTGCGCGGCATCGAGCCCGCGGCCGCGGGCGTGATCTAAGGCAATAGCGAGCGCGAGGTCGGGAGCGTTCACCGATGCGTCGGCGCCATCGAACGCAAGGACCGCCTGCGCGCGCGACGGTCCGGATACGACATAGACTGGCCCGTCGCTGCGCTGGATCAGGCGCACCCGCGTAGCATCCGCGACTCCGCTTGCGGCGACAGCATCGGCAACCGGCATGATCGGCGCTCCACGCGGCACCGTCGAGAGCCCGGCAAACCGTTCCGCGTCCGTCAGTGACGGAAAGGGAACGAAATGCATCACGATCCCGCTGGCAAACCACATCGCGAACAGGAGGCAGAACGCGATCCCGAGCCAGCGGTGCAGCAGGACGATCGCGCCCATCATGTGCCTAGCGCCCTACCATTTGAACGCCGCCGAGATCTCATAGGTCCGCGGCGCCCCAAGCAGGATCTGGTCGGGATAGAACGGATCGCCCCATATCGCGTAGCGCTTGTCGGTGAAGTTGCGCACCCGGAAGGTCAGGCGGGCCTGGTCGACCGCAGCGAACACCGTCTTCGGGATATCAACGAAAGCGTAGACATCACCGACAGTATAGGCATTCATCTTCACCGTGTTGTCGTCGCTATTGTACCGGTCGCCGACATGGCGGCCGACGATGCCGAGCTCGACCGGCCATTGCGTCGCGAAACGCCAGGACGCGCCGGCATTGGCCACAACGCGTGGCACATTCGGCGGCGTATTGCCCGAGAATGAGCCACCGACGAAATCATAATCGGCATAGCGAGCATCGACATAGGCAATGTTGCCCCAGAGCCGCAGAGGCTCGATCGGGCGGATCGCGCCGGCGAGCTCGACGCCCTTGGACTCCTGCCGCCCGGCGATGTTGAGCGTCATGCCGCCGGCCGCGGCGTAGACATTCTTGCGCAGGATATCGTAGGCCGAGAACGACCACTCGGCCCTGTTATCCCACAGCACCTGCTTGACGCCGGTCTCGTAGGTGCGCGCGGTCGTCAGATCCAGGTTCTGGGTCGGTCCGAGCAGAAAAATATTGTTGGCCGAGATGTCGGCGCCGGTTGCGTACTGGCTGAAGAAGGTCAGGCCGGGCACGGCTTCCCAGGTGTAGCCAATGCGCCCCGTCACTGGCGCCCAGTCCTTCGTAAACGGGAAGTTCGCCCTCTCCAGACCATTGACGTCGGTCGAATTGCGATCGAGGCCGATATGCTCGACGCGCAGGCCGCCGACGAGCGAAAAGGTGCGCGTCAGCTTCAGCCGGTCCTCGAATGACAGCGCCTCGTTGTCGATGCGCGCGGTCTGCTGCTGCGTCGTGAGCAGGCCGTAGAAGCCGCGGTCGGGATTGACCAGCGAGACGGAATCGCCGGGGAAATTCGCAGCACCCGGCCTGACGAAGTCGAGGTAGCTCGACGACAGCGTCGTGACGAGGCGATTGTCGAAGCCGGCGATGTTCGTATCCCAGGTGAGATCGGTGATGTTGCCGACCAGGCGCTGGCTGTGGGCAACATAGAAGCGGCTGCGATCAACCGTGTTCGTGGTCGCATTGAACGCCTCGACCTCGTTGTTGAACCAGCTGCGCTCGGCGCCGTAAGCATAGGCTTGGCTCTTCAGCGTCAGATCAGGCGCCAGCTTCAGCTCGAAGCCGCCACGCAGCCAGACTTCCTGTGCGACGTTGCGGTTGTCGAGAACGTTGTAGTTGGTGTTGAAGGTACGGTCGTCGATCGTGATCGGCCCGAGATTGGTCCCGTTGAAATTCGAGATATAGCTGCCCGAAACGATCCCGGTCGTGGCGTGCGAGCCGCTGAAGGCCACCGGCACCAGCGGCGCGCCCCAGTAAGCCTTGGAGCGGTCCTCACGATATTCAATCGCACCCCAGACCTTGAGACTGTCGGAGATGCGGTAGTTGAGCTGGCCGGAGACATCAAGCGTCTTGGTGGTGGTGTCGTCGGCAAAGCCGTTCAGCGAGGAACGGCTAACGTCGAAGCGGTAGTCCAACCCTTGGACGTTGGTGCTGCCGCCGGAGCCGTAATGCGCGCGGAACGAATTCAGCGAGTCATAAGAAAAGTCCGCCTCGTTCTGGATCGCTCCGGTGTGCGGCTGTTTGGTGACGAAATTGATCGCGCCACCGGCGGCGCCCTCGCCCGACATCAGCGAGGCCGGACCCTTCAAAATCTCCACGGCTTCGAGATTGGCCGTGTCCATGATCCGCGAAGTCATGTTCTGCGGACCGATCTTGATGCCGTTATAGAGCGTGTTGATCTGGCTGTTGGTGAAACCGCGCATCGAGAAGGCCGAGGGCTCGGCCGGATTATCACCGGCGGTGACGCCAACGGCGCCTTGGGCGACGTCTGACACCGTACGATAGCCCTGCTCGCGAATGGTCTCGGCAGAGATCACCTCGACGGTCGCGGGTGTCTCGCGCACGGTCAGGCCAAGGCGCGAGGCACTCTCAGCGACAGCGTTGCTATTGAGCGGTGTCGGCGCTGCGGCCGTCGGCACGACCGGCTTTGTCGGCGCCGCCGCTGCGGCGGACGGTCTGCGCGTTGCCGCACGCCGCGCGCCTGTCGCCTCCCGGCCGGTTTGTTTCGCCGGCTTGCGAGATTGGGCGGGCGACACCTCCACGGGCGGCAGCGGCTCGCGGGCCTGCTGCGCCAGAGCAGCGGGCACGTCGATGGCAGCAAGAGATGTGAGAGCAGCAGACGCGAGCAAAAAGCAGCGCGGTCGTACAATATGGATAAAGGACACGGTCCTGGACCTCGGTGTGACGTCAGTGGCACGTCACCGCGAACCAAGGTCTCATCTTCGGGCTCATAAGCCTTCCGATGAAGCCGAATGTCTGTACTCCCCGACCGACATCTTCGCGTGTGACCACGGCTGACGGCAGGTCTCCTGGCTCGCGGGTCGTGACCACTTCGTCGCCTTCCCGGGACCGAGGACCCAGTGGCTTGTGACGAAGGATTCACCGCTTACAGTTGCGGGGGCAGCTACGGCATTGGGGACAATGTCTTTACGACAGTGCCCCCGCACCGCATTCCCTTTTCATCCCCTCTCGGGGAAACCGTCGAAGCCATCTAGGATTACGGCGAAGACAGAGTCAATGTGTCTGCTGCGCGATATTGCCACAGGCGCCAATTTCCCCGGGAGATCTGCATGGAAGGCGAGACCTTCCTCTGGTTGATACGACATGCCCCCGTCGACGGCGCCGCGGGAACCATCCATGCGGATGATGCACCGGCTGATCTGCGCGATTGCGCACGGCTGGAAGCGCTGCGTCAACGCTTGCCGCCCGATGCTGCGAGCTACACCAGCCCGGCGCGACGCACGATCGAGACCGCGCGTGCGCTGGGACTCGAACCTACGCTGATGGCCGAATACCGCGAGCAAGATTTTGGCGCTTGGACAGGTCAGCGGCACGACGAACTCGCGCGTAGCGGTGGCGAGGCCTACGCACGTTTCTGGAACGATCCCGCACGCGGACGGCCACCGGGCGGCGAAAGCTTTGAGGATCAAATCGCGCGCGTGCGGCAGGGTCTCGAGCGGATCGGCGATGGCCACGCAACGCTCGTCGTGCATTCCGGCACCATCCGCGCGGCGCTTTGCATCGCACTCGATCTGACCCCACAAGCGGCCCTGCGCTTCGTGATCGAGCCGCTGTCACTCACCCGGATCGACCGGCTCACGACCGGCTGGCGTGTCGTCACGGTCAACCAGCAGTTCAGCTAGGCCGATCCGGAACATTGGCCTGCGCGAATGTCGCCATGTCATTGTGGAGCGCGCAGGCAGATCGCACCAGCGGCAGCGCGATGGCCGCACCCGATCCTTCGCCAAGCCTGAGATCAAGGCTGATCAGCGGCTGCACATTCAATGCACGCAGCACCAGCCGATGCCCCTGCTCCGCCGATTGATGTGATGGCAGCAGGAACGGCTGGCACGACGGATTCAGCCGCACCGCGGCGAGCGCCGCAACCGACACGATAAAGCCGTCGATCAGCACGGGAATACGCGCCTGCGCGGCGGCGATGATGGCGCCTGTTATCGCCGCGATCTCGAGGCCGCCGACAGCGCACAGTATTTTTTCAGGCGAGGCGCCGGCCACGCCGTGGCGTGCGATCGCCGCATCGATCACTCGTGCCTTGTGGGCACGGCCGGCGGCATCCACGCCGGTGCCGTGGCCCGCGATCTCCTCGGCGCTGATGCCGAGCAGGCTCGCGGCCATTGCGGCCGAGGTCGTGGTATTGCCGATGCCCATCTCGCCGAAGATCAGGAGATCAGGCTGATTGGCCGTCGCCCGCACCACTGCCCGACGGCCGGCTTCGAACGCGAATGCCAGTTCATCCGGCGCGAGCGCAGCCTCGACGCTGAAATCGCGGGTGCCACCGCATGGCTTGTCCGTGACGATGCCCGGCATCTGCTCTTGCGCGAGCGTGCCGGCATCGACGACCTCCAGGCTCGAACCCAACTCGCGCGCCAGCACCGAGATCGCGGCACCGCCTCCGGCAAAATTCGCCATCATCGCGATAGTGACGGCTTGCGGATAGGCCGACACGCCCTGCGCAACGATGCCGTGATCGCCGGCGAAGATGATGATCGGCACGCGCGCGGCACGAGGGCGCTCGGTCGCCTGCAAGCCTGCAAGCTCGATCGCAAGCTGCTCAAGCCGCCCGAGCGCGCCGGTCGGTTTTGTCAGTTGCGCCTGTCGCGCGATCGCGGCCTCGCGATGGGCGGCGGAGATATCGGGGCACCTTTGAGTGATCCATTCAGGGAGCATGCTGCCTCGCTTATGGCCTGCGCTTGAGAATGTAACTGTCCATGATCCAGCCGTGCCGCTCGCGCGCAGCCTGTCGCGCGGCCACAATACGCGGGCCCGCTTCGGCAAGTGCACCGGACAGGATGATTTGATCGGCCATGCCGAGATAGGCGCCCCACCAGATGTGGAGGCCATCCGCAGCCAGCGCCTGGAACGCCATGCCGCCGTCGAGCATCACCACCACGGTGTCGACGCCTTGCGGCCAGCCGCCTTCGCGCAAGCGGCGCCCAGTCGTCACCAGGAAAGGTTCGCCGATATCGTTGAGCGGCAGCGCGTGCGCCGCGCATAACGCCTGGATCGAGGTGATGCCCGGCACGACCTCGATGTCAGGCAACGGATTGAGCCGACGCGCAATGCGCAGCGAGGAATCATAGAGCGAGGGATCCCCCCAGATCAGCAGCGCGACCTTGCCGTTACCGGCGCTATGACTAGCGATCGTCTGCGACCAGGTGGCGGCGACGGCGTCATGCCAATCGTCCACGCCCTTGCGGTAATCGGCCTCCCCAGCGTCGCGCACGGGCAGATCGAATTCGGCGATGCGCGTGGTGGTGCTGGTCAGCACATCAGCGCAGATCGTTCGGCGCAGATCGGCGAGATCGGATTTTGCAGTTCCCTTGCGCGGGATCAGGACGAGATCGGCCGCGTTGATCGCAGCAATGGCAGCGCGCGTCAGTTGCCCGGGATCCCCGCAACCGATCCCAATGAGGGAGAGCGTCATCATGACGACGTGCCCTCGGCGAGTGCGCCGAACATGATCACGGCCGCCGTGGAAGCCGCGCCGCCGCGCGCAAGCTGCTCCGCAAGTTCGGCGATGGTGGTGCGCACCAGCCGCTCGTCCGAGCGGCCGAGGGATTCGGCAAACAGCGCCGGGGTGCCCGGCGAAAGCCCATGCTCGATCAATTTCGCGACCAATGTCGGAAAGGTGCGCCGGCCCATATAGATCACGGTTGTCGCATCAGGATCGGCCAGCGCCGCCCAATTCAAATCCTGCGGCAGGTCGCCGGTGACATCGGCGCCGGTGACGAACTGCACGCGGCGCGAGGTGTGGCGGCGTGTCAGGGGAATGCCGGCTTGCGCGGCGGCCACACAGGCCGAGGTGACGCCGGGAATGATCTCGTAGCCGATGCCGGCCTCGCGCAGCGTCTCGAGCTCCTCCTCGAGCCGGCCGAAGATCCCGGCATCGCCCGACTTCAGCCGCACGACGCGCGCCCCCGTCGAGGCATAATCGACCAGCAGCCGATTGACGTGGTGCTGCTTGGTAGAGGGCCGCCCTGCCCGTTTCCCGACCGCGACGAGGTTGGCCCCGGGCCGCGCCAGGTCGAGGATCGCGCCGGAGGCCAGATCGTCATAGAGCACGACATCGGCGTCGCGCAGCCGCGCAGCGCCCCTGAGCGTGAGAAGCTCGGGATCGCCGGGGCCGGCGGAAACGAAGGAGACGAAGCCGCTCACCGGTCCTCCGCAATCAGATGGAAGAACGTGCCCGTAGCGTGTCCGCGTCGCGAGCCGGTCTCAGCGATGACCGCACCCGTTGCATCGTGCACGACCGCCAGCGGCGTATCGGGCTGCGCGACGATCGTCGAATAGTGAAATTCGTGGCCGCGCAGGCGCGCGCCGGCCTGATGCCCCGGCATGGGTGCAGCGAGCGCGGCAAGACGATAGCCCAGATGCATGCGGCGCTTGGCAAAGCTCGTCTCCAGCCCCAGCACGCTCGTCATCTCGTGCCTGATACCATCGGCGTCGGTCAAAGCTGTTCCCAGCACCATATACCCCCCGCATTCGCCATGCACGGGCCGCGTCTCGGCAAAGGCACGCAAGCCGGCACGAAAGCGCGCATTGGCCGCGATCTTGCCGGCATGAAGCTCGGGATAGCCACCCGGCAGCCAGCACACATCGGCGTTGGCATCGGGCGCCTCATCGGCGAGCGGTGAGAATGTCGAGATCTCCGCGCCCGCCGCACGCCAGGCTTCCAGCATATGCGGATAGACGAAGGAGAACGCGGCGTCTCGCGCGAGCGCGATGCGCTGACCGGGCGGCGTCACGTTCATGCCGTTCGCCGCCGATTGCACCGACCAGGTCGCAGCCGCTCGCAGCACCGCATCGAGATCGACATGCTCGCTGACAAAGCGCGCAGCCTCGTCGATCAATTTGCCGATCTCCGCCTGCTCCTCGGCCTGTACCAGGCCGAGATGCCGCTTCGGCAGGCTTATCTCGGCATGACGCGGGATCGCGCCGAACACGGCAATGCCGATGTCGTTCAGCGCACGCCGGACGAGATCTTCATGACGTGGGCTGGCGATGCGGTTGAGCACGACGCCGGCAAGGCGTACGCCAGTGCGATAGTCGCGCAGGCCCGCGGCGATCGCAGCGGCCGTCTGCGCCTGTCCGGATGGATCGATCACCAGAACCACCGGCCAGCCGAGCATTTCCGCGATGTCGGCAGTGGCGCCGGTGCCGAAGACTCCGCGCGCAGCGACGCCGTCGAACAGGCCCATCGAGCCCTCGGCGAGCACGATGTCGGCATCGCTTCCACGGCTCACGAGATGCGAGATCGTCGCGCGATCCATTGCCCAGCTATCGACATTGACGGAGGCACGTCCCGTCGCTGCCGCATGAAAAGCGGGATCGATATAGTCAGGGCCGCTCTTGAAGCACTGCACGCGCAGACCGCGATTGCACCAGGCGCGCGCAAGCGCCAGCGTCAGCGTGGTCTTGCCGACGCCGGAAGCAGGTGCGGAAATGACGAGACCGGCCGCCATTACGTCGCCTCCGGAAAGCGCGGCTCGGCGCCCACGGGCCGATAGCGGCGGTCATAGTCGGCGGCATAGAGCCGGCTCTCGTCAAAATCCGCCGAGCCAAGCGTCCTGCCGACCAGGATCAGCGCGGTGCGCTCCATCTCGGCGCCCACGGCCGCATCGAGCGCCGCCAACGTGGCGCGCACAACGCGCTGGTCGGGCCAACTGGCGCGCCAGACGATCGCAACCGGACAGTCCGCACCATAATGCGGCGTGAGCTCGGCAACGACCTTGTCCAGCAGATGGATCGACAGATGAATGGCGAGCACTGCGCCCGTCGCAGCGAAAGCGGCGAGCTTCTCGCTCTCGGGCATCGCGCTGGCGCGGCCCGGTGTGCGCGTCAGCACGACCGACTGCGCAAGACCGGGGAGCGTCAACTCGACTTCGAGAGCGGCTGCGGCGGCAGCAAACGACGGTACCCCCGGCGTGACCGTGAAGGGAATGCCGAGCGCGCGCAGGCGGCGCAACTGCTCGCCCATCGCTGACCAGATCGAGAGATCACCCGAATGCAGCCGCGCGACGTCCTTGCCCTCTGCATGCGCGATCGAAATCTCCGCGATGATCTCGTCGAGCGACAACGGTGCGGTGTTGACGATGCGCGCACCGGGCGGGCAATGCGCCAGCACACCCTCCGGCACCAGCGAGCCCGCATAGAGGCAGACCGGACAGGAAGCGATCAGATCGCGGCCGCGCAGGGTGAGAAGATCCGCGGCGCCCGGTCCGGCGCCGATGAAGTGCACCGTCATGGGCCGTCTCCTTCGGCGATCGCCGCGGTCGCGGTGCGATCCTGCGAGATCGCGCGCATCGCAATCAATCGCGCACCGGGCCCCGCCGCGGCGAGCGCCGCTGCCTCCGCGACCGATCCCGTGCCAAACTTTTCAATGATCAGCTGCGACTGCGTCGGCGTATCGACGCTCGCAAGCACATCGGCCGGAACCCCCCTGATCGGAACGCCAAATTCTTGCGCGAGCTGCTTCAGCGGTTCCGCATCGGCCTTGTCGCTGACGGTCGCCATCGCCGCGAGGCCATCAGAGCCACCTGCCGCCAGCAACGCCTCGCGCAGAGAGGCCAGCGTCACATCCTTCTTGAACCCGAGCCCGGCGACCTTCATCGGACCGCACTCCACTGCACCACCGGCCGCGCCGCCTCCCATGAGCGGTAGCGGCCTAGCGGCGTGGCATGCGCAATCTCGACCCGCATCAGCTCGCCGCCGTGCTGCTGATGCAGCTCGCCGAGCAGCGCCTCCGTCTCCAGTGTCACCGAATGTGCAACCAGCCGCGCGCCCGGTGCGAGCCGCGACCAGAGGGCATCGAACAGGGCTCGGTCGAGACCGCCCCCAATAAATACCGCCTCCGGTGCTTCAAGCGCAGCAAGCGATTCAGGGGCCTTCCCCGTCACGACGGTGATCCGATGCGCCAGCCCGAACGCCGCCGCATTGGTCCGGATGTTCGCCGCACGATCCTCACGCGCCTCGATGGCCGTCGCGACTCCCCCACAGAGCGCCCATTCGACCGAGATCGAACCCGAGCCAGCGCCGATGTCCCACAGCCGTTCGCAGGAGCGCGGCGCCAGCGCCGACAGTGCAAGTGCACGCACGGGCCGCTTGGTGATCTGACCGTCATGAACAAAGAGGTCGTCCGACAGGCCAGAGCTTCGGGGAACACCCTGCCCGCCCTTCGCTTCGATGGCGACCGCAACTAGGTTTCCGCCGAGATCGCCGGCAAAACCGTCAGCCCCATGCTCCGCGACGGCCTCGTGCGGGCCGCCAAGCGCGGTGAGCGTCCACAGCGCCGAGGCGCCCCATCCGCGATCGCTCAGCCATTTTGCGAGATCGCCAGCCGCCTTGCCGTCGCGCACGAGGCAGATGATCCGGGTGCCCGGCGCGAGATGCGGCACGAGACGCTCGAATGGTGCAGAATGAAGCCCGAGGCAAACAACGGACTCAAGGCGCCAGCCAAGCCGCGCAGCGGCGAGCGAGAATGTCGACGGCGCCGAGTACGCGATCCACTCGTCACGACCGAGCTTCTCAGCGAGTCCGGCGCCGGCGCCATGCCAGAACGGATCACCAGAAGCC
>JAEWHT010000334.1 GCA_023387695.1 Pseudomonadota bacterium | reverse complement strand
TCGGTGAAGCGGCGCTTGTTCTGCTTCCACACGCCTTCATAGAGGCAGTTGTGGAAGTAGAAATACTCCATGTGCTTGAACTCGCTCTTCGCCGCCGAGAACAGCTCCTCGACCTGCTCGATATGCGAGTCCATGGAGCCGCCGATGTCGAAGAACACCAGCAGCTTCACCGCATTGCGCCGCTCGGGGCGCATGTGAACGTCGAGATAGCCATGATTGGCCGTCTCGCGAATGGTGGTATCGAGATCGAGCTCGTCGGGCGCGCCGGTACGCGCGAATTTGCGCAGGCGACGCAGCGCCACCTTGATGTTGCGGATGCCGAGCTCGACATTGCCGTCGAGATCCTTGAACTCGCGCTTGTCCCACACCTTCACGGCGCGGTTGTTGCGGTTCTTCTCCTGGCCGATGCGGACGCCTTCGGGATTGTAGCCGTGCGCGCCGAACGGCGAGGTGCCGGCCGTGCCGATCCATTTCGAGCCGCCCTGGTGGCGTCCCTTCTGCTCCTCGAGCCGCTTCTTCAAGGTCTCCATGAGCTTGTCCCAGCCCATCGCCTCGATCTGCTTCTTCTCTTCCTCGCTGAGGTATTTTTCGGCGAGCTTCTTCAGCCACTCCTCGGGGATCTCCGCCTTCTCCATGGCGTCGAGCAGACTTTCCAGCCCCTTGAACACTGTGCCGAAGACGCGGTCGAACTTGTCGAGATTGCGCTCGTCCTTCACCAGGGAGGTGCGGGACAGATAGTAGAAATTCTCGACCGAATAGTCCGACAGATCAGCGTCGAGCGCCTCCATCAGCGTGAGGTATTCGCGCAGCGTCACGGGGACCTGCGCATCGCGCAGAGAAGTGAAGAATTGCAGGAACATGGATGACAGATTGCCCGTCGGGGGACGAACGTCAAGGGCGGAGGGCCGCGTCCGGCGCTGGACCGGGAGGCTATTTGCTCTAGAATTGACGGCCTCACAGGGTCGTTTTGGGGACGTTTGCAATGGGTATTCTCGCAGCGCTCATCATTGGCGCGATCGCCGGCTGGCTTGCCGGCAAGATTGTCCACGGGGCGGGATTTGGGCTGATCGGCAACATCGTCGTCGGCATCATCGGCGCGCTGGTGGCCAGCTGGGTGCTGCCGCAGCTGCACATCGAGCTCGCAACCGGCACGATCGGCGCCATCGTGGATGCCACGATCGGCGCGGTGATTGTGCTGGTGATCCTTTCGCTGATAAGACGGGTCTGAAAGCCTGACCGAACCAGGAACGGCCGCCACGCGCGGCCGTTCCCATGTCGCGACCGGAGCGCTTCCCCGGCCGACGACCAACAAGGACGCGCAATGAAATTTACCGGCACCAAGGACTATGTTGCGACCGACGATCTCAAGGTCGCCGTCAATGCTTCGATCGTGCTGGAGCGCCCGCTCCTCATCAAGGGCGAGCCCGGCACCGGCAAGACCGTGCTGGCGGAAGAAGTGGCGAAGGCGCTGAACGCGCCGCTGCTGACCTGGCACATCAAGTCCACCACCAAGGCGCAGCAGGGCCTCTACGAATACGACGCAGTGTCGCGCCTGCGCGACAGCCAGCTCGGCGATGCGCGCGTATCCGACATCAAGAATTACATCAAGCGCGGCAAGCTGTGGGAAGCCTTCACCGCCGAGCAGCGCCCGGTGCTGCTGATCGACGAGATCGACAAGGCCGACATCGAATTCCCGAACGATCTCCTGCTCGAGCTCGACCGCATGGAATTCCATGTCTACGAGACAGGCGAGACGATCAAGGCGAAGCAGCGCCCGATCATGATGATCACCTCCAACAACGAGAAGGAGCTGCCGGACGCTTTCCTGCGCCGATGCTTCTTCCACTACATCAAGTTCCCCGATGCCGACACGATGGGCCGCATCGTCGACGTCCATTTCCCCGGCATCAAGAAGCGCCTGGTCGAGGAAGCGCTGCGCATCTTCTTCGAGGTGCGCGAGGTGCCCGGCCTGAAGAAGAAGCCGTCGACGTCGGAACTGCTCGACTGGCTCAAGCTGCTGCTCAACGAGGACATGAGCGTCGAGCAACTGCGTGAACGCGACCCGCGCAAGCTGATCCCGCCGCTGCACGGCGCGCTGCTGAAGAACGAGCAGGACGTGCACCTGTTCGAGCGCCTGGCGTTTCTGAGCCGACGGGAAGTTTGAGCTTCCGCGTCCTGGACGCGCTGCAGCGTGCAACGCTGCTGCGCAGAGCCGGGACCTATGCCGCACGGATTGCGCGGCGACATTGGCCCCGCTTGGGCCCCGGCTCTGCAGCGCAGCGTCGAAGTGACGCCGCGCTGCGTCCGGGGCACGAGAGCGGAATATGAGGCGCTACTCTCTCCACACCGTTATTGCGAGCGGTGACAGCACCTTCTTTCAACCCGCAGCTCAACGCAGACACACCTTCGCATCCTCGCGGCTCATCTCGCCCGAGATTTGCTTCATCTCTCGCTCCCTCTGCAAACAGAGGGCGCAGGGAAGGCCGGGTGCCGACTTGGCACCCACGGTCCGCTGTGCGCGTGTAGCGCAATGAGAAATGCACAGCGGCATACAGGTGCAGCCCAACACACGGCCTTCCCTGCGCGATGGCTTGACGGCTTATGCCGCGCTCTCCCGGGAGCCGAATTCCTTCTGGCCTCCCTCGCCCCGCAGATTGATCGATGCCGTCCGCCCGGTTGGGCTCGCCGACATCTCCGCGAAAGCTTGACCGTAGCGACGACGGCCGGGACCACACGGTTTTGCCGTACGCGCGTTCATCGACGCCGCAGGGTCTTCCGGCAGTGTGCACACGCGCCGAAAGAATGCTGGCGAGACGAACTTGACAGCGCCGCTCGTTCACACGCGGGTCTCGGGCTCACGGGGACTACCCGCCCTGCCCGCCCCATCTCGTGCCGACGCTGCCGCGTCCACCGCAATCCGGCCCACGTTTCGAACGACAGACGAGACGCCCCTCTTCGATGGGCCGGGCTGTCTCGACTTATGCCGCAATTCCGAATTTCGGTAAAGTGGAATATTTCTGCGTGGAGGGGTTGACGCGGTGGTGGGTGTTTTGCCCGTCAGGCCGAAATGGCGCTGTGCAAGCCATGAACCGGCCGGCCAGGCGGGGCGACAAATAGACCTTGCCGATTTCATTCCGAGAGGTCGATGTTGCGGTATCTCGTCTTGCTCCTCGCCATGCTGACCGGCGCAGCCGCCGCAGAGCCCGTCGACTGCGACGCGATCGTGAACACGACGGCGCCGGTGGAATTGACCTATCACGAGGCCGACGAGGCCTCCGTCATCCAGGTCTACAGGGACGAATCCGGCAATACGGTCGTCTGGCTCAAAACGTTGAAGGGCAAGCTCGTCGCCAAGGGAATTTTCGTCGACGGCGTTCTGATAACGGGCGAGACCACGTCGGCCTACGCCGGAAAGTTCCAATCCTCGACCATCAAGTACTCGCAGCAAGGAATGCCGCCTCACTTCGATCACCGGTCGGATCTCAAGTACAGCACCAAATCGTCAGTCGTCTACGCAGACGGCAGCACGAATGAGTCCACCACCACCTACGACTACAGGTTCAAATCGGCAGGCAAGGAGCCCGTTGGTCCGTGCTCGCTTGAGATCGTTCGCGGCGAGTCCGACCGCGTAAACGACAAGACGGGCAAGACGTCACATTCCTATTCCCTGTACTTCCCGCAGCTCAAAGCGGCCATCATCGGCCAGACCGCAGAGCCCGTTGTCGACGACATCAGGACCATGTTCGTGCCGATGACGCCGATCCGGTAGGCGGGACAAGGGTGGGTGCTCGTAGGGTGGGTTAGCGTCAGCGTAACCCACCTCTTTTGTTTCCGCGTCGACAGAAGTGGTGGGTTACGCAAGCGCCCCGCTTCGCGCGGCCGCTCGCTAACCCACCCTACAAAGATCTCACGCCACCGCGGCGTCCGGGATGCGCGCGGCTTCCATTGGCGCCTTGCCGCGGATCAGGTCCGAAGCGCGGTCGGCGATCATCATGGTGGCGGCGTTGAGGTTGGCCGAGATCATGCGCGGCATGACCGAGGCGTCGATGACGCGCAGGCCTTCGAGGCCGTGAACGCGGAGCTGGTCGTCGACCACGGCCCATGTCGAATCCGCCGGGCCCATGCGGCAGGTGCAACCGGGGTGGAACGTCGTCGTGCCGCGCTCGGTGGCAGCCGCCAGGAATTCATCGTCGGTGTTGATGTTGGGACCCGGGAAATCCTCGTAGGCGTAATAGGGCGAGAGCGGCGCGCTCTTCAGCAGATTGCGCGCGAGCTTCATGCCGCCGACGATGACGCGGCGATCGAGCTCGGCATCGAGATAATTGGTCTGGATGATTGGCGCCGCGAACGGATCATTCGAGCGAATGCGGACATAGCCGCGGCTCTCCGGGCGCTGCTGCCAGGAAGCGACAGTCATGCCGGGCTCGTCCTCGAGCTGGCCTTGCACGCCCTCCTTGTAGGACGCGGGCGTGAAGGTGAGCTGGAGGTCGGAACTATCCGCGCTCTCGCCGGAGTGCCAGAAGCAATAGACCATGGTCGGCGATAGCGAGAGCAGGCCCTTGCGCGCCGTCGCCCATTTCAGCGCTTCGATCCACAGCGAGAAGCCACGCCGAAGCTCGTTGATGGTCTTGATGTCTTTGACGCGCGCCACCGTGCGGGGCGCATAATGATCCTGCAGGCCTTCGCCGACGGGCAGCGCGTGGCGCACCTGGATGCCGTGGGCATTTAGCAGATCGGGCGAGCCGACGCCGGAGAGCTGCAGGAGCTGCGGCGAATTATAGGTGCCGCCGGAGAGGATGACTTCCTTGTTGGCGCGCACCTCCACCGGCGTGCCGCCACGGCCGCCCTTGGTGTAGCGCACGCCGACGGCGCGCTTGCCTTCGAAAATGATCTCGGTCGCGTGCGCATGCGTGTGCACATGCACGTTGGGCCGCTTCATGGCTGGCTTCAGGAACGCGGTCGAGCCGGAGACACGCAGGCCGTTGTTGATGGTGCGCTGGCAGTAGGAGACGCCCTCCTGCTTGGCGCCGTTGTAGTCGGGATTGCGCGGGATGCCGAGCGAGACCGCACCTTCCATGAAGGCTTCGCAGAGCGGATCACGCCAGTCCATGGTGGTGACGGTGAGATTACCGTCGCGCCCGCGGAATGTATTGTCACCCTCGCCGACCCGCTTCTCCAGCCGCTTGAAGTAAGGCAGCACGTCGGCATAGCCCCAGCCGCGATTGCCCATCTGCGCCCAGGTGTCGAAATCCATGCGCTGGCCGCGATTGTAGATGTGGCCGTTGATCGAAGACGAACCGCCGAGCGTCTTGCCGCGCGGCGCGTAGATGCTGCGCCCGCCGGTCCAGGGCCCGACCTCCTGCTGGTAGGCCCAGTTGATGCTCTTCATGTGGAAGGTCTTGATGAAACCCGCCGGCAGATGGATGTAAGGGTGCCAGTCGTTCGGTCCCGCTTCGAGCACGCAAACGCTGGTGTTGGGATCTTCGCTGAGCCGGCTGGTCAGGACGCAACCGGCCGAACCCGCGCCGATGATCACGTAGTCAAATCTATCCATGGTGCCTCGGCCGCCTTTAGCGCGGCTTTTCGTTGAGTTGATAATTGAGATGCGCCTTCACCGTCGGCCATTCTGCCGCGGTGATGCTGTACACGACGGTGTCGCGCAGCGTGCCGTTCGGCGCGACCTGGTGGCTGCGCAAAATGCCGTCCTGCTTGGCGCCGAGACGCTCGATGGCGCGGCGGCTCTGGTGGTTGAAGAAATGCGTGCGGAATTCCACCGCGATGCAGTTCAGCGTTTCGAAAGCGTGGGTCAGCATCAGCAGCTTGCACTGCGTGTTGAGCGGGCCGCGCTGCGCGCTCTTGCCATACCAGGTCGAGCCGATCTCGACGCGGCGGTTGGTGGCGTCGATGTTCATGTAGGTGGTCTGGCCGACGATCTTGCCAGCGGCGTCGAACACTGTGAACGGCAGCATCGAACCCGCGGCCTGCAGGCCCAGGCGACGGTCGATCTCCTTGGTCACGTTCTCCGGCGTCGGGATCAGCGTGTACCAGATCGTGTAGAGCTCACCATCCTTGACGGCCTCGACCAAGCCGTCGTGGTGCTGTTTCGACAGCGGCTCGAGACGGGCGTGCTGTCCGCGCAGGGTGACGGGATCGGGCCAGGGCATTGAGGTCTCTCCGTTGTCATTGCGAGCGAAGCGAAGCAATCCAGTATCTTACCGAGGAGACAGCCTGGATTGCGTCATCGCTTCGCTCCTCGCAATGACGGTAACTAGCACCGTTTATTTGTTTAGGAAATTGAGAGGCAAACCACTGCGCGGCCAGTCCATGGCGATCAGCTCACCCTTGCCTGACAGCGTGATGTAGGCCGTCTTCAGCTCGGGGCCGCCAAAGGCGATGTTGGTGGTGACACGGTCGCCGGTCGGGACCTGCTCGACCAGCGTGCCGTCGGGCGCGATCACCGAGATGCAGCCGGAGACGAGCGTGGCGACGCAGACATTGCCGTTGGCTTCAACCGCGAGCGAGTCGAACATCTGGTAGCCGCCGAGACCGCAGATCGGCTTGCCGCGCTCGCCACGATAGATCGCGTCGCGCGGCTTCAGCGTGCCGGGCTCGGAGAGCTCGTAAGCCCAGAGCCGACCCGTCGGCGTCTCAGCGATGTAGACGGTGTTTTCATCCGGCGAGAGACCGATGCCGTTCGCCGGCAGCACGCCGTGCACGACCTCGACGATCTCCTTCATGCCGGGCTTGAGATAGTACATGCCGCCGACATCCATCTCGCGGGCGCGGCGCTTGCCGAGATCGGAGAACCAGAGGCCGCCATGCTTGTCGAAGAC
>JAEWHT010000266.1 GCA_023387695.1 Pseudomonadota bacterium | reverse complement strand
CGCCAGCCATCCGGGCCGAACGAGGAGCGCCGAGGCGACTCGCCGACGGCCGAGAAGCCGCCCTTCTATGAAGAGAAGGTTCTGTTCCGCGATCCCTACGCGACGCTCGCCGAGATCGCGTCCAGTTCGAACCAGGCCTCGGGCCAGCGGCGTGCAGGTGCCACGACTTCTGCAGAGGAAGATGGCCTCAAGGGCGGCGATGCCTATCGCGACCCCTTCGATCCCGGCTATTGGAAGCTCGCGCCTGAGGCAGCGAAGGAAGCCGACAGGATCATGGAGGGCGAGCCGAAGCCGAATACTTCCGCTCGCGACACCAATCAAGGCGCACCTCGCCGCGGCAAAACCGACGATGCCGGCGGCAACGTGGCACCGGACGCGCAGGCGTCGTCTACGACCGTGTCGCCGTTGTTGCCGCCGGGACCAGCACCGTCATCGTCAGCGCGCGATGCCAGCGTTCAGGCGAACGCGACGCCGCAGCGTCCGACCGATGCTCCGAAGGAGGCCGAGCCGCGCGATGCCGCCCAGACCCAGCAGCCGACCGTCAAGCAGCTTCAGTCCGCGATTGCCGATGCCCTGTCGGATATCAAGGCTGGCGCCGGGCCGGTGGCCGAGGTCCGTCAGGTCGAGGAGGGCCTTCTCGTCAGCCTGACTGACGATGCGAGCTTCGGCATGTTCGCGGTCGGCTCGGCCGAACCGCGACCCGAGCTCGTTCGCGTCATTGACAAGATCGGTCCGATCATCGCGAAGCGTCGCGGCGTGATCATCGTTCGCGGTCACACCGACAACCGGCCCTACAAGTCCGACAATTACGACAATTGGCGGCTGTCCACGGCGCGCGCGCAGATGGCCTATTACATGCTGGTTCGCTCCGGCATCGATGCGCAGCGGATCGAGCATGTCGAAGGCTATGCCGACCGGCGGCCGAAGATCCAGAATGATCCGGCGGCCGCGCAAAATCGACGAATCGAGATCCTGATCCGGGAGAAGCGCCCGTGACCAAGCCGTTGCTCCGCACCGCGCTGTTGATGGCGCTGTCGCTGATGGCGTCACGCGTCTCTGCTGAATCCGCGCCACCGTCTGGCGAGCCGTTTGAGCTCGTCCGCACCCTGCAGTCGGTACAGGACGGTATCGCGAATGGCGACACCGCGGCACACGGCGGCCACCTCGCGTTAATCCGGCAGATCGGCGAAAGATTTCTCGCCGCCGATCCAAGCGTGTGGAGCAATCCGCAGAACGGCCAGGCCGTCGTGATCTACATGCTCAGCGGTGGCGCGCCGCAAATCGTCCGCAAGCTGCCGCGCGACAAGATCAATGTCGACAAGGCGCTGTTCGACGGTGCGCTTGCCTATGTCGAGGGACGACAGGACGAGGCGCGGGACCTCCTGAAGGACGTCAAGCCGCGTACGATCTCGTCCGGCATGGGTGGGCAGGTGGCGCTGGTCCAGGGCGCGCTGCTCGCGCGTTCTGAGGCGTCGCTTGCGATCGAGCGTCTCGACGACGCACGCTTGTTGCTGCCCGGCACGCTCGTCGAAGAAGCAGCGCTGCGGCGCGAAATCCTGCTGGTCGGGCAAGCCGAGGATTTCGACAAGTTCGAGTTCCTGACGCTGGCCTATATCCGCCACTACCGCAACTCGGTCTATGCCGGCGATTTCTGGCAACGCTTCTCTACCGGCTTGACGCAATCGAGTCTTGCGCTGGACGATCGTCGCTTTGTGCGGATTGCGGCGCTGCTCGAACAGGTCGACCGCGCCAGCCGCCTCAAGCTCTATCTGGTGATCGCGCGGGCAGCTCTGGTTCGCGGCCGGCTCATCGTCACCCGCCTTGCGGCCGAGCGGGCGTTGACGCTGAGCGCCGATGCCACGGCTGATCGCGAGCGCGCTCATTTTTATCGAGGCGCATCCCGTGCGCTCGGTGACGAATATGACGGCGGCTTCGCAGAGCTGAAGGCGCTCGATCGTTCGAAATTGGCGGAGCGTGATGTCCTGCTGCTCAATGCGACTCTCCAGCTCGCGCTCGATGTTCGCAAGCCGATTGCAGGCCCGGCTGCCGTCATGTCGGCCGACAAGCCGCCGCCTACGCCGGCACGGATCGACCTCGCTTCGTCGAACGCGATGCTCGCGCGGGCAAAGACGCAGCTCGGCGAACTGGAGCTTCTCACCAAGGACCGCCGTCCATGACCAAGCTCAGTGGAACCACCGGACAGCTGTTTGCAGGTCTCGCGGAGAGCCTCGCACGCGGAGTATCGTCTCGGTCGACGAAGGGCGCGGCGGGTACGAGCACGAAAACGGCCGACGATTCCTCATTTCACGATCTGCTCCATACCGTCTCGAACATGGCCAAGCGAGCGTTGGATGACCAGGGCACCGATCCGACCGCGAAGGCAGCTTCGGTGCGCCCGCGCGTGGCCCAGCTGAACGAGCGCGACGCGTCGAAGGACGAGCCCGTGCACGAGCGCGCCGAGGAGACTAAATCGTCGCACAAGCAGGACCCGGCCGATCAGTCCGTCAAGACGGACGTCCAGACAAGATTGAGCCTTCCGACGCTTGTGGGGCAGGAGCTCGCCGCAGTGCCGGCCGTGACCACGCAGGTGCCGCAATCGTCGAACGAAAAAAAGGAGACGTCGACCCGGGACGCATCGCCGTCGGCGGCGAAGCGTGAGGTTCAAGGTGCGGCAAGCGCGACGACGGCAGACGCCGCGCGGTCCGCGGCCGCTTCATCGCCCGCCGCTCTATCGACTGTCGCGCGCTCCGGCGCCGATGCATCCGGGTCGCGCCCGCAATCGGTGGCGGGTGCGCAAGCAGCGGCGATGCCGCAGGGAAGCGAAGTTCAGCCGAAGGCCATGCCTGCGGCCCCCGGTTTCGAAGCGGTCACGGCGAATGTCGAACGCACCGCAAAGTCTGCGGGCCGCGACGCCTTGCCGGAAACCACCAAGGTCACGGTGGTCCAGCAGGAAACCCATCTGCCTCCCGTCCCGCAGTTCAGCGCGACCCAACAGGTCGCGAACGCCGTGGTGTCGGAGCTGAAAGGCTCGCCGGCGCCGACCGCATCAGCGGCGCCCGATCTTGTCGGCGCGCAGGGCAATTCACCGGATCAGCCTGTCAAGATTCTCACAGTCAATCTCGAACCGCCGTCGCTCGGCAATGTCACCATGCGGCTGCGTCTCGTCGGCAACGAGGTTTCGGTCCAGCTTGCCGCCGAGCGCAAGGACACCAGCACGATGCTGGACCAGCAGCGCGACCAGATCCGCGATCTCGTGCAATCGACGGGCTACGTCGCCGACGTCGCGCCCGTGCAGCACGGCTCGCTCGACGGTTTCCAGAGTGGCTCCAGCCAGTCGCAGCTCTCGGGCCAGCAACAGCAATCGTCGCAGTCGCAAGGCGCATTCGGCGGCGCGGGCACATCGTCCGGTCAATCGGATGGCGGAACGCGGCAAGCCCGGCAGGAGCAGCAGCCCAATCAGGAGACACGCCATGACCAGGATGTGGCGCCGCATACTCGTCGCGGCCCTGTTTATCTCTAGCGACGGCGCCGCCGCGGCGGCGACCGATATCTCGCACCCTTGCGAGCGCGAGATGGCGCGCGCGTCGCAGCAGCACGGGATTCCGCTCGGCATTCTCTATGCCGTCGGTCTGACCGAGACCGGCCGGCGCGGCGCGCTCTACCCTTACGCACTCGGCGCGGAGGGGCAGACCGTGTTCGCCAAGGACATGGACGATGCGATCGCGAATTTCGAGGCCATGCGCGCCAGGGGCGTCAAGCTGATTGATCTCGGCTGCATGCAGATCAATCACTACTTTCACGGCGACAAGTTCACGTCGGTGCGGGCGATGTTCGATCCGGCCAAGAACGTCGACTACGCCGCGCGCTTCCTCAAGGAACTCAAGCAGCGGGAGGGGAGCTGGACGATGGCGGTCGCCCGCTACAACGCCGGTCCCAACAATCAGCCGGCGCAGAAGCGCTACGTCTGTCATATCGTCGCGCATCTCGTCGCCAGCGGTTTTGGTGCGTGGACCGACAAGGCGCGTTCGTTTTGCCAACCGCCCACGACGTGAAATGACGATGCTCCCCATGAAGTTGTGCATCGCCGCCAATCATCAGCCCCGCGCAAGCAACAAGTCCCATTGTAACGACAATCTGTCAAAGGAGCCCACTTCATGAGCCTGTATGGTGTTATGCGCACCGGCGTGTCCGGTATGAACGCGCAATCCAACAAGCTGTCGACGGTCTCGGACAACATCGCGAACGTCAACACGGTCGGTTACAAGCGGGCTTCGACGGAATTCTCCTCGCTGATCCTGAAGAGCGGCTCCGGCAATTACGATTCCGGCGCGGTGGAAACCACGGTCCGCTACGCCATCACCGATCCCGGCAATCTCCAGTTTACGACCTCGACGACGGACCTCGCGGTCCAGGGCAATGGCTTCTTCGTCGTGCAGGACGCCAACGGCAACAACTTCCTCACGCGCGCCGGCTCGTTCGTGCCTGACAGCTCCGGCAACCTCGTCAACACCGCCGGCTTCCAGTTGATGGGCTACAACATCCAGAACGGTGCCGCGCCCGCGGTCTCGGCCAACGGCTTCGGCGGCTTGCAAGTCATCAACGTCAACCAGATGGCGCTGCAGGCCTCGCCCTCGACCACGGCGACCGTGGCTGCCAACCTCGATCCGAGCGCTGCGATCGTCGCTACGCCCGCCGCTGCGGCGGGGCCTGGCAACTACACCTCGAAAACGTCGATGGTGACCTACGACAACATCGGCAATGCCGTGACGCTCGACGTCTACGCCGCGAAGACCGCGGCGAATACCTGGGACATCGAGGTCTACAACGGCGCTGCCCCGCTGACGGCCGGTCCTTCCGCCGCGACCACGTTCAAGTTTGACGTGAGCGCGACTGGAAAAGGCAAGCTGGACCTCGTGGGCCCGCCGCCAAGCGCGACGTCGCTCACCGTCAACATTCCCGGCGGCTCAGCCTTCAACATCGACATGTCCGCCATGACCCAGGTCGCCTCTGCCTTCGACTTCAAGGCAACCGTTGACGGCAACGCGCCGTCCGCCGTCGAGAAGGTCAACATCGACAGCAAGGGCGTCGTCACCGCGGTTCTCAAGAACGGCACCGAACTGCCGAGCTTCCAGGTCGCGCTCGCCACCGTGCCGAGCCCGGACCATTTGACGCCCGAGGTCGGCAACGTCTATTCGCCTAACCTGGACTCCGGAAACGTGCAGGTCGGCCTGTCCGGCCAGGGTGGTCTCGGAACCATCCAGTCCGGTGCGCTCGAGGATTCCAACGTCGATCTCGCGGACGAACTGACCTCGATGATCGAGGCGCAGCGCGGCTTCACCGCCAACTCGAAGTCGTTCCAGACCGGCGCCGATCTGCTCGACGTCGTCGTCAACCTGAAGCGCTGATTCTGTCAGCGCCGATTCCGGGCAAGAGAACGTTCAAGAGCACGCCAAGAGTCCGCCATGTCCATTACCTCAGCCCTCGACTCCGCCCGCTCCTCGCTCATGGCGTCGGGCGTCCAGTCGTCGACGATCTCGCGCAACATCGCGGGCGCCAGCACGACCGGTTATTCGCGCAAGATCACGATACTGGACAATCTGCCCGGTGCCGGCGTCTATGTGGCGGCGATCCAGCGCGCCGCGAGCTCAGGGCTCTACAGCAACGTCCTGACCGCGACCTCCGCGGCGGCCACACAGAGCGCGATCTATGATGGTCTTCAGAAGATCGCCTCCGCCACGGTGGACGATCCGGAGCTCGACCAGTCGCCGACGGCTCAGCTCAACGCGCTGAAGCAGGCGCTGCAGCAATACGCCAACGCCCCTGACAACACCACGCTGGCGCAGGCGGCCGTCACATCAGCCAAGGACATGGCGACTGCGCTCAACCAGGCAACTCAGACCGTGCAGTCGGTCCGCGAGGGCGCGGATTCCGACATGAATATTTCGGTCCAGAACATCAATCAGCTGCTCTCCCAGTTCCAGACCGTCAACACGGCGATCGTGAAGGGCACCATCGCCGGCGACGACGTGACCGACTATCTCGATCAGCGCGACAGCATCGTCTCAAAACTGTCGCAGGAGGTCGGCGTCACGATGTCGATCCGTACCAATGGCGACGCCGCGCTCTATACCGACAGCGGCGTGGTGCTGTTCGACAAGACGGCGCGCACGGTCAGCTTTGCTCCGACCACCTCCTACTCGGCGAACATCACCGGCAACGCGGTTTACATCGACGGCGTGCCGGTGACCGGCCCCAATTCGGTCATGCCGATCAAGTCCGGCAAACTCGCCGGCCTCGCCCAATTGCGCGACAACGATACCGTAACCTATCAGAGCCAGCTTGACGAAGTCGCCCGCGGCCTGGTCAATGCCTTCAAGGAAAGCGATCAGTCGGGCGCGGGCCTACCTGACGTTCCCGGCCTCTTTACCTATCCCGGCGCGCCGGCGATGCCCGCAAGCGCCACTGTCTCGGTGGGTCTTGCCGGAACGATCTCGGTTGCTGCGTCGGTCGATCCGACCTTGGGCGGCAACCCGAATTTGCTCCGCGACGGTGCCATCAGCGGCAACGTCGCCTACCAATACAATACCGCCGGCAATGGCGGCTATTCGACCCGGCTGCAGCAGCTCATCGGCAATATGGACGCGTCGCAGCCGTTCGACGCGACCACGCAGGGCAAGCCGAATGGCAGCCTGATCGACTACGCGTCGTCGTCGACGAGCTGGATCGAAAACCAGCGCAAGACCGCCAACGACAACTCTCAATACCAGAGCACGTTGCTCGACCGCAGCACGACGGCGCTGTCGAACGTCAACGGCGTCAACATGGACGACGAGATGTCGCTGATGCTTCAGGTCGAGCGCACCTATTCGGCGTCATCGAAGATCATTTCGACCGTCGACCAGATGTTACAGAGCCTGCTGGCAGCCGTGGGGAATTAAGCCATGATGAGCGCAAACTACATTTCCACGCTGATGCTGTCCTCATCGCTGAGGTACTCGATCACGAACAATCAGGCGGCGCTGAGCAAGGCGTCGACGGAGGCGACCACGGGTCGTTTCGCCGATGTCGGTCTCCAGCTCGGCGCTACGACGGGTGGCGATGTCACGCTGCGGGCGGACCTCAACTTCGCCGATCAGCTGGTCGATACCAACGGGCTCGTCGCGGGACGACTGGACGTGACCCAGGACCGCATCACCCAGCTCAGCACGACCGCGACGGACTTCCTGAAGGACCTGATCGCGGCGCGCAGCACCGACGGCGGCGGGCGCATCATTCTGCCGCCTGCGTCTTCCAACCTGCAGGATCTGATCGGCGCGCTGAACATCTCCTATAACGGCTCGTATCTGTTCTCGGGCATCAACACGCAGAACCAGCCGATCACGGCTTACACCGCGGGCTCAGCCAGCAAGAACCAGGTCGATAGCGATTTCGCTGCGGCGTTCGGCTTCCCGCAATCCTCAGCCAGCGTGGCCAACATTACGCCGGCTCAAATGCAGAGCTTCCTCAATGGTCCCTTCGATGCCGAGTTCGCGAGCCCGGCCTGGAACACCAACTGGTCGTCGGCGACCGACCAGCCTATGCAAAGCCGCATCTCGACGACCGAGATTGCCGATACGTCCGTGAGCGCCAACCAGAGCGGTTTCCGCAAGCTCGCCGAGGCCTATACGATGATGGCCGATCTCGGGAATGCGAACCTCAATCAATCGACGTTCCAGGTTGTCGTTGACAAGGCGGTCGGTCTCGTCGGCAGCGCGATCACCGACCTCGCCGCGCTAGGTGGTAGCGTCGGCACGGTCCAGCAGCGGCTCACCACCGCGACCGACAAGCTCAAGACTCAGAAAGACATTCTGAACAATCAGATCGTCGGCATGGAGCAGGTCGATCCGGCGGAGGCGTCGACGCGCGTCAACGCGCTGCAGACCCAGATCCAGACGGCGCTGGCGCTGACCTCTCAGCTCCAGAAGATCAGCCTCATCAACTATCTCTGAGACCGGGCGAGCGTCGCTTTCCTACCCAGATTACCGCGAGATGTGTCCGGATGACTTTTCAAGCCTATGAGACGGTTACTGAAGACAGCGGCTATGAGGCGCGGGGTCGCGAGCGCCAAGCGCTCAGCCTCGGCATCGACCGCCTGGAGCGATTGCAGAAGGAGCAGCGCTTCAGCATGGAGGATCAAGTCCAGAGCCTGCTCTATGTCCGGCGGCTGTGGACCATCTTCATCGAGGATCTCGCGCATCCCGAGAACGGGTTGCCCGAGCAGCTGCGCGCGGACATCATCTCGATCGGCCTGTGGGTCGTCAAGGAAGCCGATCGCGTTCGCGAGGAAAAATCGAACGACGTGATTCAGCTGATCGAAGTCAACCGCCTGATCCGAGACGCGCTTTAATGAAAATTTCCTTGCGGGCTGGCGAACGGGTCTACATTAACGGTGCGGTGCTGCGCGTGGACCGCAAGGTCTCGCTTGAGCTCGTCAACGACGTGATGTTCCTGCTCGAAGGGCAGGTGATGCAGGCCTCCGACGCCACCACGGCGATGCGCCAGCTCTATTTCATCGTCCAGCTCATGCTGATGAACCCGACCGATGTCGCCGCCGCTTCTTCCCTCTTCGGGCAGCACTACGCGGCCCTGATCGCCGTGTGCGAGAATCGCGAGATGCTGGATGGCCTCGCTGCGATCGACGAGATGGTCGGCGGCACCCGCTATTTCGAGGCGCTCAAGCGGATCCGGGCGCTGTTTCCGTTGGAGCAAGCAATCCTGGCCGGCGCCACGACCACGACTGAGATCCCATTCGAGGCTGCCTGACAGCGGAGAGACACATGAACGTCACCAGCGCGACCGATACCACAAGCACCAATTCGACCAGCTCGACCTCGACCAGCTCCACCTCGTCGAGCAGTGGTGTCGACTACAACACCTTCCTTCAGCTCCTCATCGCCGAGATGAAGAACCAGGATCCGACCAATCCAACGGATACGTCGCAATATATGAGCCAGTTCGCCCAGCTTTCGACGGTCGAGCAGGCGATGCAGACCAACACGAAGCTGGATTCGTTGTTGTCCTCCCAGTCGCTGTCGCAGGCGGACGGGCTGATCGGAAAGAACGTCAGCTTCACCGACTCGACCGGCGCGACGTTCACCGGCAAGGTGGCGTCGATTTCCATCAACAGCAACGGCTCCGTCGCGACTCTTGACGACGGCACCAAGGTCGCGGTCGGCCCCGGCCTCACGATCAGCAACTAGTCATGAACGAACGGGACGCTCTCGACCTCGTCCAGGCGGCGATCTGGACCATTCTTGTCGCCTGCGGACCGGCGGTCGGTGCGGCGATGCTGGTCGGCATCGTCATCGCGCTGATTCAGGCGTTGACCCAGATCCAGGAAGCGACGCTGACTTTCGTCCCGAAGATCGTCGTCATTCTCGTGGTCGTGGCGATTTCCGGTTCCTTCATCGGCGCGCATCTCTCCACTTTCACCGAGATGGTCTATTCGCGGATCGAGCACGGCTTCTGATCCGGAGGAGGCTCCGGCCACCACCCTCGCGTAAGCTTTGCGGGGCAAATTGCAGGGCGGACCCTGCTGCCGGTGACCCATGGCCGATACGTTAGCTGCTAGCCTGCCGAACCCGCGACGCTTCGGCGCGGATGCCTTCTTCGCGGGCGGTATCGTGACCATGCTCACGATCCTGTTCCTGCCGATACCTCCGATCCTGATCGACCTCGGCCTCGCTTTCTCGATCGCGCTGTCCGCGCTCATTCTGATGGTCGCGCTCTGGATCCAGCGGCCGCTTGATTTCTCGGCCTTTCCGACCGTGCTGCTGATCGCGACGATCCTGCGGCTGGCGCTGAACATCGCGACCACCCGCCTGATTCTGTCGCGCGGCGGGGAGGGTGAGCAGGCCGCAGGCCACGTCGTCGCCGGCTTTTCGCAATTCGTCATGGGTGGCGACTTCGTCATCGGTTTGATCATCTTCGCGATCCTGGTCACGGTGAATTTCGTCGTGATCACCAAGGGCGCGACGCGTATCGCCGAAGTGGGTGCGCGCTTCACCCTGGACGCCATTCCCGGCAAGCAGATGGCGATCGATGCGGACCTCTCCGCGGGCCTGATTGATGACAAGGAAGCGCAGCGCCGGCGCCGCGAGCTCGAGGAGGAAAGCGCCTTCTTCGGCGCGATGGACGGTGCCTCGAAATTCGTGCGCGGCGATGCCATTGCCGGCCTGATCGTCACGGCGATCAACATTTTCGGCGGCATCGTCATCGGCGTCACCCATCATGGACTGACCCTATCGCGCGCCGCCGACGTCTACACGAAGCTCTCCGTCGGCGACGGTCTGGTGTCGCAGATGCCGGCGCTGATCGTGTCGCTGTCGGCCGGTCTGCTGGTGTCCAAGGGCGGCACCAGGGGATCGGCGGAGCAGGCGGTGTTGCGGCAGCTCGGCGGCTATCCGCGGGCAGTGTCGGCTGCGGCCTTGATGATGTTCGTGCTCGCTTTGATGCCGGGCCTTCCGATGGCGCCGTTCCTGCTCCTGGGCGGCGTGATGGCTTTCGTCGGCTACTCGCTGCCGAAGCGACAGGCGGCTGCGAAGCAGAAAGAGGACGCGCGCAAGGCGGAGGAGCGGGCGCAGAACGACGCGAAGGAGTCCGTCAAGGAATCACTCAAGACGGCCGAAATCGAGCTGTCGCTCGGAAGCCATTTGTCGGTCCATCTGCTCGGTTCGCGCAACGAGCTCGCGCACCGCGTCAGCAAGATCCGCAAGAAGTTTGCCAAGCAGTACGGCTTCGTCATTCCCGAGATCAAGCTGTCGGACAATCTGTCGATCGATCCCAAGGGATACCAGATCCGGATCCACGATACCCGCGTCGCCCATGGCGAGCTCCGGATCGGCGAAATCATGGTGCTGGTGGACAAGGACGGCAAACCCGACGTGCCCGGCGACGAGGTGATCGAACCCGCGTTCGGCATGAAGGCGCTGTGGGTGACTGAAGCCTTTGCCGACGAGGTCAAGCGGCAGGGCTGCAAGCCGGTCGATAATCTGTCGGTGCTGCTCACGCATCTGAGCGAAGTGCTCAGGGCGAATCTCTCCCAGCTGCTGTCCTACAAGGACATGCGCGGGCTGCTCGACCGTCTCGAGCCCGAGTACAAGCGCCTGGTCGACGATCTCTGCCCGTCGCAGATCTCCTATTCAGGCTTGCTGGCGATCCTGAAGATCTTGCTGGGGGAGCGGGTGTCGATCCGGAACCTTCACCTGATCCTGGAGGCAATCGCCGAGATTGCGCCCCATGTGCGGCGGTCCGAGCAGGTCGCCGAGCACGTGCGGATGCGCCTGGCGCAGCAGATCTGCGGCGACCTCTCCGACAACGGCGTGCTCAACGTGCTGCGTCTCGGCAACCGCTGGGATCTCGCTTTCCATCAGAGCCTGAAGCGCGACGGCAAGGGCGACGTCGTCGAGTTCGACGCCGATCCGCGGTTGATCGAGCAGTTCGCGACCGAAGCCAGCGCTGCGATCCGCAAATTCACCGAGGACGGCACTAGCGTGGTGCTGGCGGTAACACCCGAGGCTCGCCCCTATGTCCGCATGATCCTGGAGCGGGTGTTCCCGACATTGCCGATCCTGTCGCACGTTGAAGTCGCCCGCAGCGCCGAAATCCGGGCGCTCGGAGCCATTTCGTGATCACCGGATTGACCAACAACGTGCTCGCCACGTTCATCGTGTTCTGCCGCATCGGCGCTTGTTTGATGCTGGTGCCCGGCTATTCCAGCGTGAACGTTCCGCCGCAGATCCGCCTGTTCGTCGCGCTCGTCACGTCGTTTGCGCTGACGCCCATTCTGCTCTCGATCCTGAAGCCGCTGGTCGATGACGCATCGCCGCTGACGCTGGCGCTCCTGATCGTCACTGAACTGCTGGTCGGCGCTGTCATCGGCATCGGCGGGCGCGTGTTCTTCCTTGCGCTCCAGACCATGCTGACCGTGATGGCGAGCGCAATCGGGCTCAGCAGCATCCCCGGCACGCCGGTCGGTGACACCGATCCGGCGCCGCCCGTGGTGCCACTGGTCATGGCCGCCGTCACGACCTTGTTCTTCCTGACCGACCAGCACTGGCAGGTGCTGCGCGGGCTGATGAACTCCTACGACGTCTGGCATCCCGGCGAGAAGTTGACCGGCGAGATGGCGCTGAATCAGCTCGCAGGCCGCCTGGCCGACGCGTTCGTGCTGACGTTGCGGATCACCAGCCCGTTCATCGTTTATTCCGTCGTCGTCAATTTCTCGGTCGGTCTGATCAACAAGCTGACGCCGGCGATTCCGGTCTATTTCGTCTCGGTGCCGTTCGTTCTGTTCGGCGGCTTCCTGTTGCTCTACCTCACCAGCGACGAACTGCTGACGCAGTTCATGCTCGGCATGTCGTCATGGCTGGGGGGATGACGAGCCATGACATCGCGCGCGGACAAGCTCAGTCGGATCGTCTCGCTCGTGAAGCTGCAATTGCGGCTGTCCGAATGGCAGCTCGCGCAATTGCGGCAGCAGGAGCAAACCATGCAGGATGAGCAGGCGTGGCTGGTTGGAACCCTCAACGGGGGAAAAGCACCTGCTGGCTCGTCGAGCGACTCGATCGCGCGGCGACTCAACAGGACGAGCGTCGGTGCGCGTGCCGTGCAGGAGCGTGCCGCGATGCAGCTCGACAAGGTTCGTTCCGAGAACCGACGTGTGAAGCAGCTCGAGGAGGTCGCCAAGGTCGCGCTCGCCGCCAAGCTGCGCGACGCCGAGAATCGCTCGCTCGAGGAAATGACGGGAACACATGCCGCGCGCGATTTGATGTCGCGGTCAGCCAGTCGGACGAAACCATGATCGTGACAGCGACACCTGACCTCGTTCTCGATGTCCTCGACGCCGCTGATCCGGTAACGCAGCGGGCAGCGACCGCGAAGCTCGACGCGCTGAAATCGTCGGATGCTGATTTCGCGGCGACGATGGAAGCGGCAGCGAGCAAGGCGACCGCCGCGGCCGCCGATCAATCCGCAGGGCAGATCGCCGAAGCGCAATCGGGTGTGGTGAACGGACCGCCGGTGCGGGTGATCAAGGAGCCGGGCCAGGACGAGGTCTATCGCAAGTTCGAGGCATTCGTTCTGCAGACCTTCGTCGAGACGATGCTGCCGAAGGAGTCGGAGGAAGTGTTCGGCAAGGGAACCGCCGGCGGCATCTGGAAATCGATGCTGGCCGAGCAGCTCGGCGCCCAGCTCGCCAAGGGCAAGGGGATCGGAATTGCCAGGGAACTTGCGGCTGCCCATCCGGCTGGCCCGGACGTGACGGGGAAGGCCGGCGGATGAATCGGGACATGGTGACGAAAGTTGAGGGGTGAATTGACTATGCAGGCAGAACGAGGCGCGATGGCCGCGGTGATGGAGCAGCTGGTCGTGCAGACCGAGGCGATGGCGGAGACTGCGTGGGGCGATGCTCTGTTGCCGGCGCTCCTGCCGAACCCTGATAGCAACGTGATGTTCGACGAGGCTGAAGCGACCAAGCTGGAGGCGACACGTTCCGAGGAGGTCTCGAGCCTGCTGGCGGCGATCCGTCGGCTCGAAAGCATCGTTGAGGAAGAGACTGTCGCACTCGCGACCGGGCAGAAGATCGATTTCGACGACTTCAGTGCCCGAAAAAGCCGGAGCATGCTGGAATTCGTCCGCTTGATGCGGGCCCGCATGCATCTCGGCGGCGAGACCGAGATCACCGAAGAGATCCAGCGGCTGCGCGAGAAGCTGGAGCGAAACCGCTCTCTCCTTGAAATGCACTACGACGCGGTGCGCGAGGTCGCGGCCATCATCGTCAAGGCGATCAAGGAGTCCGAGTCGGACGGCACCTATACCGGTCGCGCAGCGCGGGACGGAAAATGATCAAGCTCGTTCTGGCCGGCCTCTGGGTCTGCATCCTCACCGCGGGCACGAGCTATGGCGTGGCCTATTGGAAGGAAAACGGCACCCTGTTGCCCGCCAAGGACGAATATCTCGATGGATTGCAATACCAGAAGACACGGGCGCTCAGCGTGCCGATGGTCGAGAGCGGCGCCGTGCAGGGCTACATCGTTGCGCGCTTCGTCTACACTGTCGAGGCGCGCACGATGCATCAGCTCACGGTGCCGCCGGAGCCGTTTGTCGTCGATGAGGCTTTCCGCCGGATCTATGCCGACGACAAGCTCGATTTCAGAAAGCTCGCCCGCTACGACCTTTCCGCCCTCACCACGGCGATCAAGCAGCGCGTCAACGAGCGGATGCAGGCCGATATCGTCCAGGACGTCCTGGTCGAGGACTTCAACTACGTGTCCAAGGAAGAATTCCAGCAGAAGCCGTAACGCGCGGCCCGCGAGACCGCGCCGTCCTAACGTCGTATCCGTCGCTGAAAGCAAACCGGCCTCTGCGGGATTTCCCCGCAGAGGCCGGTGGTCGTTTGTAAGGGGCGCCTTAGCGCGTCAGTTGCCGGCCGGGTACGCAGCTTCCGCGGCATGAGCCCGGTTCAGGAGGATGCCGACCTCGTCGAGCTCCTGCATCGGCTCGTCGATGGCCTCGTTCGCCGGGATGTTGAGCCGGTATCCGACGTAGCGTCGTGCCACGATCGCATCGAAGCCGAGACGATCGCGCAGCTTCTTGCGGAGCTTGCTGACATGGCTCTCGATCACGCTCTCGTCGAACGTGGATTCGAAGATGCCGTAGACCGCGTTGAAGATCTGCGTCTTGGTGATCCACTTGCCGTGGTTGCTGACCATATATTCGAGAATGCGCAGTTCGCGGCGGGGCAGAGTGAGGGCGTGGCCCGCGATCTCGGGGTCACGTCCGTTGAAGAAGACCTGGATCCTGGTCTCGCAGGGCCTCGGCAGCTCGCCGACACGGCGGCGTGCGATCGCGGCGGTGCGGGCCAGGATCTCACGCAGATGGATCGGCACGTGGACCACGTCATCCACGCCGGATTCAAACAGCTCCAGCGTGTTCTTGAGCATCTTCTGGCCGCTCATGGCGATGATCGGAGCGGCGGACCGCTTGCGCATCGCCCGTGGCAGGCTTCCGCGGGCATCGCAGTCCCCCAGAAGGAAGGCATCGACGGCCGCAAGGTCCGATTCATTCGCGGATTGCAGCCAGTCCCAGAATTCTCCGGAAGAGAAGCCGATCGACGATACGCCCTCGCGGACCAACCCTCCTACATAGCTGTTCGCGACGCTCTCGCGATCATCAACGATTATATACATCAGTCAGTCGCCCCTGTTTCGCACTCGCAGCGGCCGGGAGATTGTTGTGATGCCCCGGCTCGCGGCCATGCTGTTTGACGATATTTCCCTCCCGCGAACCGTTGTTATGGTTTCGATATTCGCGGGCAGCCCTACGCATTCAGTGCCTGCGTGAGCAAGCCTGTTACTTCGACTCAATACTGAACGCTTACTGTGTGAGGCCCGGCAGGTGTCTTACGGATCACCTTGCGGGGCGGATTGAGACAGCGACCTAGAACAGTTGCGCCAAGTTGCTTACCGCGTCCAAACGCCACTGAACTCAGCCGATCTCCTCGCCAACCGGAGAGAATCACTTGAGTAGGACCGTAACAATTGCCGATTTCCGATCAAGCGTGCGGAACGAAGCTGTTGCTATCTGTGCTTGATGCTCTTGGTTTGCTTCTGGTTGTTTCTTGATGTTACGGAGCTCACCAGTTGATTTGGTTGTCGAACTAGTTTTGCACCGTGGCAGTTATAAAGTTCCGCATGCCTGTGTAACTAAAGCTATTTTGGGTAGGGTCGCCGGGTCACCACAGTGAGGAGTTTTCAACCCCGGATTGACTCTCCTGGCCGTGCACCCGCCTGCGACAATTCGACTCATGTATGGCGGCGAGACGCGAGCTTGGCGAAATCTTGGCGAGTGTGTGTCTTTCGAGTCGCACTTTCGCGTCGTGCCTGTCGCGTTTGACTCGTTCAACAACACAACGCGCGCGACGAAAAGTTTTTTGATGCGCACGTTTCAGACAAGCTTCGACAACTAGCTTCGTTCGACAGATCGAAATACGAACGGAGCATTCTCAAATGTTGTCCGATGGAAAATCGCGTCCCGCCGAAACTGCAGATATCACTGCGACGGCGAAACCGGCTCCGGAAGCGCGCGATACCAAAGCCAACACTGCACCGCGCGCGGGAAAACCCGCGACGGTCGCGAAGCCTGCATCGGCATCGAGCGATGAAGTTGCAGCAAAGGAAGCGCTCGAGGGATTGAAGCGCATTCGCGCCAAGGCGCGTCTCGACAAGATGGCGATACCAAAGCCAGCATCTGTCGTGGTCAAGCCGGCGGTGATCGTGGCCAAGCCGCCGCCGCCGCGTCCGACATGGGTGGCACCGCTCGCGACGTTGGCAGTCGCTGCCATTCTGGTGGTTTGCGCCTGTACTGGCGTCATCGCTTATCTCACCACGCAGCCGAGCCAGACCAATGTCGCGGCCAATGTCGAGATCCGCAATTTGCGCGACACGGTCGCGCAGCTACGCAAGCAACTATCCGGCGTGTCCGAGAATCTCGATGGGCTGCGCACGGCGGTTGATCAGTCGAGCAAGGCGACCAGTGATCGGTTCGGCCGGTTTGCCGAGAATCTGGATCGCATCGAGCGGGTCGGCTCGTCCTCGACGGCAAAGCTCGACAGGCTCGCACAGGCCCAGGTCCAGTCGCCGGTGCAGGCCGCCGGGCAGCCGTCGCCGGCGATGCCGATGATGGCGTCGGTCGCAGCTCCGGAGACCACGGGGTCGGTGTCTCCGGTCGACCGCAGCTCGGCGCCACGAAAAGTGGTCAAGGGCTGGTCGGTTCGCCAGGCGTATGAAGGAATTGCGATCCTGCAGGGGCCGAACGGTGTCGTCGAGGCCGTGCTCGGCCAGCAGGTCCCGAACCTCGGCCGGGTTGAAGAGATCAGGAACGAGAACGGTCGTCTGGTGGTGGAGACCAGCGGCGGTGGCGTGGTCTATTCGGGGCGCAAGTGACCGACCGCCAATTCTATTGGCGATGATGTTCGAAGCTGGTGCATAGCAGGTCGATCTCGGCCTCCGCGATCGGTGCGCGAAACAGGCGGCAGGTGAATTCGGCCGTCGACTTGCTCTCGGTGCTGGTGCGATCCTCGCGCAGGAAAATGCATCGCTTGCAGACGTCGGTGTGATGCCGCTGTTCGGCGGCATCCGCCTGATCGAGCACGTGTCGTAAGGTGTCGCGAAAGCGGATCTTGCTGTCGTCATCCAGGACGTCGATGGCCTCGACGAGGCCGTTGACGGGATCGCGTCCCAGAAACTTCTTGCCCTGCTGCGTCACGCTCAGCATCACCGAGCGCTTGTCCGTGGCGGACCGTTTCCGCTCGACATAGCCGAGACGTTCGAGCTCGCCGATGATGAATGAAGCGGTGCCGCGCGTTGCGCCGACATAACTCGCCAGCGCCGAAGGCGTCCTTGAGAACCTGTTTGCACGGGAGAGGAATCGCAGCGCCATCCACTCGCGATCGCGCATGCCGTGCTTGGTCCCTTCGAACCACAGGATCCGCGCCACCTGTCCCAATAATTCAATCGCTTCGCGAGCCAAATTCATTTCGGTGCCAGATTGGATATGGTCTTATTCAATTGAGCCGTTGGGTGCGCAATCGCTGCGGGTCAAAATGAGGCTGTCGAGCTTCGCTCGAAGCAATTGCCGCGCTTGAAAGACGCTTCTCCGTTCTGGAGATGGAACATTCGGACGTGGAACTAGAGCGCCGCGAAGAAAGTTCGAGTAAAAATGACGGCTCAACTGATCTGAAAATTTCCATCAAATGCTGCGAGCTCGCGCTCAAATATCCGGCGCGTTGCTGTATCCGGGCAACATGATGTGTCGTTGCGGCCACGATCGAACCCGATTGTTGCGGCGAAACGTTTCGAATTGCGCGAAACCGCACACAGCGTGCAACACGTGATGGCGCACTGAGGTGCGGGACAACCGCCCATCTCGGTTAATGGATGTTGCGATGCAATGCGTTGCCGCGGTTAAATCGGCCACACCAACGATCGGCGAAAGCTCGCAGGCTGGTGATTTGCGTTTTGCCGACAATTGTCGACGAATGCGCCGCCTGAAGCATCAGGGCAAGAAAACTCCGGCAAGGCAGCAGGAAGGATGAATCGATGAGTATTGACACCACCATGACAGCCGACGTCGTCGGGCTGACGAAAGTCGCCCCGGTCTCGCGTCGCGGCTTCATGAGCGCTACCGCGGCCGTTGCCGCCGGCTACACGCTTGCGGCGGGTCCCGTCCGTGCCGAGGTGATCACGACCGACACCAGCGGCCTCCAGGCCGGCGATGCCAAGATCAAGGTCGGCTCGGAGGAGATGCCGGCCTATTTCGCCCGTCCGGCCGGCAACACCAAGGCGCCGGTGATCATCGTGGCGATGGAGATTTTTGGGCTGCACGAATACATCAAGGATGTGACGCGGCGTCTCGCCAAGCTTGGCGCCTTCGCGGTCGCGCCCGACTATTATTTCCGCAAGGGGACCGATCTCACCAAAATCACCGACATCAAGGATTTGCTGCCGATCGTCAACGCCAAGCCGGACGCCGAACTGCTGTCCGATCTCGATGCGACCGTGGCCTGGGCCGGATCGCAAGGCGGCGACACCGCGAAGCTTGGCATTATCGGCTTCTGCCGGGGCGGTCGCACGGTCTGGGAATATGCCGCGCATAGCAGCACGCTCAAGGCCGGCGTCGCCTTCTATGGTCCGCCGGTCGATGCGCCCAATCCACTGTGGCCGAAGAGCCCGCTCCAGCTTGCACCCGAGATGAAGGCACCGGTGCTCGGCCTCTATGGCGGCGCCGATACCGGCATTCCCGTGGCGACGGTCGAGCAGCTCAAGGCTGCGCTCGCGGAAAACAAGAAGACGGCCGAATTCAAGATCTATCCGGAGGCACCGCACGGTTTCCATGCCGACTATCGCGGCAGCTACCGCAAGGACGCCGCGGAAGATGCGTGGGCGCAGGCGCAGGCCTGGTTCAAGAAATACGGCGTCTTGAGCTGATGCCGAATATCAAGGGGCGGCCGCTGGGCCGCCCTTTTATTTTGTTCTCGCTTCGTCGTCGCGCCACAGCGCATCGAGGCCGTGCCGGTAAGTCGGATAGGCCAGTGTGACGCCAAGTTCGCGCTTCAGTCTCGCATTCGAGACACGTGCGCTGCTCGCATAGAAGCTGCGCGCCATCGCTGACATCTCGGCGGTCGCGAAGGCTTCCTCAGCAGGCGGCGCAACGCCCATGAGCTGCGCGGCATAGGTGATGACGTCCTGCGGCGGCGCAGGCTCGTCGTCGCAGACGTTCCAGGTGCCGCCGCCCTCGTGGTGGACCGCGGCCATGATCGCGCTGGCGATGTCGTCGACATGGATACGGTTGAAGACCTGGTCGGGCTTGATGATCCGGCGCGCGGTACCGCTGCGCAGTGTCACCAGCGCATTGCGGCCGGGGCCGTAGATGCCGGCCAGCCGCAGGACCGCGACATTACCGTGCGCCGTCTCAGTCCAGGCCTGCTCAGCCGCAACCCGCATCCGCGCGCGGTCGAGGGACGACTGCGGCGGCGTGCTTTCGTCGACCCACCCGCCGGCATGATCGCCATAGACGCCGATGGTGGAGAGATAGACGACCTTGCGGCTGCCCGCCGCCAGCACATCGCCGAACGCCGCGAGTGCGGGGTCGCCGGTGCTGCCCGGCGGGATCGAGATCAGGAGGACGTCGGCATCGCGGATACGATCGACCACGGCGTCCGCGGGTCGGCTGCCGGAAAAGCCGTGCAGTTCGATGCCGGCGAGGTCGTCCCGGCCGGCGGGATCGCGCACGGTGCCAGCGACATGCGAGAAGCTGCCACCGAACCTGCGGACGAAATGCCGGGCGCTATAGCCGAGGCCGAGGATGAAGAGCCGCATGCGTCTCCCGTGCTGGGTCCGAGTTCCCGTTCGCGCCGCCAGCGCGTCCCCCGCTCATAAGAGATTTTTGGGTCGAACAAAAGATATTGCGATTTTACTCGGCTGCCGCCCCAGGCGATGGTCGCCTGTCACGGGAGGCGAGGACCATGCAGGCGGAGGCGATCGCGCCAGTGGATGCGGTAGAGCTGATCCGGAACGCGCGCGCGCTGATCTTCGACGTCGACGGCACGCTGGCCGAGACGGAGGAGCTGCATCGGCGGGCCTTCAACCACGCCTTCGTCCGTCAGGGGCTCGACTGGCATTGGGACCGGTCGCTCTACAAGGAATTGCTGCGGGTGACCGGCGGCAAGGAACGCATCCGCGCCTTCCACGCCAGGCAGTGGACCGCGCCGGCCTTGTCGGATGCGGATGTCGCGGGGCTGCACCGCATCAAGACTGCACATTATGCCGAGTTGATCGAGACGGGCTGCTGCCCCTTGCGACCCGGTGTCGCCGATCTGCTCAATGCGGCGAAGGCACGCGGGCAACGGCTTGCGATTGCGACGACGACCTCGCATGGCAATATCGACGCGCTGCTGTCGCAGGCGATTAGCCCGGGCTGGGTCGCGGATTTCGAGGCGGTCGTTGTCGGCGATGACGTCAGGCACAAGAAGCCGGCGCCGGATGTGTATCTCGAAGTCCTGGCGCAGTTGAAGCTGGCGCCGACGGACTGTGTTGCGATCGAGGATTCTGCTAATGGGCTGATTGCGGCTTCAGAGGCCGGCATCCCCGTGCTTATCACGCGCAGCATGTTCTTCCGCGATGACGATTTCAGCGCGGCGCGAGCGGTGCTCGACGACCTGTCGGAACTCAAAACCTGAAAACAACCCCATGCACAGTAGAACGGCCGCGCCGTCAGTGCACCCGGTGGCTCGCTCTATCGTCTTCAGCCTGTTCGACAATCTGCGCGATCGGGCTCGACTGGTGATGTACCAGCCGCCAGCCGTCACCGACGCGGCGAAAATGGTTGGCGGCGGCGAGCGCAGTGCCGTCGACGATCTCGATGCACAGCACGCGAGCGCTATCGCCGTCGACGATCGCCTGCGGTTCGGCACAGACGATCTGCGGCCGCTCAGGATTTTGCAGGATGTCGCGCCAGCTGCCGATCACGGTGGCATGGCCGACGATCGCGGGCCAGCCGGGATGAATGCAGGAAATGGCGTCGTCATCCGCCCACATCTGCTTCATGCCATCGAAGTCGCCGGTCGAAAAGGCGGCGTAGAAAGCCGCGTTCGCGGCGATGACCTTGGTGTCCTTTGCCATACCTCTCGGGTGAGCCAATGGCAGGCAAAAATCAAGCGCGACTTCTGTCCGACTTTGAACGCAGTGCAGCATCGCTGCCCACTTTCTGTTCACGCCGAAACAGCTGCCTCCACAGTGCGCCGCGCACCCTGCGCATAAAGCCGGCCGAGCGCTGCCGTCACGGCCTCGCGCAGGCGCGGGTCGGCGCCGAGCGGACCGAATACTTTCGTGACGCCGAGCAATGCGGGAGCAAGCCGTTCAGCGACGGGACCGGCCTCGCGCGCCAGGCTCGCGAGGTCGGCGGCGAGGGGATCGCGCACGTCGATCGCGCGTCCCCGTTCATCGGTCGCGGTGACGTAACGCATCCAGCCTGCGACCGCGAGCGCATGCGTCGCGATCGGTAGATTCTTGGCGAGGCGATCCTGCATCGCGCCAAGTAGCCGCTGCGGTAGCTTTTGCGATCCGTCCATCGCGATCTGCCAGGTGCGGTGATGCAGTGCCGGGTTGGCGAAGCGCTTGAGCAGCGAGGCGCGATAGGCGCCGAGGTCGGCGCCGGCAGGCATGGTCAGCGTCACCGCGGCCTCTTCCATCACTTGCGCAGCGAGCCGCGCGAAATGCGGATCGACCATCGTATCGGCGATGGTCTCATAGCCTGCGAGATAGCCGAGATAGGCGAGCGCTGAGTGGCTGGCGTTGAGCAACCGCAGCTTCATCAGTTCGAACGGTTTGACGTCGCTGACGAGTTCGACGCCCGCAGCAGCGAAATCGGGGCGGCCTGCAACAAAGCGGTCCTCGACCACCCATTGCGTGAATGGCTCGGTCATGACCGGCCAGGCGTCGCGGAGCCCGAGGGCTGCAGCAACAGCGTCGCGATCGGCATCCGTCGTCTGCGGCACGATGCGATCGACCATGGTCGAGGGGAAGGTGGCCTTGTCCGCGATCCACTTGCCGAGCTCCTTTGAGCGGAGCGCGGCGAATTGCGTGATGATCCGCTGCACGGTGTGGCCGTTGGCGGCAAGGTTGTCGCAGCACAGCACGGTGAACGGCTGAATCCCAAGCGCCCGCCGGCGTGCCAGCGCAGCAACGATAAAGCCGGGGGCCGAGCGCGGCGCGTCGAGATTATTCAGATCATGCACGACGTCAGGATGCCGCTCGTCGAGATCGCCGGTCTGTGGCGTGTGGCAATAGCCCTTCTCGGTGACCGTCAACGAGACGATGCGAATGGCAGGATCTGCCATCTTTTCGACGAGCGCCGCCGGATTTTCGCGCCCGACGACGCTGTCGAGCAGCGAACCTATTACGCGATGCTCGGTGCCTTCGGCGGCACGCACGGCGACCGTATAGAGATGATCCTGCGGGGCGAGGGCGTCGCGCGTCTCTGGACTGCGCAAGCTCGCGCCGATGATGCCCCACGATGTGGCGCCGCTGGCAAGGCAATCGTCGATGACGACGGCCTGATGCGCGCGATGAAATGCGCCGAGACCAAGATGCACGATTCCGGGTGTGACGCGCGAGCGATCGTAGGCCGGTCGGCGAATGCGAGGTGCCAGCCGGTCGAGATTGGAACGGCCGAGGCGCATGGTCGTCTCTCCCTGTCTTTGTCCGCTGCTTGACACGGTGGCCGTATCAGGTCAATGCTTCGGTCAATTGGTAAGACCAATTCTCCAAAATTGGCGGGACTGCCGGATCGACCGGCGAGACCTTTTCGTGGAGGCCAGCGTGCCGCTGGAAGCTGTGGAGGCGAGACGGCTTTATCGCCAGGTCGCCGATCAATTGCGAAGCCTGATCGACAGCGGCGAGTACGCGGTCGGCAGCCGCTTGCCGACCGAACGCGAGCTCGCCGAGCAGCTCAAGATTTCACGGCCAACCGTGCGTGAAGCCCTGATCGCGCTCGAGGTGGAAGGCCGCGTCCGCATCCGCGTGGGCTCCGGCATCTATGTGATCGATCCCTCGGACGCGACGCCGGCGCCATCCGCCGTCATCGAGGGGCCGTTCGAGCTGCTGCGCGCCCGCGAATTCCTGGAGAGTTCGATCGCCGAGCAGGCCGCGCGCGTGGCGACCAAGGACGACATTGCACGCATCGATGCGGCCCTGGTCGCGATGGAGAACGTCGCGCATCCCGGTGAAGCGTCGATGGTCCATGACCGCGCCTTCCACATCGCGATCGCCGGATGTCTCGGCAACGCCGTGCTGGTGCGAGTGGTCGGCGAGCTCTTTGACCAGCGCCTCAATCCCTATTTCGCGCAGCTTGCGCATTATTTCGAGAACCCCGACACGTGGCGCGCCGCGCTTGATGAGCACCGGGCCGTGCGTGACGCCATTGCGGCCGGCCGGCCATTGACGGCTCACGACGCCATGCGCGACCACCTTGCGCACTCGCAGGAGCGTTTTGCGCAGAATTTCGGTGCTGAGACCTCGGCAGGAGCGTCGGCGACGCCGAAGCGGGCGTCACGTCCTGAGGCTCAACCGGCGAAACCGAAGCGTCCCCTGAAGAAAGAGGCCAAAAGCGGCAGCGCGCGGCGACGATGAGATTGGGTTGCCCGCCCCGATTTTGAAGCAGGCGAAACAAGAAGCAGACTTGAGTTAGTGGAGGAAAATCAGTGTTGAAGAAAATGATGATGGTGCTGGCGACATCCGTTGCCGCAATGCTCGCGACGACCCATTCCGGCATGGCGCAGACCAAGCTGAAATGGGCGCATGTCTATGAGACCTCGGAGCCGTTCCACACGGCGTCTGTCTGGGCTGCGCAGGAGATCGGCAAGCGCACCAATGGCCGCTACCAGATCGACGTCTATCCGGCGTCCCAGCTAGGCAAGGAAGCCGACATCAACCAGGGCCTCTCGCTCGGTTCGGTCGACATCATCATCTCCGGCTCGAGCTTCGCGGCCAAGAGTTTTCCGCCGATTGGCGTGACCTATTATCCCTACACCTTCCGCGACGCCGATCACCTGCTTGCCTACACCAAGAGCGACATCTTCAAGGAGCTCGCCAAGGGCTATGAGGACAAGAGCGGCCATCACATCATCGCGGTGACCTATTACGGCGTGCGCCAGACCTCGTCGAACAAGCCGATCAAGACCTGTGCCGACCTCAAGGGCCTGAAGATGCGCGTGCCCGACGTGCCGGCTTACCTCGCGATGCCGCGCGCCTGCGGCGCCAACACCGCGCCGATCGCCTTCGCCGAGGTCTATCTCGCGCTCCAGAATGGCACCGTCGAAGCGCAGGAAAACCCGCTGACCACGATCGAGGCCAAGAAGTTCTACGAGGTGCAGAAGCACATCGTGCTGACCGGCCACATCGTCGACCATCTCAACACGGTCGTCGCCGGCGCGCTCTGGAAGAAGCTCAGCGACGAAGACAAGAAAATCTTCACCGACGTCGCGCAGGAGGCCGCCGCCAAGGCGACCGAAGAGATCAAGCAGAACGAGGCCAAGCTCGTCGCCTTCTTCAAGGAGAAAGGCCTGACCGTGACCGAGGTCGACAAGAACGAGTTCCGCGACGTCGTGCTGAAGAACGTTCCGTTCGAGACGTTTGGCTATCGCAAGGCCGATTGGGAACGGATCCAGGCGATCAAGTGACGACGTAGTCGTCATCCCGGGCGGTCCGCAGGACCGAGCCCGGGATCTCGAGATTCCGGGTTCGGCTCTTCGAGCCGCCCCGGAATGACGTTCTAGTCGTTTGAAGGAGTAACCACATGTCGACCGCCGAAGTGCACCGGCAGATCACCGGGGACGAGATCGCCCATACGTTCGAGGAAGAGGCGACGCCGAAGGTCGACCTCGGCATCTACGCTTTCGAGGATTGGGTGGCGCTGGCGATCTTCTGGGTGATGGCGCTGGCCGTCTTCCTCCAGTTCTTCACCCGCTACGTCCTCAACGACAGCTACGCCTGGACCGAGGAGATCGCGACCTATTGCCTGATCGGCGTCGTCTTCATCGGCGCCTCCATGTGCGTGCGGCTGTCGCGGCACATCCAGGTCGACCTGATCTACCGCTATCTGCCGCATGTCGTCGCGCGCGCTCTGTCCACGGCGATCGACCTGATCCGGCTCGCCTTCTTCGGCTACGCCATCAAGCTGGTCTGGGTCTACATCCAGATCATCGGTGATGAGTCCATGACCACGATCAATTTTCCCAAGAACTACGTCTACTACGCCGTGCTGCTCGGCTTCGTGCTGATGTTCGTGCGCTCCGTGCAGGTGACGCTGCAACATTGGCGACAGGGCTATTCGATCCTCGAACGTCCCGGCGCCTACGACGGTTTTGAAGGATAATCCCATGCTGCTGTTGCTTGGAGGCTTTCTCGTCCTGATGCTGCTCGGCGTTCCCGTGGCCATCGCCATGGCCGCGTCGTCGCTGCTCTACATCCTCGTCAGCGGCGTGACGCCTGATGTTACGCTGGCGCAGCGCATGATCGCGGGCGTCGAGAGCTTTCCGTTGCTCGCCGTTCCCTTCTTCATCCTGGCCGGCAACCTCATGAACATCGCCGGCGTCACCGGGCGCATCTACAAGTTCGCGGTCGCGCTGGTCGGCTGGATGCGCGGTGGCCTCGGTCACGTCAATATCATCGGCTCGGTGATCTTTTCCGGCATGTCCGGGACCGCGATCGCGGATGCCGCCGGTCTCGGCACCATCGAGATCAAGGCGATGAAGGACCACGGCTACACCACTGAGTTCTCGGTCGGCGTCACCGCGGCCTCGGCGACGCTCGGGCCGATCATCCCGCCGTCACTGCCTTTCGTGATCTACGGCATGATGGCGAACGTCTCGATCGGCGCGCTGTTTCTGGGCGGCGTCATTCCCGGCATCGTCATGACACTGCTGATGATGGCCACCGTCACCTATTTCGCGCACAGGAACAAATGGGGCAGCGATACGCCGTTCTCCTGGCCGCAGCTCGGTTCGGCCGGCCTCGAGATCCTGATCGTCTTCTCGTTCCCAATGGCGATCTGGCTGATGACGCTCGCGGGCATGTCGACCAACATGGCCGTCGTGATCGGGCTCGGCGCGCTGCTCGCGATCGACTGGTACTTCGATTTCTCGGCGGTGATGGCGCTGATGGCGCCGGTGATCCTGATCGGTGGCATGACACTCGGCTGGTTCACGCCGACGGAGGCAGCGGTCGCCGCCGTGATCTGGTCGCTGTTCCTCGGCCTCGTGCGTTACCGCACCATGACCTTGAAGACGGTGGCGAAGGCGACTTTCGATACGATCGAGACCACGGCCTCGGTGCTGTTCATCGTCACGGCCGCTTCGATCTTCGCCTGGCTTCTGACGGTGTCGCAGGCGGCCCAATTGCTGTCGGACTGGATGCTTAGCATCACCCACAACAAATGGGTGTTCCTGGCGCTCGCCAACGTGCTGATCCTGTTCGTCGGCTGCTTCATCGATACCACAGCCGCGATCACCATCCTGGTGCCGATCCTGCTGCCGATCGTGCTCAAGCTCGGCATCGACCCAATTCACTTCGGTCTGATCATGACGCTGAACCTGATGATCGGCCTGCTGCATCCGCCGCTCGGCATGGTGCTGTTCGTGCTTGCGCGCGTGGCAAAGCTCTCGGTCGAGCGCACGACGGTCGCGATCCTGCCCTGGCTGGTGCCGCTGCTGATTGCGCTCATCGCAATCACTTACATCCCCGATCTCACTCTCTGGCTGCCGAAATACATGGGACTTTCCAAATGACCTCCACAGCTTTCGCCGCAACCCTGTTCGGCCCTGAAGATTTGCGCATGATCGAGCATCCGCTCGACCAGCTGGCTTCCGGCATGGTGCGTATCCGTTTCGGTGCCGGCGGCATCTGCGGCTCGGACATGCATTATTTCCGTCACGCCCGGACCGGCGATTTCGTGGTGAAGTCGCCGCTGATCCTCGGTCATGAGATTTCTGGCGAGGTCGTGGAGATCGCAGGCTCGGCTCCGAACCTGAAGGTCGGCGACCGCGTCGCCGTCAACCCGTCGCGCTGGTGCGGTCATTGCGGCGCCTGCCGCGAGGGCCGGCAGAACCTGTGCGAGAATATCTACTTCATGGGCTCGGCGTCGAAGACGCCGCATATGCAGGGCGGCTTTGCCGACTATTTCGACGCCATCCCGGCGCAGTGCGTGAAGATCCCTGACCATGTGTCCTACCAGGCTGCGGCGTTGGCCGAGCCGCTGTCCGTCTGCCTGCACGCGGTTGCGCGCGCCGGCAAGATCGAGGGTAAGCGCGGCATCATCTTCGGTGCCGGCCCGATCGGCCTCCTGACCATGCTGGCCGCACACCGCGCCGGCATGGCCGACATCACCGTGGCCGACATCGCGCCGGCGCCGCTGGCCTTTGCGACCAAGCTCGGCGCGTCCCATGTCGAGAACGTGTCGGGCGGTGAAGAGGGACTGAAGGCGCAGGCCGCATCACGTCCGTACGACGTCGCGTTCGAGGTGTCGGGCACAGCGGCGGGCCTTGCCAGCGCGATCGGCATCGTCAGGCGCGGCGGCGTCGTGGTGCAGATCGGCAATCTGCCGGGCGGCCAGATTCCGACGCCGTCGAATGCGGTGATGGCGAAGGAAATCGACCTGCGCGGCTCGTTCCGTTTCGGGCTTGAATTCATGACTGCGGTGGAATTGATTGGTACCGGCAGCGTCGACGTGCTGTCGCTGGTCACGGCCGAGCGGCCGCTCTCGACCGCGCCTGACGCGTTGCGTCTCGCGCTCGATCGCTCGCAGAGCGTCAAGGTCGTGCTGACCGCCAATTGACTCTTATTTTGACGCGTTTTCTTCACGCGAACCGGTACCCACTTCGCTCGAAAACGCTTTAGGAGAGGCCATATGATGCTCGAGGGATGGCGCTGGTACGGGCCCAATGATCCCGTGTCGCTGGACGACGTCAGGCAGGCTGGTGCTAGCGATATCGTCTCGGCGTTGCATCAGGTACCGATTGGGGAAGCCTGGACGCGCAAGGCGGTCGAGGAACGCAAGAATTTCATCGAGAACGGCCAGCCCGGTCGTTCGCAGCTGACCTGGTCGGTGATCGAGTCGATTCCGATCCCGGATGACGTCAAGCGTCTCGGCGGCAAAGCGACGAAATCCATCGACGCCTGGATCGCGAGCCTGGAGGCCGTCGCCGCGTCGGGCATCAAGATCATCTGCTACAATTTCATGCCCGTGGTCGACTGGTGCCGGACCGATCTCGAATGGGAGCTGCCGAACGGCGCCCGCGCGCTCCGTTTCGACCAGGATCGCTTTGCAGCGTTCGAGCTGCATATCCTTGAGCGTCCTGCCGCGCGTCAGGAATACTCGGCCGAGCAGCAGGCGCGCGCGAAGGCGCTGTTCGACCAGATGAGCCAGGCCGACATCGACTATCTCATCATGGGCATCGCCAGCGCGTTGCCGGGCTCGACCACCGAGCCGATGACCATCCCGCAATTCCGCGACAAGTTAGATGCTTACCGCGATATCACGCCGAAAATCCTGCGGCAGCACCTCGCCGAATTCCTCGCCCGCGTCGCGCCTGTCGCCGAGCAGCTCGGCGTCTCCTTGACGCTGCATCCGGATGATCCGCCACGGCCGCTGTTTGGCCTGCCGCGCATCGCCTCGACCGCCGAAGACTACCAGGCGCTGTTCGACGCCGTGCCGTCGAAGGCGAACGGCATCTGCCTGTGCACGGGCTCGCTCGGCGTGCGCGCCGAGAACGATCTGCCGGCGATGGCCGAACGCTTCGGCCCCCGCATCGCCTTTGCGCATCTGCGCGCGACCAAGCGCGAGGCCGACGGGGTGTCGTTCCACGAATCCGATCATCTCGACGGCGACGTCGACATGATCGCGGTGCTGAAGGCGCTCTTGAAGGAGAATGCGCGCCGCTCACCGGGCGAGCGGATCGTCTTCCGCCCCGATCACGGCCATCGCATGCTGGACGATCTCGCCGCCACCAAGCGCACCAATCCCGGCTATACTGCGATCGGCCGCCTCCGTGGTCTCGCCGAGCTCCGTGGCGCAATCCGCGCGATTGGGCACGGATAGGAGATCTGCTGCGGCGGATGAGCAGAGGTAAGAAATGCGACTGACGCAGTGTCATAATTTCCACGACTTCCGGCGGCTGGCGCGTCACCGGTTGCCCGGCCCGATCTTCGATTATATCGACGGCGGGGCCGACGATGAGACGACGCTCCGCCGCAACAGCGCCAGCTTCGAGCATTGCGACCTGCTGCCGAACGTGCTGCGCGGCGTGCAGCAGGTGGATCTGTCGGTGACGGTCATGGGCCAGAAGCTGGCGCAACCGTTCTATTGCTCGCCGACCGCCCTGCAGCGGCTGTTTCATTATGACGGCGAGCGCGCCGTCGGCGCGGCGGCTGCGAAATACGGCACCATGTTCGGCGTCTCCTCGCTGGGTACGGTGAGCCTCGAGGAGTTGCGCAAGGCTTACAAAACGCCGCAGGTCTATCAGTTCTATTTCCACCGGGATCGCGGGCTCAACCGCGCCATGATGCAGCGCGCCAAGGAGGCCGGCGTCGAAGTGATGATGCTGACGGTCGACAGCATCACTGGCGGAAATCGCGAGCGCGATCTGCGCACCGGCTTCAGCATTCCCTTCCGCCTGACGCTAGCCGGCATGCTGCAATTCGCGATCAAGCCGCGATGGGGCATCGACTACGTCACCCACGAGAAATTCCGGCTGCCGCAGCTGGACGAGCATGTCGACATGGGCGGCGGCACCATGTCGATCGGCCGCTATTTTACCGAGATGCTCGATCCCGCGATGAACTGGGACGATGTCGCGGAGATGGTGAAGACCTGGAACGGGCCGTTCTGCCTGAAGGGGATCATGTCGGTCGAGGACGCGCGCCGGGCCGTCGATATCGGTTGCGCGGGGATCGTGCTGTCCAATCATGGCGGCCGCCAGCTCGATGGCTCTCGTTCGGCGTTCGATCAGCTCGCTGAAATCGTCGATGCCGTCGGCGACCGCATCGACGTGATGATGGATGGCGGCATCCAGCGCGGAACGCACATCCTGAAAGCGTTGTCCGTCGGCGCCAAGGCAGTTGGGCTTGGACGCTATTATCTCTATCCGCTCGCGGCCGCCGGCCAGCCCGGCGTCGAACGCGCCCTCGGCCTGCTGCGGACCGAGCTCGAACGCGACATGAAGCTGATGGGGTGTACTTCCGTGAGCCAGCTATCGCGCGCCAATCTGCGCTTCAGGTAGCTCGCTCAGTAACACGCGGCCATCGCGCCGAGCTTCGGATACAGCCGGTCGATCGCCGCGATCTCGCTTTGCATCTGGGCGATGATCCAGTCGCGGATCTCGGCGGCGATGGGGCGCATCGGACGGTTGCGCGGCGGCAGGAATTCGCAGATGCGGCGTGTGGTGGTGAGCCTGTCGGAGGCCGGTACCAGCGCGCCGGTCAGGAGCCAGTGCGAGGCGACCGTCAGCCAGCCAAGCGCGATGCCCTGGCCGAGCAGGGCTGCCTGCACCACGACGGCGTAGTCGGTGAAGCTCAGCCCCTTGGCCGCGCCGCGGCGGCCGGTGAGCAGCGATGCGTAATCCGCCGCCCAATCGCCTGGTGTCTCGGCGAGGCGGATGATGGTGTTGCCCTCGGTGGGATCGGTGTCACCGAGATAGCCGGGGCTGCACATCGGCAGCATCACTTCCTTCATCACCAGCGTGCCGCCCGAGGACGGCTCCTCGCGATCGCGGAAGCGCATGCCGAGATCGACATTCTCGACCGGCCCGCGCAGCGCGCCGGAGATCAGCTGGAAGCGCAGATCGACCTGCGGAAACTGCTTCTGCAGCTTGTCGATGCGCGGCATCAACCAATGCGTGGTGAAGGCGGAGGAGACCGACAGCGTTACTGTTTCGGTGCCCTTGCGGCGGCGCTCGATCTCGGTGAGCCCGGTCTCGATGCTGCGAAAGCCTTCGAGCACGCGGCGATAGAGCAGCTCGCCCTCTTCGGTGAGCACCGCGCGTCCCGCTCTGCGATCGAACAGGCGGACGCCGAGATGCTCCTCGAATTGTCCGAGCATGCGGCTCACGGCGGGCTGCGTGACGTTCAACTCGGCGGCCGCGGCTGTGAAGCTCCCATTGCGCGCTGCTGCGTCGAAGACGAACAGGGCGTTACTGGACGGCAGCATCCGGCGGAGCTCGGGCATAACGTCATGTTATGAGGCGCGTGAGAATTTGGCAATTGCCGGATTCTGCCAACTCTGTTGTCATTGGCATGACAGCCTAAAGACAGGGCGTTCTGGAGATGGATTTGGTGCGGTGCACGCCGCGCCTCTGAATGCTCCAGAACCCTGTCTATAAAGCAGGCTTATGGCGTGCAGTGAGGCATGCCATTACGGGATTGCGCGAGGTCGATCGTTGGACAAACGAGCGGAAAGCGTCGAGATCAGGTCTGCGAGCAAGGCCTACGGCGCCGTTCGCGCCCTCGATGACGTTTCCCTCAACGTCGGCGCCGGCGAGTTCGTCTCGTTGCTCGGTCCCTCCGGCTCCGGCAAGACCACGTTGCTCGGCATTTTGGGCGGCTTCATCCTGCCGACCTCAGGCACCATCCTCTTCGGCGGCCGCGACGTCACCTACATGCCGCCGCACAAGCGCGACATCGGCGTGGTCTTCCAGAATTACGCGCTGTTCCCGCATATGAGCGTCGGCGAGAACGTCGCCTTTCCGTTGCGCGCTCGCCGCCTGCCGAAAGCGAGCTGGCCCGAGAAGGTGCGCGCGGCGCTGTCGATGGTCGGCCTTGCCGGCTACGAAGAACGCGGCATCGCGCAGCTCTCCGGCGGCCAGCGCCAGCGCGTGGCGCTCGCGCGCGCCATGATCTTCGAGCCGCAGCTGATCCTGATGGACGAGCCGCTGTCCGCGCTCGACAAGCAGTTGCGCGAATCCATGCAGATCGAGCTGCGCGCCCTGCACAAGCGCATCGGCGCAACCATCATCTATGTCACCCACGACCAGCGCGAAGCCCTGACCATGAGCGACCGCGTCGCCGTGATGAAAGATGGCCGCCTGATCCAGATCGACGAGCCCGAGCGGCTGCACGATCATCCCGCGGATTCCTTTGTCGCAAGCTTCATCGGCGAGGCGACAATGCTGCCGGTGCGCCGCGTCGATGCCTCCAGCGTCGCGCTCGGCAATGCGCTGTTGCGCAGCGCCCGTGCCATTCCCGACGGCGACGCCCTGATGCTCGCCATACACAGCGAGAAGCTGCTGATCGACGACGGCGCGCAGGACGTTGCCTGCAATCGCCTGACCGGAACGGTCACCGACATCGTCTATCAGGGCGAGAGCCTGCGCATCTTCCTGGCGCTCGCTGACGGCATCGCACTCAGCCTGCGCCAGCCGTCCTACCACCAGGCCTACAGCCGCATTCCGCCGCTCGGCGGCAACCTCACCGTCACCCTTCATCCCGAGGACACCATCGTCGTGCCGAGAGTGGACTGACGAGGGTGGACCAAAGCCTTGTTGCAACCTGAGAGAAGAAGACCATGTCGACCCAAGCCGCGTTCAGCAATTTCAAGGTTCTCACCTTCGATGTCGTCGGCACCCTGATCGATTTCGAGACCGGCGTGATCAACGCGGTGCGCAAGATATCGGGCAAGACGCCGGCCCAGCTCAGCGATGATCAGATCTTTGAGCCCTACAAGCGCGGCCGCGACAAGCACTATGAGCGCTCCAGCGAGGCGATGTTCCACGTCTATCGCCATCTCGCCACCGAGCTCGGGCTGCCGGCGGACGACGCCTCCTGCGACGTGTTCCAGCTCTCGGTGCTGCGCTGGGGCCCGTTCGCGGATTCCGTCGAGGCGCTGAAGCGCCTGCGGACGAAGTTTCGCCTGGTGGCGATGACCAATGCGGACCGCGTCGCGCTGTCGTGCTACGCGCACGCGCTCGGCAATCCCTTCGATGACACGGTCTGCGCCGATGACACCGGCGTTGCCAAGCCGAACCCGGAGTTCTTTGCCTACAACAAGGGTCGCCAGTCGGCGTTCGGCTACAAGCAATCCGACATCCTGCACGTGGCGCAGAGCCAGTACCACGACATCGGGATCGCGCGGAAACTCGGCTACAAGGTGTGCTGGATCGAGCGCCGCCAGGGCATCGCCGGCTTCGGCGGCACGCCCGCAGTTGAGGCGCTGACCAAGCCGGACTTCCATTTCCCGACCCTGAAGGCGCTGGCCGACGCGGCCATCGGGCCTGCAGCGTAAACGCGTGAGCGCCGGCATGACACTGGACTGGAAAGCGCTGCCATTGGCCAACTCGCTGTGGGAAGCCACAGCGGAGCCGGCGCGCGAGTTTCCCGTGCTGTCCGGCGAGCAACAGGCGGACGTGGTGATCATCGGTGCGGGCTACACTGGCCTCTCCGCAGCCCACCACATCGCCAAGAGTGGCCTCGCGCCGATCGTGCTCGAGGCCAATCGTCCAGGCTGGGGCGCGAGTGGCCGCAACGGCGGCGTGATCACGGCAAAGTTTCGCCTGTCGTTCCGCGAGATCGATGCCGTACATGGCCGCGCCATGGCCACGCGCATGTACGAGATCGCGCATGAATCGACCGACATGGTCGAGGAGCTGGTCTCCGAGTTCGGCATCACCAGCGCGAACCTCGTGCGCACCGGCCAGGTCAAGGCCGCGCATAACGAGACGACGCTGAAGGCCGCGATCGACGAAGCCAATTGGATGGCGCGCGAGATGGGCGATACGGAGGTCCACATCCTCGACAAGCGCAGTGTGCGCGACGAGACTGGCTCCGATAGTTTCGTCGGCGGCGTGCTCAATCCCGGCTCGGGTGGCATTCATCCGCTGAATTATCTGCGCGGGCTCGCCGATGGCGTCGCGCGCCGCGGCGTCCCCATCTTCCAGCAATCGCCGGTGGTCAAGCTGCGGCGGGAGGGCGATGGCATCGTCGCCGAGACCCCGCAAGGTGCGGTGCACGCGAAGCAGGCGATCATCGCGACCAACAGCTATTCCGATCTGACCGACGCAACCGCGCACATGCAGCGCACGCAGATCCCGTTCCGCAGCGCTCTCATCGCCACGGAAAAGCTGCCGCGCAATCTCGCCGGCAAACTGATGCCGACGGGCCGCACCTACACCGAGACCAAGCGCATGATGCGCTGGTTCCGCATGGTCGACAATCGCGTGATCTTCGGCGGCCGCGGCGCCTTCGGCAAGCAGGATTCGCAAGCCGCGTTCGATGCGCTGCGTAAGGCGATGGTCGGCATCTTTCCGGATCTTGCCGATGTCCCGCTCGCCTACAAATGGTCGGGCCTCGTCGGCATGACGCTCGACTCAGTGCCGCATATTGGGCGGATCGACGACCGCACGCTGGTGTCGATGGGATACAACGGCGCGGGCGTCGCGATGTCGAGCCTGATGGGCCGCTATCTCGCCGCCTTCGTGCGCGGCGAGAGCCCCGATGTCGGGCTGCTCGACGTCAGCCGCATGAAGGCCATTCCGTTCTATCCGCTGCACGAACCCGCCGTGCGCATGGTCGCCGGCTGGTACCAGTTTCTCGATGCGATTGGTCAGTAAGATCTTTGGTGATGGAGGCGAGGATGAATATGAAACGGCAATTTGGAATGGGCTGTGCGCTCGTGGGCGCGATGGGATTGAGCAGTGCGGCCAGCGCCGCGGAGCAGATCACGTTCGTCTCGCAAGGCGGCGCCTACCAGCAGGCGCAGACGGTGGCGATCCTCGATCCCTCCGCCAAGAAGCTCGGCATCACCATCAACCAGGATTCCATTCCCGACGCCTGGCCCGCGATCAAGACGCAGGTCGGCAGCGGCAAGCCGATCTGGGACGTGGTCGATACGCCCACCGGCTATTGCCTGCGCGGCGGCGAGCAGGGATTGATCGAGAAGCTCGACTTCTCGAAAATCCCGAACGCGGCGGCGATGCCCGAGGCGTATCGTAGTCCTTACTCGGTTTCCTATGAGTTCTATTCCAGCGTACTGGCTTACAGCCAGAAAACCTTCCCGAAGGACGCGCCGAACAGCTGGGCGGATTTCTGGGACGTCAAGAAATTCCCCGGCCGCCGCGCGTTGCGCAACCATCCGATCGCGACGCTCGAGGCCGCGCTGATGGCTGACGGCGTCGCGCCGGACAAGCTCTATCCGCTCGACGTCGACCGCGCCTTCAAGAAGCTGGAGGAGATCAAGCCCAACATCACGGTCTGGTGGACCTCGGGCGCGCAGTCGGCGCAGCTCCTCAATGACGGCGAAGTCGACATGGAGATGGCCTGGAACGGCCGCGTCAGCGCGGTTGCCAAGGAAGGCGCCAAGGTCACCTTCACCTACAACCAGGGCGTCCTGCAGAGCACCTCGCTGTGTATCCTCAAGAGCGCTCCAAACCTCGATACGGCCGTGAAGTTCCTCAACGAGGCCGTCGACCCCGTGCATCAGGCCAATCTGCCGCTCAACATCGATTACGGCCCGGGCAATCCCAAGGCGTTCGACACCAATGTGATCAAGCCGGAGCGCGCAGCGCAATTGCCGAGCGAGCCGGCGAATGCGGCCAAGCAGGCGCTGATGTCCTATGCCTGGTGGTCCTCGCCTTCAGGTGAAGCCGCCGAGAAGCGCTGGGCCTCGTTCATGCAGAAATGAGCGAGGCAGCGTTGACGATGACCGTGCCAGATCCATCGCAAAAGCATCAGCGCCGCGAGCACGGCCTGATGCTGGCGCTGGTATCGCCGGCGCTGCTGGTGATCCTGGCTCTGATCGTGCTGCCGGTCGGCTGGCTCGCCTGGCAGTCGATCTACCATGACGGCTTCACGCTGGAGAACTACCGCCGCGTCTTCACCGAGGACATCTATTGGCGGAGCTTTGCGCTGACCTTCGAGATCAGCCTCGCGGTCACCGTGATCGCGCTGCTGCTCGGCTACCCCGTGGCTTATCTCGCCAATTCGGTGCCGAAGGGCTGGAGCATTCTGATCCTTTCGCTGGTGGTGCTTCCGTTCTGGACGTCCGTTCTGGTGCGCGCCTATGCGTGGCTGGCGCTGCTCCAGCGCACCGGCGTGATCAATCAGTTGCTGCGCTATCTCGATGTCATCTCTGAGCCGCTCGCGCTGGTGCACAACACGTTCGGCACGGTGGTGGCGACAGTGCACATCCTGCTACCGTTCATGGTGCTGCCGCTCTATGCCACCATGCAAAAGATCCCTGGCGATCTCATGCAGGCCGGCGCCAGCCTCGGTGCGAGCCCGTCGCTGACCTTCTTCCGCGTGTTCCTGCCGCTGTCGCTGCCGGGTGTTCTTGCGGGCTGCACCATGGTGTTCGTGCTCTGCCTCGGCTTCTACATTACGCCGGAGCTGCTCGGCGGCGGGCGCACGGTCATGGTGTCGATGCTGGTGAGCCGCAATGTCGAGCTCTACAACCAGTTCGGCGCCGCGAGCGCGGTCGCCGTCGTGTTGCTGCTCAGCGTGCTCGCGATCTTCTTCGTCGTTAGCCGCTTCATCTCGCTCGATCGCGTGTTGGGGCAGAAATGACGCGCATCTCGCCCGCACGGATCGTCCTCTATGTCATCAGCGCGCTGGTGCTGATCTATCTGATCCTGCCGGTTCTGATCATTGCGCCGATCTCGTTTTCCAGCGCGCGCTTCCTGACCTTCCCGCCGCCCTCGTTCTCGACGCGCTGGTATCAACAGTACTTCTCCAATCCGGCCTGGATGCAGGCGACGCGGGTGACGCTGACGGTCGCGCTGCTGACGGTCGTCCTCGCAACACCGTGTGGCGTTGCCGCCGCCTATGCGATCAGTCAATCGAAGCTGCGCATCATGCGCGTCATCCACATGGCGCTGCTGCTGCCGCTGGTCGTGCCGATCATCATCACCGCGGTCGGCATCTTCTTCGTCTATGCCAAGGTCGGCCTGGTTGCGACTATGCCCGGCCTCGTACTCGCGAACGTGATGCTGGGTTTGCCTTATGTCGTCATCTCGGTGCTGGCGGGCATGCAGAGCTTTGACCCCGCGCAGGAGATGGTGGCACGCAGCCTCGGCATGAACCGGCTGCGCAGCTTCTTTGCGGTGACGCTACCGCAGATCAAATCCAGCGTGGTTGCCGGTGGCATCTTCGCCTTCATCTCGGCAATGGACGAGACCATCGTCGCGCTGTTCATCTCCGGCGGCCAGTATCAGCCGCTGACCAAGCGCATGTTCACCGCGCTCCGCGACGAGATCGACCCGACCATTGCCGCGATTTCTACGCTGATGACGGCGGCGTCGTTCATGCTGGTGCTGGTAGCGAGTGCGCGGCAGAAGAGGAGTGGGTGAGGGGGCTGCCTCCGTATTCTCGGTGTCATCGCCCGACTTGATCGGCCGATCCAGTACTCCGAGACAGTTGTGAGTCCTCGACGGGCCGCGGCGTACTGGATGCCCCGGTCAAGCCGGGGCATGACAGCACGTGTGTGGGGGCAGCTAACCCTTCTCCCCCAACCACGCCAAAATCATCTCCACGATCTGGCCTCTGCTCTTCGCCAGCACCTTCGGCTCGCTCAAGTCCCGGTCGAACAGCGCCCCAAACGTATGCCGGTTGGCGACACGGAAGAAGCAGTAGGAGGAGATGGCGAGATGCAGATCGATGGCGTCGACGTCGTCGCGGAAGACGCCCTCGGCGCGGCCACGCTTGAGGATGCCATCGAGCGTCGCGATCACGCTGGCGTTGAGCTGGCGCAGCTGCAAATTCTGCTTGAGATGCTTGCCGTGGTGGATGTTCTCGATTGAGACGAGACGGATGAAGTTCGGATTGCGCTCGTCATGGTCGAAGGTCGCCTCGATCAGCCGGCGCAGGCCCTCGCGGGCATCGCAACTCGCGATGTCGAGCTGATCTTCGAGCGCGCGGATGCTGCGATAAGCCTCTTCCAGCACGGCGAGATAAAGCTGCTCTTTGCCGCCGAAATAATAATAGATCATCCGCTTCGACGTGCGCGTGCGCGCGGCAATCGCGTCGACGCGGGCGCCGGAATAGCCCTCCGAGGCGAATTCGGCCATCGCCACTTCGAGGATGTCGCGCTTGGTGCGCTCGGGGTCGTTGGTGCGCTTCGATGGGGGTGGCATGCGCTCGAGCATCACTGTTTCTCCCGCCCGTTTCTATGGATCACCTTGAAGGTGAAGGCAAATTTCGCCCAATCCGACATCTTTTGATGCGGTCTTGCGTAAACGTACTAGTTCGTACATTATGACTTGAAACCAAGGTTGCGGCAACCAAAAGCAAAAACTCGCGCACGGCCGGACGGGCATGACGCGAGCTGCGACCGACATCGCACACGGGGAGGAATTTTGATGAGCTCGATCTCAACTGCATCGCTGCA
>JAEWHT010000036.1 GCA_023387695.1 Pseudomonadota bacterium | reverse complement strand
CCGCTCATCCTCGCCACCAATGCAAAGGGAGCCTCACCTTATCAGGCAAAGCTCCCTTGTCAGAAAAGGCTCCTCGGTTGAAGAGCGATCGCTCAGGCCGCGCGCGACTGGGCCTTCGCCGCCACCTCACGCTTCGGCTTCGTCAGCACGTGCGTGGTGTAGAGCGTCAGTCCGGTGAAGGCGAGGCCGCCGACGAGGTTGCCCAGCACGGTCGGGATCTCGTTCCAGATGAAATAGTCGAGGATCGAGAACTTGGTGTGGAGCATCAGCCCCGACGGGAACAGGAACATGTTCACGACCGAATGCTCGAACACCATGTAGAAGAACACCAGGATTGGCATCCACATCGCGATCACTTTCCCCGGGACGGTGGTCGAGATCATCGCGCCGACGACGCCGGTGGAGACCATCCAGTTGCAGAGCATGCCGCGGATGAACAGCGTCGCCATGCCGGCTGCGCCGTGCGCGGCGTAACCGAGGGTGCGGCCTTCGCCGATATTACCGATCGCCGCGCCGACCTTGTCGGGCTCCTGGGTGAAGCCGAAGGTCGTGACGAAGGCCATCATGAAGGCCACCGTGAGCGCGCCGGCGAAATTGCCGACAAAGACCAGACCCCAATTGCGCAACACGCCGCCGAGCGTGACGCCGGGCCGCTTGTCGATCAGCGCGAGCGGGGCGAGCACGAAGACGCCGGTCAGAAGGTCGAAGCCCAGCAGATAAAGCATGGAGAATCCGACCGGGAACAGTAGCGCGCCGACGATCGGCTGGCCGGTGTTGACGTTGATGGTGACGGCGAACCAGGCCGCGAGTGCCAGGATGGCGCCGGCCATGTAGGCGCGGATGACCGTATCCCGGGTGGACATGAAGATCTTGGATTCCCCAGCGTCCACCATCTTGGTGACGAATTCCGAAGGCGCGAGATACGACATCGTCAGTTCCTTTGTGCGTGTGAACCTCAGGCGCGACCCGACGTCGGTTCTCGCCTTGGTCAGCCAAATGAACTGCGCCCGCTGTCCCAGTGGTTGTCGGAAGTTCGATGCCCCGGCGCACTGCAGTCTTCGTTGGCCTCGTGCTCGCGAAGCAATCGATATGCCAAAGGCGTGAGCGTTCGCGACGGCTCACCGCGTCGCTTTTGCAGGATTTGTCCTGTGCGAATCCGCTCTCGCCACGTGTCCGATGGTGCTCATGGCGAAAAATCGGGCTGCTGCACAACACTTGTGCGACGCACAATCAACAGGCGAATCGGCATTCAAGAATTGAGCGGCAAGCCAAAGTTTGATGCAATTATAGGCGTGATTAAAATCTAGTCATATGTCGTATTATATTGATTTCACTTATCTTTTCTTGTCGACCCACGTTGGCACGGGGCTTGAATTACAGGTTCCGACGCCATCGACGCCGTCACAAGCAATCAACCAATCTGTGACACCGCCCAACCGGGGGCTTTCCCCGAGCGTGCCTCTTTGCGTCTGCGGTTCGTCGGTGTCGCGCCTTCCTAGTGAAAGGGATTTTCCAATGAGGGAAGACAGTCCGACCTGGATCTCAGACTGGAGACCGGAGGATGAGGCATTCTGGAATTCGACGGGCAAGACGATCGCCCGGCGCAATCTGATCTGGTCGATCGTGGCCGAGCACATCGGCTTCTCCGTGTGGCTGATCTGGAGCATCGTCGCGACCAAGTTGCCGCAGGCAGGCTTCCACTACTCGACCGATGAGCTGTTCCAGCTTGTGGCCGTTCCCGGCCTGATCGGCGCATTGATGCGCTTCCCTTATACGTTTGCAGTGACAACCTTTGGCGGTCGCAACTGGACTATCTTCAGCGCGGCGATCCTGTTTATTCCGACGCTGTCGCTCGCTTATTTCGTGAGCCAGCCCGACACGCCGTTCTGGCTGATGCTGGTGATCGCTTCGACCGCGGGCCTTGGTGGCGGCAATTTCGCCTCCAGCATGACCAACATCTCGTTCTTCTTCCCTGACCGGATGAAGGGCTCGGCGCTGGGTATCAATGCCGCCGGCGGCAATATCGGCGTCTCCAGCGTGCAGCTCCTGACCCCGATCCTGATGACGCTGGGTGTCATCAACTTGTTCCAGGCGGCGCCGGTCGGCGGTGTCTATCTCCAGAACGCAGGTCTGATGTGGGTGCTGCCGATCGCGATCGCGATATTCGGCGCCGTGTTCTTCATGAACAACCTGACCTCGGCCAAGTCGTCGGTGGCGAACCAGCTCGCGATCGTCAAGCGCAAGCACACCTGGATCATGGCGTTCATCTACATCGGGACGTTCGGATCCTTCATCGGCTACTCCGCCGCATTCCCGCTGCTGATCAAGACGCAGTTTCCGACGGTGACGATCTCGATCGCGTTCCTCGGGCCTCTCGTCGGCTCGCTGGCGCGTCCGTTCGGCGGCTGGCTCGCCGACAAGGTCGGTGGCTCCATCATCACCTTCTGGAATTTCATCGCGATGGCGGCGGCGACGATCGGCGTTCTCTACTTCGTCGGTCAGAAGGACTTCACCGGCTTCCTAACGATGTTCCTGATCCTGTTCCTGACCACGGGCATCGGCAACGGTTCGACTTATCGCATGATCCCGTCGATCTTCCGCGAAGAGAACCTGTTCAAGGTGCGCGGCAAGGGTGATGCGGCGCGCGCGATGGCGTTGAAGACGGCGAGCATCGAGAGCGGTGCGGCGGTCGGCTTCATCGGCGCTGTCGGTGCGGTCGGCGGTTATCTGATCCCGAGCAGCTTCGGCAAGTCGATCGCTGCGACCGGCGGTCCGCAGGTTGCGCTCGCGATCTTCCTCGTGTTCTACGCCTCCTGCCTCGCCTTGACCTGGTGGTTCTACCTGCGTCGCGGCCCGCAGACTGAGGGCGCGCCAAGCCTCGCCGAAGCGCGCGTCTAATTCTTGGTACGAAACTCGCTTCTCCCCGTACGCGGGGAGAAGCCGCTCTGATGACGTTTGACCCATGAACTTTTTTCGCAACGACGCGGACAAAGGCAGACCGAAACAGACAGGACAACATCATGACGCCTCAACAGATCGCCCTCGTGCAGCAGAGCTTTTCCAAGGTCGCACCGATTTCAGAAATAGCCTCGCAGCTGTTCTACGACCGCTTGTTCGAAGTGGCGCCATCCGTGCGCGCGATGTTTCCCGAAGACATGACAGAGCAGCGCAAGAAGCTGATGGGCATGCTCGCCGCTGTCGTCTCCGGCCTGTCGAACCTTGAGACAATTCTTCCCGCGGCGTCGGCGCTGGCCAAGCGTCACGTCGCTTACGGCGCCAAGGCCGAGCACTATCCCGTGGTCGGCGCGACCTTGCTGTGGACCCTCGAGAAGGGGCTCGGCGAAGCCTGGACGCCCGAACTCGCAACCGCCTGGACCGACGCTTACGGCGTGCTGTCCGGCTACATGATTTCCGAGGCCTACGGCCCAACGGCACAGGCCGCCGAATAGGAGATGCCTTGTGAGTGAACCGCTCGTCATCGTCGGTAACGGTATGGCGGCCGCTCGTCTGGTCGACGAGCTCGCCAAGACTGCGCTCGGCCGCTACGCGGTCGCTGTGATCGGCGAAGAACCACGGCTCGCTTACAATCGCGTGCTGCTCTCATCCGTGCTGGCCGGCGAAACCGGCTCGCACGAGATCGAGCTACGACCTGCGGACTGGTGGCGCCATCGCGGCGTCACCGTGCGCTACGGTTATCGCGTCACCGAGATCGACACCGGCCGCCGCGAGCTCAAGATATCAGGCGAAGAGAGCATGGAATATTCCAAGCTCGTGCTCGCCGTTGGATCGACGCCGCTGCGTCTGAACGTGCCCGGCGCCGATCTCGCCGGCGTTCACACCTTTCGCGATACCCGCGACGTTGACCTGCTGCTGACGCTGGCGGCGGCAAGGAAGCGCGTCGTCGTGGTCGGCGGTGGCCTGCTCGGGTTAGAGGCGGCGTATGGTCTCGCCAAGGCCGGCGCGCCCGTGACGTTGCTGCATCTGATGGACCGGCTGATGGAGCGCCAGCTCGATGGACCGTCGGCTGATCTGCTCAAGACGCTGGTCGAGCGCAAGGGCATCCGCATCCTGCTCAACGCGTCGACGACCCGCATTCACGGCGACGGCCACGTGGAAGCTGTCGAGCTTGCCGATGGCAGCCGCATCGAGGCCGACGCCGTGATCTTCGCCGCCGGCATCAGGCCCAACATTGCGCTCGCCAAGGACGCCGGCATCGCGGTCAATCGCGGCATCGTCGTCAACGACGAGATGCAGACCGCATCGCCAGACATCTACGCGCTCGGTGAATGCGCCGAGCATCGCGGCACTTGTTACGGCTTGGTCGAGCCCGCTTATGAGCAGGCGCGCGTGCTGGCGAGGCATCTCGGTGGCCGCCCCGCTGCCTATCAGGGCAGCGTGGTCTCGACCAATCTGAAAGTCTCGGGCGTCAGCGTGTTCTCCGCCGGCGACTTCATGGGCGGCGAGGGCAGCGAGAGCCTCGTGCTGACCGACCGCCGGCGCGGCACCTACAAGAAGCTCGTCATCGCTGACGGACGCCTCACCGGCGCGGTGCTGATCGGCGACACCGGCGATGCGCTCTGGTATCTCGAACTGATCCGCACCCGCGAGAAGATCGCGGGGATCCGCGCCGACATGATGTTCGGCCGCCCGCTCGCCATTCCTTCCAAAGCGGCGTGATGGGAGCGGCTTGAAATGACGGCGATCGATCCCGCGCTCCGCACTACCAAGACCACCTGTCCCTATTGCGGCGTCGGCTGCGGCGTGCTTGCAACGCCAGACGGTGCGGGTGGTGCCTCGATAGCCGGCGATCCCGATCATCCCGCCAATTTCGGCCGTCTCTGCTCGAAGGGCTCCGCGCTCGGCGAGACCGTCGGTCTCGAGAACCGCTTGCTCTATCCGATGATCCGCTGCAAGGGCGTGCTTGAGCGTGTGGCGTGGAGCGATGCGCTCGACCATGTCGCGCATCGCATGCAGCATATCGTAGCGCGCGACGGCGCCGACGCGGTTGCGTTCTATCTCTCCGGCCAGCTCCTCACCGAAGACTATTACGTCGCCAACAAGCTGATGAAGGGCTTTGTCGGCACCGCCAACGTCGACACCAATTCGCGTCTGTGCATGTCCTCCTCCGTCGCCGGCCACCGCCGCGCCTTCGGGGCCGATACGGTGCCCGGCTGCTACGAGGATCTCGATCAGGCCGATCTGCTCGTCTTCGTCGGCTCGAACGCCGCCTGGTGCCATCCGGTGCTGTTCCAGCGTATGCTGAAGAACCGGCAGGAGCGCGGCGCGCGCATGATCGTGATTGATCCGCGCCGCACCGATACGGCAAGCGACGTCGATCTGTTCCTTGGCCTCAAGCCCGGTACCGATACCGCGCTATTCTCGGGTCTGTTCGTGCATCTCGCCGACAACGGCGCGCTCGATCAGGACTACATCGCGAACAACACGTCGGGCTTCGAGGATGCGCTCGCACGTGCGCGCAACATCGCCGGCAGCGTGACCGCGACCGCGCTGGCGACTGGCCTCTCCGAGCAGGACGTTGCCACCTTCTTCAGGATGTTCCGCGACACCGAGCGGGTCGTCACGCTGTACTCGCAGGGCGTCAATCAGTCGGCGCAGGGGACCGACAAGGTCAACGCGATCCTGAATTGCCATCTCGCGACGGGACGCATCGGCAAGCTCGGCGCCTCGCCGTTCTCGCTCACCGGCCAGCCTAACGCGATGGGCGGCCGCGAGGTCGGCGGCCTCGCCAATATGCTCGCCGCGCATATGGGCTTTACGCCACCCGACATCGACCGTGTCAGGCGGTTCTGGAAGGCACCGCACATCGCAACCCATGAAGGTCTTAAGGCGGTTCAGCTGTTCGAGGCGATCAACCGCGGCGAGGTCAAGGCGCTCTGGGTGATGGGCACCAACCCCGCGGTGTCGCTGCCCGATGCGGATTTCGTGCGCGAGGCGCTGAAGAAGCTCGAGCTGTTCGTGGTGTCCGAGAACGTGCTCTCCAACGACACCGTCGAGGCTGGCCCGCACGTGCTGCTGCCGGCGCTGGCCTGGGGCGAGAAGTCCGGCACGGTGACGAATTCCGAACGCCGAATCTCGCGCCAGCGTTCGTTCCTGCCGGCGCCTGGTGAAGCCCGACCCGACTGGTGGATCCTGAGTGAGACTGCCAAGCGTCTCGGCTTCGGCGACAGCTTCAACTACAAATCCGCCGCTGAGATCTTCCGCGAGCATGCCGCGCTCTCTGCGTTCGAGAACAATGGCAGCCGCGACTTCGACATCAGTGCGCTGACGTCGCTGTCCGACGAGGCCTTCGATGATTTGACGCCGGTCCAATGGCCCGTACGCGACGGCGCAGCGCCAGGAGAGCGTTTCTTCGCGAGCGGCGGCTTCTTCACCAATGACGGCAAGGGCCGCTTCGTCGCGCCCGAGGTGCCGGCGCTGCGCAGCGAGACCGGACCGTCGCGTCCCCTGCGGCTCAATACCGGGCGCATCCGCGACCAGTGGCACACCATGACGCGCACGGGCCTGAGCAAGCGGCTGGGCGCGCATCTGCCCGAGCCCTTCGTCGAGATCCATCCCGACGACGCGAGCAAATACGGCATCGTTCATGACGGCTATGCCCGCATCACCACGGATTACGGCCAGTGCATTTTGAAGGTCGTCGTCAGTGACCGTCAGCAGCGCGGCACGTTGTTCGTGCCGATCCACTGGAGCGCGATGAACGCATCGCACGGCCGCGTCGGCGCGCTGGTCGCATCGTTCACCGATCCGTTCTCCGGTCAGCCGGAATCGAAAGCGACGCCGGCCGCGATCGCGCCGTATGAATATGTCTTCCGCGGCTTCGCGCTGTCGCGGAAGAAGCTCGATCTGCCGCCCAATCTGCTGTGGACCCGCGCGACTGTCGCTGGCGGCTTCGGCTATCTCTTCGCAGACAATGCGGACCTCTCGCGCTGGCCTGCCTGGCTCGACGGCCTCGCGGGCGAAGACGTCGCCGACTATCGCGACTTCGGCGGCGGCGTTTATCGTGCAGCCTCGTTCGCGAACGATCGTATCGAGACCTGCCTGTTCGTCGGCCCCGCCCATGATGCCGGCGACTGGGAGGTGGTGAAGAGCGTGTTCGCGGCCGACCGTGTCACCGACGACCAGCGCCGCATGCTGTTGTCCGGCAAGTCCAGCGAAGGCACTGCCTCGACCGGCCCGATCGTCTGCGCCTGCTTCGGCGTCGGTCGCGGCACCATCTGCGACACCATCGCGGCCGGCGCGCGCACGACAGCCGAGATCGGCGCCAAGCTCAAGGCCGGCACCAATTGCGGCTCTTGCATTCCAGAGTTGAAGCGCCTGATCGCGACGACGGAGGTGGTTGCAGTGAAGGAGCCCAGGCTCGCGAGCGCGGCGAGCTAAGTCCGGACTCAGAGCCCCATTTTGGGTAGGCGTAGGCACTGGGCCCAGCCTGCAGTTGCCGGTTTCTTAAGCAATTCCCGCTAACGTGCATTAATTTTTACGAATTAATACTCGTTAGGGCTGGAATCGCATGTTGAGCAGACTTCGGTTGGCGCGCCGCTATGTCGCGAGCAAATTCAACGTCGGACTGCGTGCAAAAGTTCTCCTGCTTGGCGTCACCGGCGTCCTCATGGTGGGCGTGATCTATCTCGCCGGCCGGCAGATCGAGGATCGGAGCCGCGCGGTTGCCGACCGCTTCACACAACTGGAATCCCAGACGGCACGCCTGTCCGAAAGCCTGCTGCAGGGGCGCGAGATCGCGACCGGCTTTCTTCAGAAGCCCACCGACAAGAAGGTCGCTGCGCACGACGAGACGATGCGAGCTGCGACCACGCATTTGACTGCGGTCGAGGAGATCGCCGGTGCTCTCGCCGAAGATGATCCGCTTCGCAAAGCGCTGTCGTTTCGCCCGGTCATCAACAGCTACGCGACCCGCTTCTCCAACGTCGTTACGGCCCAGAAGCTCGTTGGCTTCAACGAGAATGACGGGCTGCAGGGCAAGCTGCGCACGGCGGTGCATTCGGTCGAGAGCAAGCTCAAGACCTTCGATCAGCCGCGACTTGCTGTCCTGATGCTGATGATGCGGCGGCATGAGAAGGATTTCATGCTGCGTGGTGACGACAAATACAGCGACGAACTGGTCAAGCGCGTCGGCGAGTTCCTCCCCGAGCTTGCGAAAGCCGATCTGCCCGAGGGTGCCAAGACTGAGATCAAGAAGCTGATCGACACTTACAAGGGCAGCTTCCTCGCCTTTGCGGCGGGCCAAAGCACGCTGAACGACGAGGCGGAGGATCTGGCGCAGATCTATGATCGGCTGCGACCCAATCTCGAGGCCGTCCGAAATGCCGCCGGCAAGCGTCTCGACGCCGTGAGGGACGAGCTTCTGGTCGTGCAACGCTATGTGGTCTGGTCCATCGGCATCACCATTGCCGTGATGATCGCGATCGCGTTCTGGTTCGGGCGCAGGCTTACCGCGCCGCTGACCCGCATGGTGCGAGCCATGGAGCATCTGGCGGACGGCGATCTCGATCGGCCGATCGAGCAGATCGACCGTCGCGACGAGATCGGCAAGATCTCGTCCTCGCTCTCCGTCTTCCATCACAAGCTGCTCGAGAACCGCCAACTGGCCGAGGCACGCGAGCAGGCCAAGCGCGATGCGGAAGTCCAGCGCAAGCAGGGCATGCTCGAGATCGCCGACCGTTTCGAGGCCGCGGTCGGCAACATTGTCAATGCCGTCACCGCCGCGTCCTCCGAGATCGAGCTGGCCGCGAATGGATTGACCAATACCGCAGAGGGAACCAATTCGCTGTCGACGACGGTGGCTGCCGCCTCGGGGCAGTCGTCGGCGAGCGTTCAGTCGGCGGCCGCGGCGTGCCAGGAGATGGTCACATCAGTCACTGAGGTGGGCCGCCGGGTCGCGAAGTCACACGAGGTTGCGCTCGCTGCCGTCGAGCAGGCCAACCGGACCAACAGCCAGATCGACGCGCTTTCGCAGACGGCGGATCGCATCGACGAGGTCGTGCGGATGATCTCGGCGGTGGCCGGGCAGACCAATTTGCTGGCGCTGAATGCGACGATCGAAGCGGCGCGTGCCGGTGAGGCGGGGCGGGGCTTCGCGGTCGTCGCTTCGGAAGTCAAGGCACTCGCCGGACAGACAGCCAAGGCAACCGATGAGATCGGCCGTCAGGTCGCGCAGATTCAGTTGGCCACGCGGCAGTCGGTGGATTCCATCAAGGAGATTGGCGGCACCATCGAGTCGATGGCCGATATCGCGTCCTCGATCGCTTCCGCGGTCGAACAGCAAGGCGCTGCAGCGCAGGCGATCGCCCGCGACGTTCAGCATGCGGCCCAGGGCG
>JAEWHT010000457.1 GCA_023387695.1 Pseudomonadota bacterium | reverse complement strand
GACGACGCCTATTCGCCACCAAAGCGATCGAGCAGGCACGCAAGCTGGTCGAGAGCGACGAGGTGCTGCTGATCTTCCAGGCGCTCGGCACGCCCTCGAACTCGGCGATCATGAAATACATGAATGCCAAGAAGGTGCCGCAGCTGTTCGTTGCCTCCGGTGGCACCAAGTTCGGCGACCCCAAGAACTTTCCGTGGACCATGGGTTTCCAGCCGAACTACCAGAGCGAGGGGCGGATCTACGCAAAATACATTCGCGACAATTTCCCGAACGGCAAGATCGCGGTGTTCTGGCAGAACGACGATGCCGGCAAGGATCAGTTCAAGGGCCTGAAGGACGGGCTCGGCGACAAGGCCAGTATGATCATCGCCGACAAATCCTATGAGGTCAGCGACCCCTCGATTGACTCGCAGATCGTCGCCTTGCACGATTCCGGCGCCGACATCTTCTTCTCGTGGGCCGCGCCGAAGGGCTCGGCGCAGGCGATCCGGAAAGTCGGCGAGCTCGGCTGGAAGCCGAAGTTCTTTCTAGCCAACACTGCGACCTCGGTCGCCTCGGTGCTCAAGCCCGCCGGCCTCGAATATTCCAAGGACATCATCTCGACGATCTATCTGAAGGAGCCGACCGATCCGACCTGGGACAAGGATCCGGCGGTGGTGAAGTGGCGCGACTTCATGGACAAATACTATCCCGATGGCGACAAGACCAACGCCAACAATGTCTACGGCTATGTGCAGGCCGAGGCGATGGTGCAGGTGTTGAAGCAGTGCGGCGACAACCTGACGCGCGACAACGTCATGAAGCAGGCCACGAACCTGAAGAATTTCCACAGTGACCTGATGATGCCCGGCATCATGGTCAACACGTCGCCGGATGACTATTTTCCGATCGAGCAGATGCAGCTGATGCGCTTCAACGGTCAGGCCTGGGAGCCATTCGGCGAGGTCATCACGGGCGAGGTCGGCCACGAACGCAGCCAGTAGTCAGCGGTGGCCGGGTTTGGCCTTGAGAACCATTCCGCCGGCAACGCCAACGCCGAGGACGTAGACCCAGCCCTCGTGGAAATCGGTCAGATGCGAGTTCACGACTGAGCTCGCTATATTCTGCACGACGACCACGAGGCCTATCCAGGCGGCAAGACCGTCGCCCGTGAACAGCCGAAAATGAGCGATCCACAGCGCGTAAAGAAGGACGACGCCTAGCAGGCCCCATTGTACGGCGGAATGCAGGGTCTGATTGTGCGGATTGCTGACAATCTCGGCATTGAGGCGGCTTTCGTTGGAGGCGGCGCGCTCGAACTGCCGCTTGATTGATCCCGTGCCGTGGCCGAACAGCGGCGCTTCGGCAAAGGCTGCGGCCGCCTTCCGCCAATAGGTCAGTCGCTGCGCGGTCGAGGCGCGGCTGATGTCCTCGCGACCGTGCTGGTATTCAACGGCGATATCGGTGACGCGTTGGCGCAGATAGGGCGATGCCGCCCAGGCTAGCGTGCTTGCGGCCATCGCGCCGGCGAGCAGCAGCAGCGTAGCGCGCCGGCTCAGATGCCGCCACGCAAACAGCACCAGCAGGACCGCGATGCAGAGCAGCGCCGTGCGAGCGAACGCAACGAACACCATGTTGGTCACGAACAACGCGATCAGCGCGAGGCAGGCGGCCGTCGCGATCACGCTTCCGCCACGCCAAAAGCTCAGTGCCGGCAGCGCGAGCGCGAACGCGCACAGGGTGAACTCCTGGCTCTGGTCGATGTAGTTCTTGACGGGAACGCCCGATGACGCCGTTGCGGTCAACTTCAATGTGGGATCAAGCAGCACGATCCATGAGAAGACCGCAAGCAACGCGCAGGAGACGAGAAAGGCCGCGCATACCTCGAAGCCATGATCCGATCGGTTGAAATGGTAGAGCAGTGGCGGGATCAGCACGAGCTTCGCGACCGGCTTGATCGCATGTAGCCGGTCGGCCCAGTCGCCGTCCGACCAGAGCGTGCCCAGAAGCGCGAGCAGCAGGATGGCAAAGGGCAAGGCGTAAGCCGGCTGGGCCAGCCTGCACACATAGTCCCGCCAGTCGATCGTGGGCGTCACCGCGAGCAGCCAGAGGCCGACAAGGATCGATGGCAGCGTGGTCGACCACGGCAATGATGCCGCGGTCAGGGCGGCCAGCACATCTGCCGCTCTGATCAGCGTCGTCGAACTCTGGTTCGCCAGCGCAGCGGGAGAGCGCGTGGCCGCCGCGGTTTCCGCTGTCATGCCTATTGCGCCGCGACCAGGCGTTCCGGAACTACGTAGCGTCCGAGGAAATCGCGCGCCTGGGTCTGGTAGCCAAAGCGCTCTGCAAGCTCGGAGCGGCGTGCCCTGATCTTGCCGCGACATTCCTCCTGCCGCGCCAGAACGCGGGTGACGGATGCCACGATCGACTCGGTCGCAAACGGATCGAAATAGTCAGCGAGTTCACCCGCGACCTCGCGAAATACGGCAATGTCGGAGCACAGCACCGGCGTGTTCGCCGCGAGCGCCTCGATGATGGGCACGCCAAAGCCTTCTGCGAAGCTCGGCATGATCAGGCCGTGAGCGTCGGCGATGAGTGCGGCTTTCTCCTGCTCGTCGACATAACCGGCGAAGCGGACGTTGGGTGGCAGGTTACGCATCCGGCTGATGTCGCCTGCATAGCCGATCACTACGAGGTCGGCCTGGGGGATGTTGCGGAAGGCACGGATGACGGAGGCGACGTTCTTGCGCGGCTCGTTCGAGACGATGACCACAAAGCTCGGCCGCCCCGGACGCCCCGACGGGGCTGGCAGGTGCAGGACATCCGGGGCGTCGAACCGGGTGCGGGGATACACGACCCGCGCCGGCAGGTGCGCAAATTGCGGCAACAGGTCCCTGAACCGCATCATGCTATAGTTTGAAACGAAGGCGAGCTCATCGGCCTGCTTGAGGCTGGTCAGCAACCGCGACAGGAACAGCCGTGTTGCGACGTCGCTGAGCTTGAGATCGGTGAGCGGCAGCAAATCGTGCACGACGCAGATGACCTTGGCGTCCGGTCTGCGTCTCACCGCAACGCGCGTCGGTGTGTCGATGACGATGACGTCATAGTCGCGCGCGTCGATCCGCGGCGGCGGCAGTAGCAGGTAGGCCGAGGAGTCCTGATAGCTGTAGAATCCGGGCTCGAGCTGGAAGTCCCGAAATAGTTCGAGGTGGCGCAGATCCGGCGGGATGTATTCCAGCGCCGCGGTCCGGTTTTCGATCATCCGCGCCTGCAGGCCGCGCAGGCCGATCGCTCGCAGGAAACAGACGACATAATCTGAGGACACCGACATGGTGGCCTTGTGGCGGATCCAGTCCAGCGTACGACGCAGGCCGTTGCGCACCGCCGGTTCGGCCATGTTGATCTCGTCGAGGAAACGATAGAGCGCGAGCAGCTCGATGTTGCGCGATTGCGCCGGGAACAGTTTTGTGCGCCGCTCGCGTCGACGCAGCTTGCGGTAACGCCTGTTGGTCTCGACCAGAAGCGTCAGCTCGTGGCCGTCGGCGGCCAGTGAGCGGATCAATTCGCGAGTGAAATGGAAGATGCCGCGCTTGTGGTTGGGTTCGCCGAGCGCTTCGGACACGACGAGGATATTCTGGTTCATGCGCGTTTCTCGCGAAGCTCGAAGGAAGGTGCCGGCGGTTGCTCGACCGCGACGGTCGAGGCGATGCGGCCATGATCGAGATTGATGATGCTGGTGCAGGTGCGACGCAGCAGCGGATGGTCATGCGAGGCAATGATCACGATGGCGGCCTGCGAGACCAGGTTTTGCAGCCGCTGCTCGGCCTTCTCGGCAAAATGCTCGTCAACCACGCTCAGCCATTCGTCGAGCAGGAGGATGTCCGCGGGAAAGGCGGTAGCGGTCGCAAATAGCACGCGCATCAGCATGCCCGAGGAGAACATCCGCAGCGGCAGCCGCTGCATGCGTTCTTCGAGTTCCGTGAAGGCCCAGATCTCGTCGATCACCGCGCGCGTCGGCTTGCGGCCGCTGATCCGCAGCAAGAGGGCAATGTTGTCCTCGGCGATGAAGTCGAGGTTGACGCCGGCATTGAGACCGAGCAGGGGCACGACATTGCCGCTGATCGCGACCTGGCCGCTGCTCGGCGGATAGACGCCCGCAATCAGCCGCAACAGCGTTGACTTGCCGGATCCATTGGGGCCGGCAAGCCCGATACGTGCGCCGGCCTCGGCTTCGATGGTGACATGGTCGACGGCGCGGATGACCCGCATCTCGCCTTTTTCGCGGATGAGATGTCCGAGCAGCCGCCGCTTCAGGGAGAAGTCGTAGGCGCCGTAGAGGGGATAGTCGAGGCAGACATTGCGCAGGTTGATCGAAACCATCGGTCAGATCCAGAACGCGGCTTTGCGCAGATGGAGCAGCGTCAGCACGCTTGCGCAGAGCAACAGCGCCAGTGCGACCAGGACGTAGACGATGCTGGTTGCATCGACATGGCCGCCGACGAGCGGCTCTCGCCAGACCGCGAACAGATGGGTCAGCGGATTGATCCGCATCACGGTCGAGCGGTGATTGATCATGTCGGCGGACCAGATCACGGGCGATGCCAGAAAGGCGAGCATGAGCGTGGATTCAATGATCGGCTTGAGGTCGCGATAGCGTGTCGCCAGCGCGCCGAGCACCAGGCTGAGTGCGAAGGCGCAGGTGACGAACAATGCGAGGCCCGGCAGCGCTGCGAGCGCGCCGGAGAGATCGTGCGGCGTGAGCAGGAGCCAGAGAATCAACGGGACGCAGGCGTTATGCAGAGCGAACAGTCCCTGGCGGAACGTACATTGCAGGAGGAAGATCGCGGGCGGCAGGGCACGATCGCGGATCAGGGTTGCCGAATTCTGGAGCGCGGTGGTCGCATCGAGCACGACGCTGTTGAGGAACGTCCAGGCTGTCATCGAGAGCGCAAGCATCGGCAGCCGCGCCAGCATGTCGGCATTCGACATATGCCCGATCACCGAGCCCAGCACCGCGACTACGATCGCCATCTGCAGCGACATCCAGAATGGTCCGAGGAGCGAGCGCACATAGCGGTGGCGCATGTCGGACCAGGCCAAGGTTGCGGCGATCCGGACGCTCTCGAACCAGCTCGTCATCTGCGGCAGTTCGTGTGCGGGGGCCTGTTCTTCGGCGGGCGCGGTGACGGCCGCGCGGTAGACGGACTCCATGCCATCCCTGAAGGCCGTCGCGGAGTAACGCGTTACAGCGCGGGTTCGCGCGGAAAGCCCCATGCGGCGGCGTCGCTCGGGATCGCTGATCAGGGCGTCGATGGCCTCACCGAGCTTCTCGGCGTCGCCCGGCGGCACCGTGATCGCCTCCATGCCGTGGCGCGCGACCCGCGGCACAGCCGTATCGAGCGCGGTATTCACAACCGGCCGGCCCGCGGCCATCGCTTCGAGCTGGACGATGCCGAAGGTCTCGGCGTTGGTCACGGACGGCATCACGAAGACGTCGGCCAGGCACATCAGCTTGATGCGCTCGCAATCATTGACGGAGCCGAGCAGACGAACGCGATCGCCGAGGCCGAGTTCGGCGATCAGTTGCTCGAGCCAGGGGCGCTCAACGCCTTCGCCGATGATCCAGACTTCGAACTGGCGGTCGACGGCGGCGCGGATCAGCACGTCGAACCCCTTGTAGGGTACGAGCCGGCCGCAGGCGAGCACGAGGCGGCCGCGATCATTGACATGATGCGGCTCGATCTTCGGCCAGTCATAGACGCTGGTGTCGATGCCGAAGGGCACGACATGGCACTTGTTCTCGAACTCGCGCAGCAATGGCGTGGTCTCGATCAGTACGTTGTCCGAAACGATGATCGCCTCGGCCTGGCGCAGCGTCCGCCGCATCAACGGCTCGATGAACCAGCGCAGACCGGCATGGGTCACGATGTCGGCATGCCAGTGCACGACCAGTGGCCGTTTGCGTCCGAAGCCGAAGGCGAAGACGAGATCGGCGAGCGGGAAGGGCGCGTGCAGCGCCAGCAAATCGTGCGCCGCGATCTTCTGCCACAGCCGCCACGGATAGGTTGGCGCGGCCGGCAGCGACAGCACATTGCCGAACGAGTGGACGCGTTCCACCGGCACGTCGTTGACGACGATCTCGCGCTGCTCGGCCGATTGCGAGCAGACCAGCACGGCGGACGCGAAGGCATCCTTCAGGCTGGCGCAGATGTCCCGGATCACCGTGAGCGTGCCGCCGAACAGGTCGGGATAATAGATCTTGAAGATGTGGAGCACCGACGGGCGGGGTGCGGGAGGGTTGGTGGTGTGATGCATGGTGGCCTCAGCCCGCGAGCAGTGCTGCGACGAACGGTGCTGACAGCACCGAGATGAAGATCACGCCGCGCAGCAGCGCCGGTAGGATCGGCATGGTCGCGCCGCGTCCCCAGTCAGGAGCCGGCACAGCACGCAGTGAATTGCAATTGCGGACCAAGCGGTCAGCCATGGATGTGAATCCCTTTACGTCGCGCCCCAGTGGCGTTTCGTATATGTGGGAAAATTTACCACGTCAATCGCGAAATCGAAAAATGTGGGATTGTGTCCCACGTGTGGCGCGCGTACAGTTCAGACATGAATGCCAAGTCCGGGCCCAAGGCGGCGGCTCCCGAGCCGAATGCCGCGACAAAGCTGCACGCGCCGCTGGCGCGGCTGCTGCGTCCGCTCGTGCGGCTCTGTATCCGCAGCGGCATGACCTTTCCGGCGCTGGCGCAACTGCTCCGCGAGCTCTTCGTCAACGTCGCCGAGCATGATTTTGCACTCGACGGCAAGGATCAGACCGACAGCCGCGTCAGCCTGCTCACTGGCATCCACCGCAAGGAGGTGGCGCGGCTGCGCGGCGCCGGCGCGCCCGTGAACGAGACGCCGGCGGCGCTATCGCTGACGAGCGCGGTGATCGCGCGCTGGCTCGCAGCGCCCGAATTCACCGATGCGAGAGGCGAGCCGCTGGCGCTGCCGCGCACCGCCGAGGGGGACGCGCCGTCGTTCGAGCAGCTTGTTGCCTCCGTCACCAAGGATGTGCGTCCGCGCGCCGTGCTCGACGAATGGATCGATCGCAAGCTCGTCACCATCAATGCGGCCGACGAGATCGAGCTGGTGGAGGCGGCGTTCGTCCCCAGCGGTGCGGACGACAGCAAATGGCACTATCTCGGCCGCAATCTGCACGACCATATCGCCGCCGCCGCGGAAAATGTGTCGGGGCCGGCGCCGCGCTTCCTTGAGCGTGCGGTCCACTACAACAACATCTCGCCGAAGCTTGCGAGGCGCCTCGAGGCGCGCTCGCGCGAACTCGCGATGGATGCGCTGAAGACTGCCAACCGCGAGGCCCATCGCGCGCTCGCCAAGGACAAGGGCGGCGACGCCCGCTGGAATTTCGGCGTCTACATCTACAGCGAAGACGCCGATGAAGATGCAGAGGCGGTTAGCAAGGATGGCGGCAAGGAGGGCAGCTCGTCATGAGCCGGCCGCCGCTGATTTCCCGCCGACTGCTGCTGACCGGATTCTGGCTCGCCGGCACCGCAATTGCGCGCGCGCAGGTCAAGCGTAGTGGCGATGATCATGGCATTGGCGGTACCGGAATCACACGTGGCGACGATCACGGCATCGGCGGCACCGGCATTGTCGGCGTGATCCAGCGTTTCGGCAGCATCTACGTCAACGGCGAGCGCGTCACCTATGCGAGCGATGTGCCCGTGCGGATCGATGGCGAGGCGGCGAGCCCGAAGGCACTGCGCATCGGTCAGCTCGCGCGCGTGGTCGCGACGCGGCAGGCCGACGGCACGCTCGTCACGCGTAACATCGCGATCGCGAGCGAAGTGTCCGGACCGATCGAGCAGGTAAAGGGCAACGAGCTGACCGTGCTCGGTCAGAAGATCGTGGCCGGCAGCAAGGACAGCAAGCTCCGTGCGGGCACGCAGGTCGCCGTCTACGGCCTGCGTCGGACCGATGGTGTCATCGTCGCGAGCCTGGTCGAACCGCGCAAGGATGCAGCCGAGCGGGTCACGGGCCTGGTCGAGCGCGGGCCCGACGGCCTGCACATTGGCGGGCTGAGGCTGACCGGCGTCGATCCCTTGCTGGCGGGCCAGCGCGTCCAGATCGAGGGCAGTGCAAGTCAGGGCGCGATGCAGGCCGCGCACACGCGCATCGACGATTTCTCGGATCTGGTCGGCGCAAGCCGTCTCTCGATCGAGGCCTACGTGCAGCGCTCGGGCTCCAGCCTGCAGCTCGGCTCGGGCCTCGTCGCGCGTGACGGCTCGCGCTTTGGGCCGGCGGCGGGCGAAGCGCGCATGGTCGTCAACGGCGTGTTCGATCGCTCGCGTGGTCTTCAGGTGGATTCGACCAAGGCGATTGGTCCGGCACCAAGTGCACCTCAGCCTGGCGGCAACACTCCGACCCGGTCACCCGGCGGTTCGATCATGCATCCGGATCGCGGCCCGACGGCGCCGGGCGGCAGCCAGCCCGGCGCGCCGGGCTCGCCGTCTTCGCCAGGATCCAATCCCGGCGGCAATCCCGGCGCCGGGCCGTCTGGACCAAGCGGCCCGTCAGGCCCTGGTGGTTTTGGCACGCCCGGTGGAAACCCGATGGGCCCCGGCGGCATGGGTGGTGGTGGCTTCGGAGGTCCCGGAGGCGGGATGGGCGGCGGTGGACGGCGCTAGATGCCGAAGACGCTTGACGCGTAAGGCGCGGACTTAACCCGCGCTCAGCTTCACGCCGGCGCGCAGAAACTTCTGCGGATCGACGGCTTCGCCATCAATGCGGGTTTCGTAATGCAGATGCGGGCCGGTCGAACGGCCGGTCGAGCCGACGAGGCCGATGACCTGACCGATTCTCACGATCTCGCCGACCTTGACGTTAATCTCGGAGAGATGGCCGTAACGGGTCGACAGTCCGTTGCCGTGATCGACTTCGACCATGCGACCGTAACCACCGGACCAGCCGGCCGAGACGACCTTGCCGTTGGCGGTGACGCGCGCGGGATCGCCGGTCGCGGCACGGAAGTCGAGACCGGTGTGCATCGCGGGCCGGCCGAGGAAGGGATCGCTGCGCACGCCGAAGCCGGAAGTGAATTCGACTTCGCCGACGACGGGCTTGCGATAGGGCACCTGCGCCATCGTGCGATTGAGCCGGTCCATTTCGGCGCGGGTGGTATTGATGCGATAGAGCTGCTTCTCGAAAGGACCTGCGTTCGCGGTGAGCTTCACCGGCACGAACGGGCCGCCCATCGGGGCGCGCGGCGCGGCGGCCTCAAGACTGGCAAGGTTTAGGCCGAGGTCGCTGACGACGCCACGCATCCGACGCATCCGCGAATCCATGCCTTCTTCAACGGCGCTGAGCGCCGCGACCTGGCGGCGCTCGACCTGATCAAGCGAGTTGGTGAGCCGGACCAGGATATTGTCGAAACCCTGGTTCTTGGCGAATTGATTGGCTGGCGGAGCGATCGCAGCCGGCGCGCGCGATTCGAGTCGGGCTTCGCGGTCCGGCGGCGCCACGAAGATCACGGTGTCGCTGATCGGCGAGGGTTTCGGCGTACCCTGCGTCGTCTGGTTCACCTCGCCACGTTGCGGCGTTGCGCGGGGAATCGATCCGGTGACGTCGGGCATAGCTCCAAGCGCCGTTGCCCGGGACTCCAGCGCCGTCTGGCGCTTCATGATCTGGTCGAGCTTCTGGTCGAACTGCTCCTGGTCGAGCAGCTGGCGGCTGGTGGTACGGTCGACCTTGGCGCGCAGCTCGGCGATGCGGTCCTCATAGGCGTATTGCATCTCGGCCTGACGAGCGATCAGCCGGGTCAGCACGTCGTCGCGGAAGGCGAAATAGGTGGCAGTCGCCGCTGACCACAGGCCGAGCAGGACGACGGTGCCGACCACGATCCAGAACACCACCGGCCCGAGGCGAACCTGCTTGCCGTGATGCAGGATGGTGTAGGCGTCGTCGGTATCGGGAAGGGGAATAGCGGCGGCTGCCGCTGCAGCAGCGGGACGGCGCTGGAATGCCCGTCCGTGGTCGTGGGGATGATGTTGGGGGTACTGCGAATATTGGGCAGAACTTTTCGACATCGGCACTCCCGCGCCGGTCGGAACGGTTCCTGACGGCTTCAACTGCCGCAGCAATCTGGGCCCGTCATGGTTAATTTTCTGGAAATGAGGTCACTCGATTTTAACGGGCTGGTTAAAGACTCCTTGCCGCTTCCAGCACATCGTCGGCATGGCCATCGACCCTGACATTGCGCCAGATCTTCGCGACTTTGCCGTCGGTCCCGATCAGCACAGTGGTGCGAAGAATCCCAAGGAAGCTCCTGCCGTACATGGATTTTTCGCCCCACGCACCGTAAGCCTCCAGCATCTCGTGCTGCTCATCCGAGATCAGGGGGACGCCGAGGCTGTGCTTGTCGCGGAACTTCTCCTGCGCCTTTAACGGATCGGCCGAAATGCCGAGCACGGCCGTGCCGGCGGCGGCGAAATCCCCCTTGAGCCGGGTGAAGTCGATCGCCTCGCGGGTGCAGCCCGGTGTGTCGGCGCGGGGATAGAAGAACAGGACGAGCTTCTGGCCGGCAAAGTCCGCCGAGGTGACCGTTTGGCCGCCGTCGCGGGGCAGGCGGAAGGCCGGGGCCTTCTGGCCCTCGGCCAGGGACGTCGCTGATACGGCCGGCGGCGACACGGCGGGCTTGGAGGCCTTTTCAGAAGATTTTAACCGTTTCGACGTGGCCTTGTGCGATGCTGGCTTCGCACCTGTTTTGGCACCCTTCTTGGCGCCTGCCTTTGCGCTTGTCTTGCCTGATTTGCTTGCCGATGCCGGCTTTGTTTTCGCGCTGCGTGTTTGACTAGCTGCCCGTGCTTTTGGGGCCTTCTTTTTAGCCGTCGGACTGCCGGAGGGCGTTTTGGACGTTTTCTTTCGGGATTTCTTGGACATACGCCTTCCTTTCGTCGCTTTCGGCGGGTCAACCAAAGCGGTATTGCTGCTCTCGTCCGGCTCGCCGGATTCGCGCCCTCGGCTGGGCAAGTTTTACGGCGCCGGAGTATGGTTACAAGGAATTCCACGCACCACCCCACTGCTCGTTGAACGCGCTCCCGGGG
>JAEWHT010000448.1 GCA_023387695.1 Pseudomonadota bacterium | reverse complement strand
GTGCTCTACGGCCTCGGCGCGATCGTCGGCCCTCTCGTCACCGGCCATCTCGGCGACCGGTCAGGCTTCGGTCCGGCCCTGCGCGCGGCGTTCCTGATCGAAGCGGCCGCCGTGCTGCTCCCGACCGTCAGCACAGCACCGGTGTCGCTGATCGTGTCGAGCATCGTGATCGGAGGTTTTACGCCCGGCATCGTACCGCTGGTCCTCGGACGCATTCATGAGCTCGTCCCGCACTCGAGCGAGCAGCAGCGTACAACGTGGAGCCACGCCACCACCAGCTTTGCGCTGTTCCAGGCCGCCGCTGCTTACGGCTTCTCCTGGATCTACGCGAACACCGGCGGCGATTATCTCGTCCTGTTCGCTCTCGGCGGCGGCGCCGTAGTGCTGGCGCTCGCGATCGACCTTGGCCTGGCGCTGGTTGCGCGCAAGGCATAACCGCAGACGCGACGTGATCAGGAATACTGCATCACGCCGTCGTCGATCCGACCCCAGCGCAACGACACGATGTCGAGCGCGTAGTTCTGGTACAGCCGCCATGGCGTCTTCGAGCCCTGCTTCGGCATCTTCGCGACCGAGCGCTGGACATAGCCCGAGGTGAAATCAAGCGACGGCTGCGCCGTGATCGTCGCGTCGTCGTTATGCGGCATGCACTGGCGGAAATTATGCCGGTCCATGTAGTTGATCAGACGGCAAACATATTCGCAGGTGAGATCGCATTTCAGCGTCCACGACGCGTTGGTGTAGCCGAACGCCGACGCCATGTTGGGCACGTCGGCATACATCATGCCCTTGTAGGTCAGCGTGTTGGCAAAATCGACGGCGCGGCCGTCGACACTAACCTCCAGACCACCGACGACCTGAAGCACGAGGCCCGTCGCCGTCACGATGATGTCCGCAGGAAGCTCGCTGCCATCCTTCAGGCGGATGCCGTCGTGGGTAAAGGTGTCGATCTCGTTGGTGACAACGGCGGCGCGCTTTTCGCGGATCGCCTTGAACAAATCGCCGTCGGGCACGAGGCAGAGGCGCTGATCCCAGGGGTTGTAGCGCGGCGTGAAATGGGTCGCGATATCGTAGTCCGGCCCGAGCGCCATGCGCACGCCGCCGAGGATCAGGTTCTTCACCTTGTCCGGCCGCCGTCGGCTGAGCTGGAAGAAGAACATTCCCCACATCACGTTGCGCCAGCGGATCAGATGATAGGCGAGTCGCGCCGGCAGGTTGCGGCGCAATTTGTTGGCGACCGGATCCTGCGCCGGACGCGACACCACGTAGGTCGGCGAGCGCTGCAGCATGGTGACCTGCGCCGCCGTCTTGGCGAGCTCCGGCACCAGCGTCACCGCCGTTGCACCCGAGCCGATCACGACGACGCGTTTTCCAGCGTAGTCGATGTCGTCAGTCCATTTCTGCGGATGCACGATGCGACCTGCGAAATCCGCAACGCCCGCAAACTCGGGCGTGTAGCCCGCCTCGTATTTGTAATAGCCCGCGCACATGAACAGGAAATTGCAGGTGAAGCGCACGGTCTCCGTCGCGCCCTCACCCGTTGTGCGCTCGACCTCGACGGTCCAGCGCGCCTCCGGCGTCGACCACGCCGCGCGCTTGACGCGATGACGAAAGCGGATGTGCTTCTCGATGCCGTTCTCGGTCGCGGTCTCGCGCACATAGTTCAGGATCTGCGGCCCGTCGGCGATCGCCTTCGGATCGGTCCACGGTTTGAAGGAATAGCCGAGCGTGAACATGTCGCTGTCAGAGCGGATGCCGGGATAACGAAACAAATCCCAGGTGCCGCCGATGCAGTCGCGGCCCTCGAGGATGACGTAGCTCTTGCCCGGGCACTTGCTCTGCAAATGATAGCCCGCTCCGATGCCGGACAGCCCCGCACCGACGATCAAGACGTCGAAATGTTCTTGTTGCATGGTTTCCTCCGCCGGGGCGGGATACTCTGACCGCAAGCCCGAGCCGTCAATCCGCAACAACCGAAACGGGAACCGAATTTTTGCAACCGGCGGCCGCTTCCCGCCACACGGACAAAGCAAAAAGGCCCCGGATCGCTCCGGGGCCTTTGCGTGTTCTAAACAGATCGAACTCAGTAGCGGTAGTGGTCCGACTTGTACGGGCCTTCCTGCTTCACGCCGATATAGTCGGCCTGGTCCTTGCGCAGCTCGGTGAGCTTGACGCCGATCTTGGCGAGGTGCAGGCGCGCGACCTTTTCGTCGAGCGACTTCGGCAGCACGTAGACTTCCTTCTTGTACTTGCCGTCCTTGTTGTTGGCGAACAGCTCGATCTGCGCCAGCGTCTGGTTGGTGAAGGACGCCGACATCACGAAGGACGGATGGCCCATCGCATTGCCGAGGTTCACGAGGCGGCCTTCGGACAGCATGATGATGCGGTGCTTGTCGGGGAATTCGATCTCGTCGACCTGCGGCTTGATGTTGGTCCACTTCAGATTGCGCAAGCTGGCGATCTGGATCTCATTGTCGAAGTGACCGATGTTGCAGACGATGGCGCGATCCTTCATCACCCGCATGTGCTCGATGGTGATGATGTCCTTGTTGCCGGTCGCGGTGACGAAGATGTCGGCGCGGGGCGCCGCGTCTTCCATCGTCGTGACTTCATAGCCTTCCATCGACGCCTGCAGCGCGCAGATCGGATCGACTTCCGAGACCATGACGCGGCAACCGGCCTGGCGCAGCGAAGCGGCCGAGCCCTTGCCGACGTCACCGAAGCCCGCGACCATCGCGACCTTGCCCGACATCATCACGTCGGTACCGCGGCGGATGCCGTCGACCAGCGATTCACGGCAGCCATACAGGTTGTCGAACTTCGACTTGGTGACGCTGTCGTTGACGTTGATCGCCGGCCACAGCAGCGTTCCGGCCTTCTGCATGTCATAGAGACGATGCACGCCCGTGGTGGTCTCTTCGGAAACGCCCTGGATGCTCTTGGCGATCGCGGCGAAGTAGCCCTTCGGCTTTTCCTTGAGCTGCTTCTTGAGAAGCGCGAAGAAGATTTCCTCTTCTTCCGAACCCGGCTTGTCCAGGAACGCAGCGTCGCCGTTCTCGGCGCGCAGACCGAGATGGACGTACATGGTGGCGTCGCCGCCATCGTCGAGGATCATGTTCGGGTGACCGCCGCCATGCCAGTCGAACAGCTTGGCAGTGTAGTCCCAATATTCAGTCAGGCTCTCGCCCTTGACGGCGAACACCGGAATGCCGGCGGCAGCGATGGCAGCGGCAGCGTGATCTTGCGTCGAATAGATGTTGCAGGAGACCCAGCGAA
>JAEWHT010000440.1 GCA_023387695.1 Pseudomonadota bacterium | reverse complement strand
ATTCCGGGCTCGCGCTTCGCGCGCCCCGGAATGACGGCGGAGAGAGCGACTGCCCGCGCCTCTGTGTCGCTCGCCTGTCAATCCAACTGTTCAAAAATATTCCACTTTACCGAAATTCGGATTTGTCGTATGTGTCGCCCATCCTGATCCGGCGAAAAGGGGCGGTCGTACGTCGTCACGAGCCGCGGATCGGGTTGCGGTGGACGCGGGCAGCGCCGTCGCGGATGTGAGCGCAGGGCGGGGCGATGGATTGAGCCGAACCCCGTGAGCGTCTCGCAAGCCGCGTTGTACGAACAGCGCCTGTGCCTTGCGAAGCCTCGTAGGCCGAAGCCGGATCTGTCTGCGTACGGCAAAACCGTGTGGTCCCGGCCGTCGTCGCTACGGCCAAGTCTTGCAGATGCGGCATAGCGCCAACCGGCGTAGTGCCGGCAACTTCCGTCGGGCGAGGGAGGCCAGAAGGAATTCGGCTCCCGGGAGAGCACGGCATAAGCCGTCCGACCATCGCGCAGGGAAGGCCGTGTGTTTGGCTTCACCTGTATGCCGCTGTGCAATTCCTTTTGCGCTACATGCGCACAGCGGACCGTAGGTGCCGGCCGGCACCCGGCCTTCCCTGCGCCCTTTATTTGAAGAGCGCGTGAAGCAGAGAGCAAACCTCGGGCGAAATACGCCGCGAGAAAGCGATAGTGCGTCTGATGCCTGGAAAGATCGAATTTCAGATAGACACTCTCGTGCCCCGGACGCAGCGCAGCGCTTCTTCAGCGGTGCGCTGCAGAGCCGGGGCCCATCTCACCGCATGAAAAACCGTGCGGCTTCCTGGGTCCCGGCTCTGCGCAGCAACGCTGCGCGTTGCAGCGCGTCCGGGACACGAAGATCGGCGTCTGAGTGAGGTCTCCATCCTTACGGTTCCCGCTGATCTCACAACATCTCACAACTCCAAACGGGCGCTCGTTGTAACGGGCTGATAGTCAGTCGCGTAACGGCAAGGAGCGCCCGAGCAAAAGCGCCGCTGATCGTATCGGGCGGGTTGCCGCGACAATCAACAAGGACCACGACCATGACAGAGATCATCGACCAGCATCGCCGCAGCTTCCTCGGCATCGCAGCCGGAACCGCCGCCGTCGGCCTTGGCGTGATCGACCTTGCGCGCGCCGAAACGGCAGCGCCGCAATCCTCCGCATCGAATGCTTCGTTCGGCACGATCAAGCAGATCAACGCCGGCGTCCTCAATGTCGGCTACGCGGAAGCGGGCCCCGCGACCGGCCCGGTGGCGATCCTGCTCCACGGCTGGCCCTACGACATCCACGCTTTCGTCGATGTCGCGCCGATCCTGGCGCAGGCCGGCTATCGCGTCATCATTCCTTACCTTCGCGGCTATGGTTCGACGACCTTCCTCTCCAGCGAGACGTTGCGCAACGGCGAGCCGGCTGCGCTCGCGGTCGACATCATCGCACTGATGGATGCGCTCGAGATCAAGAAGGCTGTCGTTGCCGGCTTCGATTGGGGCGCGCGCACTGCCGATATTATCGCAGCGCTGTGGCCCGAGCGCTGCCGCGCGCTGGTGTCTGTGAGTGGCTATCTGATCTCGAGTCAGGCTGCGGGAAGCGCGCCGCTGCCGCCGGCAGCCGAGCTGCAATGGTGGTACCAGTTCTATTTCGCGACCGAGCGCGGCAGCGCCGGCTACGCGAAGTACACGCATGATTTCGCCAAGCTGATCTGGAAGCTGGCCTCGCCGGAGTGGAAGTTCGACGACGCCACCTTCGATCGCAGCGCGAAGGCGTTCGAGAACAAGGATCATGTCGCGATCTCGATCCACAACTACCGCTGGCGGCTCGGGCTCGCCAAGGGCGAGGCGAAGTACGAGGAGATCGAAAACAAGCTCGCTTTGACTCCGATCATCAACGTGCCGACCATCACGATGGAGGGCGATGCCAATGGCGCGCCGCATCCCGATCCCAGCGCTTACGCCAAAAAGTTTTCCGGGCGTTACGATTTCCGCCTGGTCACCGGCGGCATCGGTCACAATCTGCCGCAGGAAGCGCCGCAGGCCTTTGCCAAGGCCATCATCGATGTCGACGGTGGCGCCTGAGCAGCCACCCAAGAGCCCGGCCCGGCATAGGCCGGACCGGGCTGCGTCGCGATCTCAGCTTGAAGAAACGTCATGACACCGACCGCCCCTGAAAAGAAAAAATCCTCCACCATCACGGCCATCGTACTGGCCGCACTCCTTCTCGTTATCCTGCTGGCTTGCGTGCCGTATCTGGTCTCGATCGCGCTCGCTGAAGAACCGGGAACCGCAGATGCCTCGCCGATCTTCGGCGTCACGATCCCCGTGAATTACAAAAAGTGGGAGCTGATCGCGCCGGCCGAAGAGGCCGCGCCCCTGAACGAGCTGCGTGCCGTCGTCGGCAACCAGACCGCAATCAACGCCTATCAGGATGGCAAGCTTCCGTTCACCGACGGCACCATTCTGGTGAAGCGCGCCTGGAAGCGCACACAGTCGCCGGACTTCGCATCCGCGACCATTCCCGGCGCTGCCACCACCGTCCAGGTCATGGTGAAAGACTCGAAAAAATATGCCGCCACCGGCGGCTGGGGCTTCGGCCGTTTCGTCAACGGCAAGCCCGTGGACGAGGCGCAACATCGCACCTGCTTTGCGTGCCATGAGGCTCACGCCAAGGGTCATGACTACGTCTTCACGCGGCTTGCGCCCTGAAACGTGAAGTCGATCTTCGTCCGGAGCCTATTCCGCAGCCACCATCTGCTGCGTCCGCCATTGCCCCAGCAAGGCGCGTAGCGAAGCCGGCTTCACCGGCTTATTCAGCACGGCGATCTTCTCGTCCCGCGCGGCCATCTGCACGGCTGGGCTGCGATCGGCGGTAATGAGGATCGCGGGGATGTCGCCGAAGCGGCGGCGGATGTCGCGGATGGCGGCGATGCCGTTGCCGCGGTCGAGGTGATAGTCGACGAGCAGTCCGGTGACGCGTTTGCCGGCAGCCTCGATCGCCGCGATCGCGCCTTCGGGATCGGCGACCGCGATCACCTCGGCGCCCCAGGCCCTGAGCAGCGTCCGCATGCCGTCGAGGATCGCAGCGTCGTTCTCGATGCAGACGATCAGCGCGCCGGAGATCGGCGTGCGCGCCAGCGGCGTGGCGCTGGTCACGGCCGCGGTGAGTGTTACGGCCTTCGCCGTCGGGACCGTCACGGAGAACAGCGAGCCGCCGCTCTTGTTGGCGTCGATGGCGATGCCGTGGTTGAGCACACGCGCCAGCCGCTCGACGATGGAGAGACCCAATCCCAGGCCGCGCGCGATTCGCGCGCCCTGCTCGAGACGGTGGAATTCCTTGAATATCTCGCCACGTTTGACCGCGGGGATGCCGACACCGGTGTCGTAGACGTTGATGGTGAGCGAGGCGCCGCGGCGGCGGCAACCGACCAGCACGCGCCCGCGTGGGGTGTATTTGATCGCGTTCGAGATCAGGTTCTGCAACAGCCGTCGCAACAAGAGCCGGTCCGATTCGACCGGCAGCGAGCAGGGCACGAAGGTGAGGTCGAGGCCCTTGGCGCGCGCGATCGGTGCGAACTCGATCTCCAGCGAGCGCATCAGGTCCGCCATCTTGAAGCTCGAGATCGAGGTCGCCATCGCGCCGGCATCGAGCCTGGAGATGTCGAGCAGCGCGCCGAGGATCTCCTCGATCGCCTGCAGGGACTCGTCGATGTTTTCGACCAGGCGCGTCTCCTCGCCGCTGTGCTGGCGCTCGACGAGGCTCGTGACATAGAGCCGCGCCGCGTTCAGCGGCTGGAGAATGTCGTGGCTGGCGGCCGCAAGGAATCGCGTCTTGGAGATGCTGGCGTCCTCCGCGCTGCTCTTGGCGAGCGCCAACTCGGAGTTCAGCCGCGTCAACTCCTCGGTGCGGTCGCGCACGCGCTTCTCCAGCGTCGCATTGGCGCGCTCCAGCGCTTCCGCCGCCTCGAAGGTCGGCGTGACGTCGGTGAACGTGATGACGAAGCCGCCGCCGGGCATGCGGTTGGTGAGCACCTCGATCACCATGTGCCGTTCGGACAGGCGTTCGAGATAGGGTTCGCCATCGGTCGTATAGGCGACGAGCCGCTGCTCGATCAGCGCCTCGCGATCTGGCTGATCGGCGGGATCGCTCACCCCCATGAACTCCAGGATTTCGCGCAAAGGCGTGCCGAACTGGATGAAATGCGGGGGCACGTTGAGGAGATCGCCGAACTGCCGATTGGAGCAGATCAGCTGCAGATCGGCGTCGAACACCGCGATACCCTGGCGCACGTGATTGAGCGCGGTCTGAAGGATCTCGCGGTTGAAATGCAGCGCCGCATGGGAGTCGTCGAGCAGTTTCAGTGCGGCCTTTGCCGAGACCGTGCGCTTGCGCAGCAGCAGCGACATCACGAGGCGCGAGGACGCAGCTCCGATCGACGAGGCGATCAGGTGCTCGGCATGCTGCAGCAGTTCGAAATCGGCCGGTGCTCCAGGCTCCAGCCGCATGTTGCGTCGTGCCGAAAAGGCTTCGAAGGAATGTTGGGTGCGCTCTGGTCCGAGATATTGCGCAACGGTGGCCTGGATGTCCTGCACCGTGATGGTGGTGCGCCAGCGGCGGAAATTCGGGGCGATCGGGGCCAGCGTGTTGGGCACGAACAGATCGGCCTGCACAAGTTCGATGGACGATGGCCGCCGCGCCAGCGACAGCAGCACATAGGTGAGGATGTTGAGCGAGAGCGACCAGACCACGCCATGCATCAGTGGCGGCAGGTCAGCGCCGAACAGCGCCTGCGGCCGCAGCGCCTCGATGCCGAACGGGCCGTGTTGGAGCAGCAGGATTCCGGCCGTCGAGGAGTCCATGAAGCTCGGGATAAACAGCGTGTAGAGCCACACCGCGAAACCGACCAGCATGCCGCCGATGGCGCCGCGCGCGGTCGCCCGCCGCCACAACAGACCGCCGAAGAAGCTGGGCGCGAGCTGCGCGATGGCTGCAAACGACAACAGGCCGATCGCCGCGAGCTGGGTGTTGCCGAGCGCGCGATAGTAGAAATAGGCCATCACCATGATGGCGAAGATCGCGAGCCGCCGCGAGCGCAGCAGGAAGTCGCCGAAATCGGTGGCGCCTGCGCGACCCTCTGGCCGCCGCTGCAGCACCAGCGGCACCACGAGGTCGTTCGAGACCATGATCGAGAGCGCGACGCATTCGACGATCACCATCGCGGTCGCCGCCGACAGGCCGCCGACGAAGACGGCGACGCTGAGCAGTCCGGCGCCACCCTCCATCGGCAACGCCAGCACATACATGTCGGGATCGACCGCGCCGAACGGGAAAGTGATGAGGCCGGCAAGCGCGATCGGAATCACGAACACGTTGATGGCGACGAGATAGAGCGGAAACAGCCAGCGCGCGCGGCTGACCTCGGTATCGCTGGAATTCTCGACGACGCTGACGTGAAACTGGCGCGGCAGCAGCATCGATGCGCACAACGACAGCAGTGTCATGGTGAGGAAGTTGCCGATCGACGGCGAATAGTCGATGACACGCACCGCCTCCGGCGTCTTCATCGCGCGCTCGATCAGTTCATGCGGCGAGAACATCCAGAAGGTGACGAAGATGCCAGCGGTGAGGAAGGCGACCAGCTTGATGATGGATTCGGTTGCGACCGCCAGCATCAGGCCATGCTGGTGCTCGGTGGCGTCGGTCTGCCGCGTGCCGAACAGCACCGCGAAAGCCGCCATGGCCAGCGTCACCATCAGCGCCATGTCGCCGAGGATCGGGATGTGGGAGAACGCCTGGTCCTCGCTCAGGATGACTTCGAGCGAGGACGCCACCGCCTTGAGCTGGAGCGCGATGTAAGGCACCGAGCCGATGATCGCGATCAGCGCGACCGTCGCAGCCACCGCCTGGCTCTTGCCGTAGCGCGCGCCGATGAAATCGGCGATCGAGGTGATGTTGTGCGCCTTCGCAAGCTGGATCACGCGGCGGAGCACGCCGGCGCCGAGGCCGATCATCAGGATCGGGCCGACATAGATCGCGAGGAAGTCGGTCGAGGTGCGGGTGGCAAAACCCACCGAGCCGAAGAAGGTCCAGGAGGTGCAATAGATCGCCAGCGACAGCGGATAGATCAGCCCGGACGCGCGGCCGGGTCCGGCCGGCGAGCGGCGGTCGCCATGGCTCGCCACCAGGAACAGGAAGCCGATATAGCCGAAGGCGGCAGCGATCACGCCCCAGTCGTGCAGCATGGCGAGCGTGTGTCTCCCATGGCGCGGTCGCGCCTGCTCTCATTTTCCCAGCAAATCTAGCGCGTTGGGCGGGTGGAGGCGACTGCGAAATGGTGGGCCGAAGCGGGAACTGGGGTTGTCGTTAAGGTGCGCGCGGGCCTGCAGAGACAGTCCCCGTGTGGGCCCCCCTCCCTGACCCTCCCCCACAAGGGGGGAGCGAACGGAGAGAGTGTCAGTCGTCGCGAAGGGAAACAGATTTTGGATCAACGTGAGGGAGGCACACCTCTACCGCTCCCTCCCCCCTTGTGGGGGAGGGTTGGGGAGGGGGGTAGCTCCGGGGACGGTGCGAGTTGAGTGAGGAGCGTCGAACGCCTACTCTGCCGCCAGCGACTTCTCGCTCAGCGGCAGTCCAAGGCGATCCCACACCTGCAGCAGCGCTTCGGCGAGCTGATCGATCAGGCCGTCGTCATGATACGGCGAGGGAGTGATGCGCAGGCGTTCGGTGCCCTTGGCCACGGTCGGATAGTTGATCGGCTGAATGTAGATGCCGTGATCCTCGAGCAGCATATCCGAGGCCTGCTTGCACTTCTCGGCGTCGCCAATGAACAGCGGCACGATGTGGGTGTCGTTCGACATCACCGGCAGGCCGGCGGCATTGAGGATCGCCTTGACGCGCGCGGCGCGGTCCTGGTGGCGCTCGCGCTCCCAGTTCGAGGTCTTCAGATGCTTGATCGCCGCGGTCGCGGCCGAGCAGATTGCCGGCGGCAGCGCGGTGGTGAAGATGAAGCCCGGCGCGTAGGAGCGCACGGCGTCGATGATATGGCCGTTGCCGGCGATGTAGCCGCCGAGGCAGCCGAACGCCTTCGCCAGCGTGCCTTCGAGAATGTCGATGCGATGCATGACGCCGTCACGCTCGGCGATGCCGCCGCCGCGCGGGCCGTACATGCCGACGGCATGAACCTCGTCGACATAGGTCATTGCGCCGTACTTCTCGGCGAGATCGCAGATCTTGGCGAGCGGGGCCACGTCGCCGTCCATCGAATAGAGGCTCTCGCAGGCGATCAGCTTCGGCCGGTTCGGGCCAGCCGCCTTCAACAGCGCTTCGAGGTCGGCGAGATCGTTGTGGCGGAACACCTGCCGCTCGCATCCGGACTGGCGGATGCCTTCGATCATCGAATTGTGGTTGAGCTCGTCCGACAGGATCAGGCAGTTCGGGATCAGCTTCGCGATGGTCGCGATGCCGGTCTGGTTCGAGACATAGCCCGAGGTGAACAGCAGCGCGGCTTCCTTGCCGTGAAGGTCAGCCAGTTCGGCCTCGAGCTGAACCAGCGGATGGTGCGTGCCGGCGATGTTGCGGGTGCCGCCAGCGCCGGTGCCGACACGGGTCGCGGTCTCGACCATGGCGCCGACAACTTTCGGGTGCTGGCCCATACCGAGGTAATCGTTGGAGCACCAAATCACGACGTCGCGCTTGCCCTTGGGCGAGTGCCAGACCGCATGCGGGAACCGGCCGGCCGTGCGCTCCAGATCGGCGAACACGCGATAGCGGCGCTCGGTATGGAGGCGATCGAGGGCGGAATTGAAGAACTGGGCGTAATCCATCGGTGCAACCTGAGACGGAACTGACCAAAAAGGGCGCATATCCTTAGAGCGTTTCCAGCTCCAATGTCTATGCGCTATCCCACATTCGGCCGTGAGGGGCATTTGGGCAAAATGCCCTATCGTGCGAATTGAAACTTGATCCGGATCAAGTCCGCGCGATTGATAATGCTGCCCTGCACCATGCGTCTGCTCCCTCGCCCCGCTTGCGGGGAGAGGCGAAGGAAGAAACTCACGTCGTCCGGAACTGCAGCACGCCGTCCTTCGTCTCCGCCGTCAGCCGGCCCTCGACGATCATGTAGTTGACGTGCGCAACGAGCTCGCCGGCTGCAAAGCCCATCTGGTGTTCGTCGAGCACGTGCTTGTTGAACACCACGGGCACCAGCGCGCGCGAGGTCTGGGGCACCTCGCGGCAGGCTTCCGCGATCAGGCGACAGCGCTCCTCGTGATGGTCGGCGAGTTGCTTGATGCGGGTCTTCAGTCCGTAGAACGGCACGCCGTGGCCGGGCAGCACCAGCAGATCATAGGGCAGGGTGGTGGTGAGGCTCGCGAGCGAAGCGAGATATTCGCCGAGCGAATTCTGGTCGGGCTCGACTGCCCAGACGCTGACATTCGGCGAGATCTTGCTCAGCACCTGGTCGGCGGAGAGGAACAGCTTGTCGTCGGCGCAATACAGCATCACCTGGTCGAGCGCATGTCCGCCGCCGGTGATCACCTTGAAGCGACGCGTGCCGATCACGACCTCGTCGCCATGCGAGATGCGGCGATAGGACGGCGGCAGCACCGAGACGCGCTTGAGATAATCCTGGCCGCGGCCGAGCAGCTTCTCGGTGAGCGACTCGTCCATGCCGTGGCGGCGGAAGAACTGCCGCTGCGCCTCGCGCCGCTCCTCGGTGCCGCGGTTCTGGTGATAGACCGATTGCAGATACTCGACCTGCGACATCACCAGCGGACAGTTGAAGCGCTCGACGATCCAGCCTGCGAGGCCGACATGATCAGGATGCGAGTGGGTGACGATCAGACGCGTGATGTTGACGCCCTTGAGCGGACCCTCGAACAGTTTGGTCCAGGCCTCGATCGTCTCCTCGTTGCCGAAGCCGGCATCGACCATCGCATAGCCGTCGCCATCGGCGAGCAGATAGATGTTCACGTGGTTGAGGCGGAACGGCAGCTTCGGCCGCGCCCACAACACGCCGGGCCGCACTTCCACGACCTCTTCGGGACCGGGATGCTGATCCCAGGGATAGCGCAAGGCCTCGGCCGAGGACTGCACGGTGTCGGTTTTTGCGTTCATGCTACCGGCTTAAACCCAGCGCGGGCGGGGCGCCAGCCGAAAAAGGACGCGAGGCACGCCCGCATAGCGGTCATTCCGCGTCGTTTTCCGTGGCCCGGACTACGCTCTTCACGCAATCCGGGCGGTGTGACGGCGTCTTACGCCGCCCGCATGTTGTTGAGGAACGAGTCGATCTCTCCGCGCAGCATGTCCGCCTCGCGGCGGAGTGCGTCGGACGCGCTCAGCACTTCGGTGGCCGCAGCGCCGGCCTCGGCCGAAGCCGTGGAGACGCCGACGATGTTGCTGGAGACTTCGCTGGTGCCGCCGGCCGCATGCTGGATGTTGCGGGCGATCTCGCGCGTCGCTGCGCCCTGTTCCTCGACCGCTGCGGCGATCGTGGTGGTGACGTCGTTGATCTCGCCAATGATCCGGCCAATGCCCTGGATGGCGCCGACCGCAGAGGTCGTGACCGACTGCATGCTGGCGATCTGGGTGCGGATCTCTTCCGTCGCCTTCGCGGTCTGGCTGGCGAGGCTCTTCACCTCGGAAGCGACCACCGCGAAGCCGCGCCCCGCTTCGCCCGCGCGCGCCGCCTCGATGGTGGCGTTGAGCGCAAGCAGATTGGTCTGCGACGCAATGGTCTGGATCAGGTCGACGACGACGCTGATGCGGCTCGCGCTGTCGGCAAGGCTCTGCACCGTGGTGTCGGTGGCGCTGGCCTCGTCGACCGCCTTCTTGGCGATCGCGGCAGAGGTGACGACCTGCTTGCTGATCTCTTCGATCGAGGACGACAGCTGCTCGGTGCCCGACGACACCGTCTGCACGTTGACCGAGGTCTCTTCGGCGGCAGACGCGACCGCGTTCACCAGCGCGTTGGACTGGTCAGCGGTGTTCGACATGCTCTGCGCGGTCGACTGCATCGAATTGGCCGATTGCGCGAGATTGTCGAGCGCGGTACGCACCGTGCCCTCGAACTCGGCGATCTTCGCCTCCATATGCGCGGCACGTTCGGCCTTGACGACACGATCCTTGTCCTGCTCGCTCGTGAGCGCGCGGGCTTCGATCATGCTGTCGCGGAACACCGTCAGCGTTTCCTTCATCGCGCCGATCTCGTCGTTCTGGCGCGAGCGGACGATCTCGGTGTCGAGGTCGCCGGCCGAGAGCAGCTGCATCGCACGCTGAAGCTCACGGATCCGGCGCAGGATGTTGCGCCCGACATAGAGCCAGACGAACAGGGCCGAGCCGATCAGCATCAATCCGCCAAGGGCCAACATCGCTGTCGTGGCGAGGGAGATCTCATGACGTGCCTGGAAGGTCGAGGCGTTGGTCTCCTTCTGCACGCCGTCGACGAGCGCCTGCACGCTGATGCCGAGACCGACATTGAGCTTGCGGGTCTCGTCCAGGATGGTCTGGCCATAGTCGATGGAGTCGAGCTCCTTCTGGCGGATCTTGAACACGCCGGTCTTGCCTTCACCGAAGGCGAACAGCTTCTGCACGGAGTCGCGCACGGCCTGCATCGAGGGATAGTTCGGGAGGTCCTCGAGGTTGGACTTGACGCGGTCGCGGGTCGTCTTGAATTCCTTCTCGATCGCCTCGAGCGTGTCGCTGCTGTTGGCGGACAGCGCCGCCATCATGTCGGCGGCCATCAGATTGCCGTTGGCGGAGATGGTCGAGACCTGGGCGACGGTGCGGGCAGCTTCGGTGGCATCGTCGGACGACACTTCAGCCGAGCCGAGGATCGCATTGAGGCGCGTCTGGGCGTCGAGCATGGCCGGTCCGGCGGCGCCGACGAAGGCGCGCTGCACTTTGCGCAACGCTTCATATTGCTTGTCATGCAGTGCGCCGGTGTCGAGCCGCTCGCGTGCCGCCGAGACCAGGCTCTGCGTGGCCTCGTCGATGCTCTTGGCGGTGTCGCGGAGTGCGTTCGCGGTCTGCTGGTCGGCACCAAGCTCGATGATCTCGCCGAGCTTGGCCATCGCCTGCTGCTGGATGTCCTTCACGTTCTTGGTACGGTCGTTCAGCGCATCATCGCTCGGAGACGCAAGCAGGCCCGGGCCCTGTGCTGCGAGCGTTGCGCTCTGCGAGGCGAGTTGCAGGCTGGCGGAGAGGCGCGGGATGTCGCGGCCGCTCAGATCCATCATGCTCGCGCCGAGATGGTTGAACACGAAGCCGGCGCCGGCTGCGATCACGAGGCCCATGCCCGCGATCACCGTAAAAGCCGCAAACAGGCTGCCGCGCAGACCCCATTTCGGCATTTTGAAGCGCGGCTTGAAACGGCCCAAGACACTGCCAACGCCCAGTCGGATCGCCATCGAAAATTCCCCCACACGCGTAATCTTGTATTTTCGCTGCGAAGTATCCTTGGCCCGGGTTAAAAAATCGCAAGTTGCACAAATGCTTGGCAAGTTCCGCAGAGCGAAAAAAGAAAGGGCCGGCAGTTATGCCGGCCCTCGATAGCGAAGAGTTGTTTTGGGAGCGATCAGTAGCGCGCGACGACCGGGCTTGCCCAGTTGAAGCGGTAATTCACGCCCGCCTTGAAGGTGTGGTCGTCGGTGGTGAAGTTGCCGGTTCCGACCAGCGGGCCGGCGGTGAAGCGCGCGTCGCCGAAATTATAGTACTGGTACTCGGCCTTAGCCGACCAGCTGGGCGCGAACATGTATTCGAGGCCGGCGCCGATGGTGTAGCCGTTGCGGTGATCGCCAGTGATGACGAACGCGGCCGGCACGCCGCCGACAGTCACCTTCTCGTTGTTGTCAGAATAGGCGTAGCCGCCCTTCACGTAGACCAGGCCGGGGCCCCAGGTGTAGCCGACGCGGCCGGTGATCGAGCCGAGGCCGCGCTGGCTGTTGGTGTAGGTCACGCCGCCCGGGAACACCGCGCCGACGCTGCCGGAGAGCCAGGAATACTGGGCTTCAGCACCAACCACGAAGTTCGGGTTGACCTGCCAGTCCGCACCGCCCTGCAAGCCGCCGAGGAAACGGCCGTTGCCGTTGTTGCCGGTGGAGAGGCCATTGAAATTGTTGTCGCTGGAGAAAGCGCCGCCGAGATGCGCACCGATGTAGAAGCCGGTCCAGTTGTAGATCGGCGCGGCGTAGGCCGGCGCCTTGTTGTAATAGGGGCGGGCGCCGAGATCGGCACCGAACGCCGGCATAGCCGCGCCCACCGCGAGCAGCGCAACGGTCGCAAACAGAATCTTCTTCATAGTCCTAACTCCAACACTAAGTTCCCCGGCAAGCGCGTTCGTCCGCGCTGCGTTGGTTTTGCAGATAGCTTGCTTTTGACGAAAATGCTGTCACCTGCATGGCACAGCGGTGCCCAACCTAACTTATTGGGCTGTAAATGATTTTCGTACTTAATGCCGGCTTAAGAAGTGCTGAAGGAAGGCTTAATTCGAGCGCGTTCCGGTAACCTCTGCACGTGTTCCGTTAACCAAGACGCCGCCGCACTTCATCGCGCATCTGCGCGCGGAAGGCCGCGCGCTTTGCAGGCCGGTCTTCCTCGCGCACGTCGTGGCGATCGAAGATGTCGAACTTCTCCAGGATCGGATAGCGATCGCTCGCCATCGCGAGCACGCGTAGTACCTTGGTCGCGGCGAGCGTCGGGCCGCGCACCTCCCAGCGCCGGATCGTGTCGGCGCCGCCCTTCTCCGGCAAGGCGCACAGCTTCGCCATGTCGGCCGCGGTCAGCTTGCGCTCGATCGCGTCGGAGAGGTCGTCACGGAGTTGCTTCAGTTCGGCGCCGGTCATGCAGTTCGTTCCGAGAATGCGTTGAGCGGAACGCGCTAGGCCTGATTCGGGTTGATCCTGTGGCGATGACAGCACGCGTATCGTCCTTCAATTAATCCTGATCATTCCAGGTCGAGGAAGTAGCGCCACTCGGTGCCCATATTATCGTCGGTGATCGGCGTCTTGCCTGCGGTCGCGGCGAGGAGTTGCGGGCATTGCTCGAACATCGGGCCGTCCTTGCGGTAGTCCGTCATCAACCGGTCGAGCACGGCCTGGTCGGCGGCATTGCCGGCGGTGAATTCCGCCTTGCCGTCGATGCTGTAGGCTTCGAGCGTCCGACGCCAGCGCGGAGTGTTCCAGTCGATCGGCGATTGCGACACCACCATGTGGTTGAGGAAGTGGGCACCATAGGCGTAGGCGGTGCAGGCGGTGCGCTGGGCACGTCGCGAATTGGTGGTGTTGTAGAGATAGATGCCGCCGTCGTTCAGATGCCGCTTCACCAGTTCCATGAATTCTGACGACAGCAGATTGGAGGCGTTGGCACGGAAGTGCCAGGTGGTGTTGACGATCACGGCATCGAAATGAGCCTCGGGATGATGGCTCAGCCAGCGCCGGCCGTCGTCCTCGATGATCTTCACCTTGGGATTGGTGAGAACGGATTTGACGTCGTCTTGTCTGGCAATGATCTCGAGATAGCCGCGGTTGATCTCGACGATGGTCAGCGAGGTAACGTCGGGATTGTTGGCGATGACCTGGGCCCAGGATCCTGAGGCAAGCCCGATCATCAGCACTTCGCGCGGCGCTGCATGGAACAGGCTCAGCGTATAGGGGCGTATGATGCCGTTGCGGTCATGCTTGACGTCGGTATTGAAGGCGCCGTCATACATGCCGTTGCCGAACACGGTGCCGTCGGTGTCGACGGTGATGATGCCGCTGTGGTTTTCCACGACCTCGGCAAAGTCATGGTTGGCGATCGACTTGCTCTGGAGATTTTCAAGGAGCCGCTGCGCGAACAGCGCATTGGCGGCGATACCGAGCACGAGAACGACGGCTGCGATGGCGCCGAAGCGCAGACGCTCCCGCCGCGTCGCGGCCGGGGTGGCAAAGGCAAGTACGAGTGCGCACAGTGTTCCCGCCGACAACAGCAACACAGCCATCTGCTTCAGGCCGAAATGGTCGGTCAGTACGAAGCCGGTGAGCACGGCACCGGCAGCGCAGCCGATGATGTTGGAGAAATAGAGTAGCGCGGTCTGCTGACCGGCGCGGGCATCGGCCGCGATGCCGAACTGCGAGAGATAGGGCAGCAACGCACCCCATTGCCGGGCGATCAAATAGGTTGCGATCACGGCGACGACCAGCATGGCGACAACATTGGCGGCCAGCTGCGCCATCAGCGGCAGGAACGCCGCGGCGAAGCCGTTGGCCCAGACCAGATCCATCGCCGCGCTCGCCATCGCGTCTTTGGCGGATCGGGTCTCGCAGATCTGCCCGGCGCGCTGCGCGCCAACCGCGATGCCGATCAGGAAACTGCCGAGCGTGATGGCAAAGGCGAGTGAGCTCGAGCCCGAGGCGAAGGAAATGGTGCGGAACAGATAGATCTCGTAGGACAGCGAGATGAATCCGCCCGCGGCCGCGAGCGCGGTGACGAAGCCCATGCCGAGGACCGGCGTTGCGGTTCGCTGGACGGCGACCTCCGGTCCAACTGCGGCCGGCGCGCGGCCGAGCATGTGCGCCGCGATGGCGCCGGCGCCGACCAATGTGTTGATGCTGGCCGCGACCATGATCGCGCCGTGCATGCCGAGGAAGGGAAAAATCAAGACGGCCGAGACGAGGCAGGCCGCGCCTGCACCGAGCGTGTTGACGAAATAGAGCGTGCCGACCGCGCTGCCGATCTGGCCGGACATCCGAACCAGATAAGAGACCAGGATCGGAAGCGTCGCGCCCATCAACAGCGTCGGCACCAGCACCAGCAGCAGGTTGATGATGGCGATCGCCGGCAGCGACATGTCGGCGGTGAGGCGACCGACCAGGTCGAAAATCGACAGCGACACCAGGCCGAAGGCGGCAGTCGCGAGCTCGATGATCCCGAGCAGCAGAAGCGGCTTGATACCGTCACGCTTCGATAGCCAGCCGCCGGCGAGGCTGCCGAGGCCAAGCCCGAGCATGAAGGCAGTGACAACGATCGTCACCGATTCCGTGTTGACGCCAAAAATGCGGAACAGGCTTCGCTGCCAGGTGAGCTGGTAGATCAGTGCCGGGAAGCCGGAGAAAAAGAAGAGGATGCAGAGGATTCGGACGCGCCCTGGTGCAGCGGCATGACGCGGCGAGGCCGCGGGCAACTCGATCGTCGTCATCTGGAACTTCCCCTCCGCCCGACACGCTAGCGGGCGGAAGGGTAAGCAAAGGTTGCGGCAGATTGCGCAATGTATCGGGATGGTCTCGGTTTACCTTGCGATCCGCCGACAGGGTTAAGCGAACGCGAATGACAGGTCCGGTTTCGAGACAGCCGGGCTGGGTGCGCGGATGTCTCAGGCACGGTCAGGTTGTGGTAGGGTTCCCAATTGCCGGGCGACCCAGTGAAAACCACATCAGGAGAGCGTCGGATGCCCGTGTTCAAATTGCCGCTGTCGGGGGACGTCGTGCAGTCCATCAACCCGATCACCTCATTCTTCAGCCCGATCGGCGGCCAGTACGGCCTCGTCAACATCACGGTCGGGCAATCCTCGGCGCCTGATGTCGAGAAGGATGTGCTGTCGGATGTCGCAAGCTACGGCAAGCAGATCGGCCAGGTCGCGGATGCGCTGCTCACAGTCATCGAACATTTGGAGACGCACCCCGGACATGCGCTCGGGGAAGACAAGGCGATCAAGGCTTTCAAGGAGCTGATGCATTCGGTTGCGACGGTGAAGGAGCGCCACGATCTCGGCCACACGGCGTACCGGCCGAAGCGGCGCTGATGGCGTGGTGCTGCGGCACGTTTCCGCACACACGGAGTTATGAACAAGGGCCTATGGGAATCCGTCGACGACTGAATACGTGAGAGAAAAGGCCGCCGCGTACAAAGGGATTAGCGATGATAACGACCAGGTTCATCATTGCCGCGCTCGTCACAACCGGGTTGGCCGTTGCGCCCCTCGCGGCTGAGGCCAAGAAGTACAAGTCGCACAGATATTACAGCACAAGCGTGCTCGCTCCCGCCTATAGAAGCCCAGGAGTCACCACGGCGCAGCCCAAGACGTATTACGGGACATCCGGTCAGTCGGTCGGAACCGTCACGGCGCCTTCGATCGGGACTTATAGCTGGCCGTCGGTCGGGGTCACCAACGCCGTTCCGACCTGGAGCAACACCAACCCGAAGTGATATCAATCGCGACTGCGTCGCTAGTGCGTGCCGGTCGCTAGGCCCGAGAGCAGATAAAGCGCGACCAGCAAGGTCGCGACCGACAGCATCGTCGTGATCGAGACCGTGGCCGCGACCAGCTTCTCCTCGACCTTGTGTTCGTGCGCCAGCACGTAGACGGTCTTCGCCGTCGGCACGGCCGCGCAGATGACGGCGGCGACGGTGTAGAGCGGATTGAGGCCGGTGATGATGCAAAGGCCGTAGACGATCAGCGGCATCACCACCAGTTTCACGGCGGCGAGCCCAAACGACGTTCCGAGATTGGATCGCAAGCCTTCGACCGACAGGCCGAGCCCGATGGCAAACAGCGCACAGGGTGTCAGCGCCGCAGCGATCATGTTCAGATAGGTTGCGACGGCAGCGGGGATCGGCAGGCCCGTGATGGCCCAGACGAGACCGATCAGCGTCGAAAAGACCATCGGGTTGAGCAGGATCTGCTTTACGAGGCCCGCAGACTGCACAGGCCCGTGCGCGTCCCTCTCGAGCAGGATGACCGTGATCGGAAACATCACGGCGGCGACGAACACCGTCGCCACCGCAGCCGGCAAGACCGCGGGCTGGCCATAGATGGCGTGCAGGATCGGCAGCGCCACGAAACCGGTATTGGTCATCGCCGCCGCCATGCCATGGATCGTGCTGCTGGCGAGATCGCGCTTGCCGCCGGTGCGGACCGCAAGGAAGACCAGCGCGAAGCAGATGAGGGAGCCGCCGCCGAAGGCGAGCAGGAAGCGCCATTCCAGCAGATTGCGCGCCGGCTCCTGCGCGATCGTGACGATCAGCAGCGCCGGCATCGCGACGTTGTAGGCGAAATGCACCAGCGCGTCGGCGAGCGAACGGGAGAGATAGCCTGTTGCCCCCGCGAGCCAGCCGGTGACGATGATCGCGAATACGGGAAGAACGAGGCTGGCGACCTCCATCCGGTGTCCCCCTGTGCCAGGCAACATCGCCACTCTAGCTTGGCGATGCCTGCTCGTCACGGTTCAACCGGATCGTGCCGTCCCCGAACGGGCGGTCTCGCGCTGCTAAATTCCCCGGCCGTTCTGCTGACCGATCACACAGCGCCAGGCCGCCAGGCGCTCTGCCGGATGCTGGTTCATCCATTCAGCGAGTTGCGGCGCGCCCATCATGCAGGACTGTACCGAGACGTCTGCAAAGTCTGAGCTGGTGACCAGCTGCTCGTGACAATTCGACGGAGAGGCGAGGCTGCAGAGGACCGCGATGATCTTGATCATGCGAGGTTGCCCCTGTCGCCCTGGCGCGCATTGGCTCCGCTCGACTGTTCGCCGGCCGCATCGGTCGGCGGGAAAATGCTGTCATAGATCGCGCGCGCTTCCTCGATGAGGCGAAGACGCTCGCGCTCGGATTTCGAAACAAACTGAATAATCTGGCCCATGCTGGCCTCCAAATAGATGCCCGGTCCATCATCAGATGATGGAAATCATTTCATTTATCGATGTGGGGTGCCGGCTTCGTCGTTGCAGCCGTGCAGGCGCTCACAAGGGATAAAAAGCCCGTGACCGTTCTGTTCCTAGGCGGATCGGGATACCGAACGAGACCGCATCTCACGCCGCTGGCGCTCGTTCCTTCTGTCCAGGCACCGCCGCAAGCAGTTCGCGCGTATAGGCGTGCTCCGGCGCGGCGAAGAGTTGTGCCGTCGGTTTCAGCTCGACGATGGCGCCGCGTTGCATCACCGCGATGCGATCACAGATTTGTGCGGCGACGCGCAGATCGTGGGTGATGAACAGCATCGACAATCCCAGCCGGGCCTTGAGATCTTCGAGTAGCCGCAACACTTGCGCCTGCACGGAGACGTCGAGAGCGGAGACGGCTTCGTCCGCGACGATAATCTCCGGCTCAAGCGCAAGCGCGCGCGCAATGCCGATGCGCTGGCGCTGGCCGCCGGAAAATTCATGCGGATAGCGTTCGAGCGCGCCGGCATCGAGGCCGACCATCTTGAGGAGATCGCGGGCTCGATCGAACGCGACCTTCGCATCAGTGCCGGCCGCGATCGGGCCGTCGGCGATGATGTTGCCGATCTTGCGCCGTGGATTGAGCGAAGCGAACGGATCCTGAAAGATCATCTGGATACGATGACGTTCGGCGCGTAGCGCCTTGCCCGAGAGTTGCGTGAGATCCGTATCGCCAATCCGCACAGTTCCGCGGTCGGCTTCGATCAAGCGCATCACCAGCCGTGCCACCGACGATTTGCCGGAACCGGACTCTCCGACGAGGCCCAGCGTCTCGCCCTTGAGAATGTTGAAGTTGACCGCGCGCGCGGCATCGACGCGGCGGTCCTCGCGAAACCAGCCGCCCGAGGTGACGTAAGTTTTGTCCAGCCCGATCACCTCGACGGCCCTAGTCTGGTCGTCGAGTGGCGCGCGCGTCGGCGGATGCATCGATGGAACGGCGGCGAGCAGTGCTTTGGTGTAATCGTGCTGCGGCTCGTTGAACACGATCGCGGCGGGACCTTCCTCGACGACCTTGCCATGGCGGAGCACCACGACCTGGTCGGCAATATCAGCGACCACGCCAAAATCGTGGGTGATGAACATCACCGCCATGTTGCGGTTGCGCTGGAGCTTGCGGATCAGCTTGAGGATCTGCGCCTGTGTGGTGACGTCGAGCGCAGTGGTCGGCTCGTCCGCGACCAGCACAGCGGGCTCGAGCGCGAGCGCCATTGCGATCATGGCGCGCTGACGCTGGCCGCCGGAGAGCTGGTGCGGATAGGCGCGGACGATACGCTCAGGGTCGGGCAGGCCGACCTCGCGCGCCAGCGACAGCGCCTTGGCACGTCGCTCTTTCGGCGTGAGGAGGCCGTGGGCCTCGAACATCTCCGCCATCTGGTCGCCGATCCGCATCAACGGATTGAGCGCCGTCATCGGCTCCTGAAAGATCATCGCGAGTCGGCGGCCGCGCAGATCGCGCCAGCCGTCGTCGTCGAGCTTGAGCAGGTCGCGGCCTTCGAACTGGATTTCGCCAGAGGTGACGGAGACTGTATCCGGCAACAGACCCATCAGCGCATGGGCGCACATCGACTTGCCGGAGCCGGATTCGCCGACGACGCAGACGATCTTGCCGGGCCGCAAATCGAGTGACACGCCATCGACGGCGAACGGACGCTCGGCGCCCTTCGGCAGCGCGATCCGCAGATTCTTGATGGAGACGGCGGGCGGGGCGGTCATCATCAGCGTCCCTCCCGCGACAGCCGCGGATTGAGCGCGTCGTTGAGGCCTTCGCCGATCAGGTTCAGTCCGAGCACCGAGATCAGGATGGCGACACCCGGAAAAACGGTGATCCACCACGCCTGGCGGATCACCGTGCGGCCGGCGCCGACCATGTAGCCCCAGGAGATCAGATTGGGATCACCGAGCCCAAGGAAGGACAGCGACGATTCCAGCAGGATCGCGGTCGCCACCATCAGCGATGCCAGCACGATCACCGGCGAGAGCGCGTTGGGCAGGATCTCGCGCAGGATGATCCAGCTGTTGCTCTGGCCGGTAACGACGGCCGCCTGGACATATTCGCGTGTGCGCAGCGACAGTACTTCGCCGCGGACGAGGCGCGCGACCGGCGGCCAGCTCACGACCGCGATCGAGGCCACGATCGAATAGATCGAGGGCTGCAGGATTGCGACCAGCACGATCGCGAGTGCGAAGCTCGGAATGGTCTGGAAGAACTCGGTGAAGCGCATCAGGGCGTCGTCGACTTTGCCGCCGAAATAGCCGGCCATGGCGCCGATGGGCACGCCGACGACCAGCGCCACCAGCGTCGAGACGAGGCCGACCAGCAGCGAGACGCGTGCGCCGAAGATCATGCCGGCGAACACGTCGCGGCCGAGCGCGTCGGTGCCGAGCGGCACGGTCGAGAGGGTGAAGGGCGGAAGGAAGGGGCGCTGCACCATGCGCCAGGGCGAGTTCGGAAACAGCAGTGGCCCGAACACCGCGATCGAGATCGCAAGCAGGAGGATGATGAGCCCGATGACGCCGCTCGGGCTCTTGAGCATCGATTTCCAGAACTGTTTCATGCGGCGAATTCGATGCGTGGGTCGACCAGCCGATAGACGAGGTCGGTGATGAGGTTGAAGATCAGCACCATGACAGAGCAGGTCACGAAGACACCGAGCAGCAGATTGTAGTCGCGCTGCAGAAGCGCGTCGTACATCAGCCGGCCGATGCCGGGCCATGCGAATACGGTCTCGGTGATAACGGCGCCGCCGATCAGCGTGCCGGCATGCACGCCGGCGAGCGTCACGACCGGCAGCAGTGCATTGCGCAGCACATGGCGGCGCTGAATGACGGAATCAGAGAGACCCTTGGCACGCGCGGTCTTGACGAAGTCGAGCCGCTTCACCTCCAGCATCGAGGCGCGTGTCATACGGGTGTAGGTCGCCATGAAGAACAGGCCGAGTGTCATCGCCGGCATGATCAGGTGCTTTGCGACGTCGACCACATGCGCAAAGCCGGTGAGATTGGCGCCGACGGTATCGTAGCCGAAGCTCGGCAACCAATCCACCGTGACCGAGAACAGCAGGATGCCCATCAGGGCCACCCAGAAGATCGGCATGGCGTAGAAGATCAACGCGAAGATGGTGATGCCGGTGTCGAGGAAGGTTCCGGCAAAGCGCGCGGCGAAAGTGCCGAAGAGAACGCCGAGCGCGAGCGAGATTGCGAACGCCGTCAGCGTGAGCAGCAGCGTCGCCGGCAAACGTTCCGCGATCAGCTTTGCCACCGGCGCCTGCTGGCGGAAGGAGAAGCCGAGGTCGAGGGTCGCGATGCCCTTGACGTAGATGAAGAGCTGCTCAGGGACGGGCTTGTCGAGGCCGAACTTTTCGCGGAGCTGCTGGACGAACACCTGGTCGCTGGCACCGGCCTCGCCGGCCATCACGACAGCGGGGTCGCCGGGCGCAAGCCGGATCAAGAAGAAATTGAGGACGATGATCGCAAGCAGGACGATCACGCCCTTGAGGACACGCTGAGCGACGAAAGAGAGCATCTTAGAGAGTCATATCTTGTAGCAGGAGCCACGGTGACGGTGGGCTCCCTCGCCCCGCTTGCGGGGAGAGGGTTGGGGTGAGGGGGACTCTCCGCGAGTGCAACAGCAGTTGGATTCGTGGAGATTCCCCCTCACCCGAACGTGCGCTATGCGCACATTCGACCTCTCCCCGCGCGCGGGGAGAGGTGAAGAGGATAAGACTCACTTGTCCAGCCATGCGTCCTTGAAGCCGTCATTGACCCCGATCCCCGTCGTGATCAGGTTCTTGACCTTGCAGTTCATGATGGTGGGGAATTGCAGCTCGAGCATCCAGGCCACCGGCACGTCCTCGACCAGGATCTTCTGCGCCTTCTCGTAGATCTCCTTGCGCTTGGAGTCCGGCGTTGCGACCGCGCCATCGGCGAACAGCTTGTCGATCTCGGGGTTGGAATAGCCTTCGACGTTGTTGAACACCTGGCCCTTGGCGATGTTGCTCGAGATATAGTTGCGGCCGACGCCGAGCGCGGGATCGCCGTACTGGTAGAGATAGGTGAAGGCGATGTCGTAGTCCCAGTCGCCGATCTTCTGGTTGCCGCCGGCGACGTCGGTCGAGATCGTCTCGATGTTCATGCCGACGTCCACGAGGTTCTGCTTCACGGCTTCACCCCAGCGCTGCCAGGTCTCGCCATAGGCGAGCGGCAGCAGGCGGATCTTCTCGCCCTTGTAGCCGGCTTCCTTCAGCAGTGCCTTGGCCTTGGCGGGATCGTAAGGGTACTTCGGCACGTCGCCAGTGTAGAATTTGATGGCCGAGGACGAGGGGCCGGTCGCAACCTTGCCGAGCCCGTTCCAGATCACGTCCTTGGCGAAGTCGCGGTCGATCGCGTACATGATCGCCTGCCGCACCCGCTTGTCAGCCAGCGGCCCTTGGCGATTGTTCAGCCACAGCCAGGCCAGCGGCGAGAAGAACTCCCAGCCCGCGCCGGTGACGCAGGTGTTCTTCAGCTTGGACAGGCGCGGCACGTCGAAGTTCTCGACCGAGCCGCCGGGCAGCACGTCGACCTTGCCGGTCTCGTAGGCCACCGAGCGCGCAGCCGCATCGGGGATGATCTGCCAGTAGATCTCGTCGATGTAAGGCTTGCCCTTCTCATAGTAGTTCGGATTCTTGACCAGCCGGATGAACGAGCCCTTCTGCCATTCCTTGAACATGAAGGGGCCAGTGCCCACAGGCGCGTTGTTGTAGGGATTGGTCTTCCAGTCGGTGCCTTCATAGAGATGCTTCGGCACAATCGGCATCGAGCCGACCTCGAAAATGCCGAGGAACGGACCGAACGGCTGCTTCAGCGTGAAGACGACCGTGTAATCGTCGGGCGCCTCGACCTTATCGACCTGTGCGAGGTTGGTGCGGGCGCGGGCGTGAGTCTGCTTGAGCATCTCCATCGAGAACAGCACGTCGGCCGCGGTGAAGGGCTTGCCGTCATGCCAGGTGACGCCCTTGCGGAGTTTGAACGTGTAGGTCTTGGCGTCCTCGCTGACGCTCCAGCTCTCGGCGAGCTCCGGCTGCGGCTCAAGCTTGGGGCTGTAACGCAGCAGGCCCTCGAAAATATTGCCCGACACCATCTGGGTCGGACCGTTCTGGATCATCGCAAGCATCAGGCCGGGCGGCTCGGGCTGGATCACCGCATTGATCACGCCTCCCGTCTTCGGCTCTTGCGCCAATGCCGAGGCCGTGAGGCCGCAAGCCAGGAGGAGACCAAGCAACACTCGTTTCGACATCTCGTATCTTTCTCAAGCGCGACCGGCCGCGAACGCTTCGCAACGTCCTCGCGTGCGAAGCGACGGCCGACCCATCCCAGTCCCCATCCGGGCACGAGGCTCACAGGTCCCGTTCCACGCTGCAAGATGAAAGTCTCGACAGTATCAGCACAAAAAATGTACAGCGCGTCCTGTTTTCACTTGATTGATTGTCTTGGCGCGGAGACAAGTCGACCATGGATAACGCCACACGCTCCGAACGATCCCGCAATGCTGCGCTCGAAGCAGCCATCGCGATTATCGCGCGCGACGGGCCCGGCCGGCTGACACTCGATGCGATCGCGCGCGAGAGCGGGCTCAGCAAGGGCGGTGTGATGCATCAATTCCGCACCAAGGAAGCGGTGTTGAAGGCGCTGCTCGAGCGGCAGATGGCGCACTTCGAGGAATTCTCGACGGCCTATATGGCGAAGGCGGGCGCGAACTCCGCCAATCCCAATCTGGCAACTCAACTCGCCACGATTCGCGAGGCGGCGACCTCGCCGAATTCCGCCGCGCTGGCGCTGGTCGCGGCCATGGTCGAGAACCCCAGCCTGATGGCGTTGCCGCGCGGGCGCGAGACGGAGCGGATGGCGGCGATTCGGGAAGAGGCCGCTGACCCGGATCTCGCGATGCTGCGTTGGGCCGGTGCGATGGGGTTGTTGCTGAGTTCGCTGTTCGGGATGTCGCCGCTCAGCAAGGAGGAGCACAAGCGGTTGTTCGCGCGTCTGGTCGACGATGCGCAGTGGGCCGGGCTCGAACAGCCGGCCGCGAAGCGTCCCGCCAAATCCGCAGCCGCATCGGCCGCAAAGACGGCAAGCCCGCGCAAGCGCGCCTGAGTCATCGTTAACGAATTCCTGCTGATCGCTGCCTAAAACCGCGCCTGCGGCCAAATGCGGCAGGACGTCATCTTCGCTATTTACAAACCAACTGGTCGGTTTATAAGTGGAAACACTGAGACGGCCCAAGGCGTTTGACATGGCCCCGGACGAGGCCTTGGGCTGGCAAAGGTGAGCGTCGCAGCCGCGTGTGGTCCCGTACGCGGCTGCGATGTCCCTTGCCTTTCGACACTTCGCGAGAGGAGTTCTGGAATGGATCGCTCGATCGCCCTGCGCGGTCTGGGAACGCTGTTGCTTGGCGCGGCCGTAGCCGGCTGCGCTACGGTCGCGCCCGTACCGTATTCGGACATGGCGTCTTCGGCCTACATGGCGCCCGACAAGTCGGACGCCTCCGGCCGTGTGCCCTACCGCTATTCAACGCCGGTCGACTGGCGCGCTTATAATAAAGTGATCCTCGAACCCGTCGTGGTCTATCGCGGCAAGGATCACCAGTTCGGCGACATGTCCGACAAGGACAAGGCGACACTTGCTGCCTACATGCAGACCCGCTTCGCCGAACGGCTGCGCAGCCGCTTCACCCTCGTGCGCGAGCGTGGACCTGACACGCTGCGGATCAGGCTGACGCTCACCGGCGCCGTCACCAACACCCCGGTGCTCGGTACACTCTCACGTTTCGATATGGCTGGCGCAGTCTACAACGGCGTGCAGGCGGCGCGCGACGGCGAGGGCATGTTGACTGGCTCGGTCATCTACGGCGTCGAGATATTCGACGCCGCGACTGCGCGCCTGCTCTCGGCTTACGTCACCAAGCAATATCCTGGCGCCTACGACATCAAGGCGAGCGTCGGCGCGCTCGCGGCGGCAAATGCCGGCGTCGACAAGGGCGCGGATGCGCTGATGGCGCAGCTCAACTGACGCCGCAATTCTCCAAAACGAAAGGTGCCGCTGATGAACTTCGTCCTTCGCTTCGCGCTGCGCGTTGTCATTACCATCGTCATGATGATCCTTGGCGGTCGTGCCGGCGCTGCCCCGCCCGTCGACCCCAGCGGCACCTGGCTCGTTGAGGACGGTCGCGCCCGCGTCCGGCTCGAGCGCTGTGGTCCTTCGCGCGATCGCATCTGCGGCTTCATCGTCTGGATGAAGGAGCCGGTTGACAAGCGCGGTCAACCCTATCGCGACAAGGAAAACCCTGATGCCGACAAGCGCGCCCGCGCGCTGCTCGGTCATCAGCTGATCATGGGCCTGCAAGCGACGTCCGACGGGCGGTTCGCCGGCGATATCTACAACGCCGAGGACGGCAAATTCTATTCGGTCTCGCTGTGGCGCGACTCCGCCGACCGCCTCAAGCTCAAGGGCTGCCTGATCAAGCTGCTGTGTCAGACCCAGACCTGGCAACAGACGCTCGATGCCCAGCCGGGTCAGCTCATCGGTCTCACCGGTGATCTCAATGGTCCCCGCGCCGACAAGGAATGGGCACAAACGCCGGCACCGAAGCCGGTGCAAGCGAAAGCGAAGTAGTTTTCGGAGCTCAGGCTGTCTCCAGCGCCCGCTGCAACTCCGCAAGCGCTCCCGCGAGCAGCTCACGATGCGCGATATCGTCCTTTGGAACCGCGGCGACGCTCGCTGCGAGCTCTCGCAAGATGCCAGCGAGCAGACCGAAGTTGATGTGCAGGTGCACAGACTTGCGGACGTCCTCAGCGCCAGGGCGCTCGAGCACGAGTGCAACGCCGTTGTCGTCGAGATGTGCCTCGAACCGCGATGAATGTTCGAACGTGCCGACGTAGAACTTATCGGGGTATTCGAGTGCGATTTCTGCCTTGTCGGGGATGGGTTTTGACATTCTGACCTCGTCCTCTTCGCATTCTGGCAGACCTGCGATTCAGCCGCCTTGCGATAAGTCAGAGGCGATCCGCCGAAATTTGATCGGGATCAAAGCCAATCCGCCGCATTTGCGATCCGATTTACCGATGCGCCACGGCGTGCGTACGGAGACGATCGGCAATGGACGTCCCTTCGGGCTTCCCTGAGACGGATTCACATGATCTCGCGGTGCCGGTCGCCGATGAGGGCGGTGTATCGCAGCTGCTTTGCGATGCTGGGTTGCGGCCGACGCGCCATCGTCTGGCGCTCGCCAAAATGCTGCTTCTCGGCGCTCATCGCCATGTCACCGCCGAGAGCCTTTATGACGAGGCCGTGGCCGCCAATCTGCGGCTGTCGCTAGCCACCATCTATAACACGCTGAATCAGTTTACCGACGCCGGCCTGCTGCGCCGGATCGCGGCGGACGGCGTCAAATCGTTCTTCGACACCGATACCTCCGTGCATCCGCACTTTTATCTCGAAGGCGAGGATGTGTTGGTCGACGTTGTCGGCGGGCTTGCCTTCAGCAAGGTGCCGGATGCACTGCCCGGCCATGAGATCGCGCGGCTCGACGTCATCGTTCATCTGCGCCGAAAACGGCCGTAGCGGTCGCGCTGTCTGTCAGCGCTTGCTCGAGCTCGGAGGCCGTGTCCGCTAGCCGTCGCAAGCCTCGATTTTCAGCAACGTGAATCTGCTCCTCGATCGCCGCCACGATCCGCTCGGTGATCTCGTCCTGCAGGGCGAAGACGTCGACCAGATCGCGGTCGTAGCGCTCGGCCCAGAGATGGCCGCCGGTGGTGGCGTCATTGAGCTGTGCGGTGATGCGCAGGCGATTGTCCGCCTTGCGCACGCTGCCCTCGACGATGTAGCGCACGCCGAGCTCCTCGGCGATCTGCTTGATGTGAACCGCGCGTCCCTTGTACGAGAAGGACGAGTTGCGGGCCATCACAATGAACCAGGGCTGCTTCGACAGCGCGGTGAGGATGTCCTCGCTGATGCCGTCGCCGAAATGAGCCTGGGCAGGATCGTCGCTCATGTTCTCGAAGGAGAGCACGGCAATACCCGGACGGTCCGACACGGCGTGCGTGGAACCCGGTGCGGCTCCGGCTGGCGCCGGCTTTGCGGTCGCTTCTTCCAGGACGTTGCCGACGAACCGAAAGCCCTTGCGCGGGATCGTCTTGATCAGTCGCTGCGTCGCGCCGTCGTCGCCGAGTGCCTTGCGCGCGGCATTGATCCGGCTGTTCAGCGCGGAATCCGAGATGATACGATCGCTCCAGATCCGGCTGATCAAATCATCCTTGCTGACGACGCGCGTGCGTTCCGCGACGAGATAAAGCAGCAGATCGAACACCTGCGGCTGCAGCGGCACGGTCGTCCCGGCGCAGGTCAGCTCGCGCAGGTCGCCGTCAAGCACATTATCTTCGAATAGAAATCGCACGTTTCATCTCAAGCAAAAATCAAAGTCGTCTCAGGCGAAAATCAACCGTCTGCGAAAGTCTTCACCCGTCCGCGCTGGCATGGTGCAGCGACCAATAAAGTGTCGACGTTTCGGCACAACGGAGCTGACTATGACCCAAATTGATCATCGGATTGATTCCCTGCGTCCCGACGCATCGAGCTCGAAGGCCTTTAAGCTCATCGCTTTTCTCTACGGCGTCGCTGCCTATCTCGTGTTTTTCGTCACCATTCTCTACGCCATCGGCTTCGTGACGGGATTGATGGTTCCGAAGACCATCGACACCGGACCGGTCACACCAGCGCTTGACGCTGTGATCATCGATCTCCTCCTGATGAGCTTGTTCGCCGTTCAACACAGCGTGATGGCCCGCCAGGGTTTCAAGGCGTGGTGGACGCAATTCGTCCCCAAGCCGGTCGAGCGCTCCACCTATGTGCTGTTCGCGAGCCTGTCATTGTTGCTCCTGTTCTGGCAGTGGCGTCCGTTGCCGTCGGTTCTATGGGACGTCGCCAATCCCGATCTTGCCGTGACCTTGATCACGCTTTCATTTGCGGGTTGGGTGTTGGTGTTCACCTCGACCTTCATCATCAATCATTTCGAATTGTTCGGATTGCACCAGGTGGTCGACCATCTCGTCGGCAAGCAGGCCGTGCCGCCGCGCTTCAAGACGCCGCTGCTGTACAAATTCGTCCGTCATCCGATCTATCTCGGCTTCATCATCGCCTTCTGGGCGGCTCCGACCATGACCGCGGGTCATTTGTTGTTCGCGGCCGTGACCACGGCCTACATCTTCGTCGGCATCGCGCTGGAGGAGCACGATCTCGTCGATCTCTTCGGCGACGAATACCGGCAGTACAAACAACGGGTGTCGATGCTTATTCCCTGGCGGAAATCAGTGTAGGCTCCGCGCGCTTCGGTCGCGTCCTTCGAAAGGAGGATGCGACAGGAAGCACGGAGGAAGCTGCCAAATTTCAAAAACTCAAAAACGGAGCTTACGATGTCACATGTCGGGAACTGCTTCTGCGGCGCTGTTGCGCTCGAGGTCACGGGCGAGCCGGAAGCGATGGGATATTGCCACTGCCGGTCCTGCCGCTCGTGGTCGGGTGGTCCGGTGAATGCGTTCAGCTTGTGGAAGCCGGAAGCCGTGCGCGTCACTGCCGGTGCCGAGAATGTTGCGACCTACGCCAAGACGCCGCTCAGTGAGCGCAAGTTCTGCAAGAAGTGCGGTGGTCATCTCATGACCAATCACCCACCGCTCGGAATGATCGACGTCTTCACCGCGACGATCCCGACGCTCAAATTCGCGCCCGGAGTCCACGTCAACTATGCCGAGACGGTGCTGCCAATGCGCGACGGATTGCCCAAGCTGAAGGATTTTCCCGCCGAGTTCGGCGGCAGCGGCGAGATGATGCAGGAGTAGCGCGCGCGTCCGATGTGTCAAAAGCTACCCGCCCTGTCCGGCAAGGGAACAGGGCGGGTGCCGCTTCTGGAAATTTCGATCAGGCGCCGAGGCCGAGCCCTTACGGGCAGGGATGGCGCCTGCCGTCGCTGCCGAGGTAAAGCCCCGTGTTCGGATTATAGGATTTGTAGCGCTGCATGCAGTACTGGATGTCGCCTTCGGGCGGCGGTCCGTAACCGGCCGGCGGCGGGTAGCCTGGCCCGTAATAATAAGGTGAGCCATAATAATATGGCGCAGCGACCGCGCCGCCGATGATCGCGCCGGCCGCGAGCCCGCCGACGAATGCACCGCCGCCCCAGCCCCAGCCGCGATGGCCATACCAACGCACCTGCTCGACCTGGCCACGCGCCGATTGCGCCATCGCGAGCGGCTGGCCGATTGGCGCCGCAGAGGCTGCGGTTGACAGACTTGCCAGCAGACAGACGCCGGCGACGAAGCGAAGCGATTTCGACATTGAGGTCTCCTCGTCATGCGACGGCATTGCGCGCCGCAGGCAAGTGATAATGCAATCGACGAAACGCTATGAATTAAAGTTTGGACAGGAACTTTGGTTGTGTGTCGAACCGTGAATGTTCATTGCCGAACGCTGTGGCCCGCGTAAGCTATCGCCAACACAAATCAACAGCCGCAAAGAAACGCCCATGCCGGTCTTCCCTCCCTCGACCACCGTGATCGACTCCATGCTGTTCCGCGATGCCTTCGGCACGCCCGCGATGCGCGCTGTGTTTTCCGATGTCTCGCTGGTCGCGCGCTATGCCGAGGTCGAGGTCGCACTGGCGAAAGCAGAGGCGAGATGCGGTGTGATCCCGCAGGAAGCCGCCGATGCGATCGCGGCGCGGACCGATGTCGCGGCGTTCGACTTCGATCTGCTGCGCCAGGAGACCGACATCGTCGGTTATCCGATCCTCCCTCTGGTGCATCAGATGGTAAAGCAATGCGGTGAGGCCGGCCGCTACGTGCATTGGGGTGCGACCACGCAGGACATCATGGATACCGCCGTGGTGCTGCAGTTGCGCGCCGGCTTCGAGATCATCGAGCGCGATATCGCCGAGCTGCGCAAAATCCTCGCCGACCTCTCTCTGCGTCATCGCGACACGCCGATGGCTGGCCGCACCC
>JAEWHT010000430.1 GCA_023387695.1 Pseudomonadota bacterium | reverse complement strand
CATGCGCTGATGAACGATGCCGGCATCGTGCGCAACCGCGCCAAGATCGACGGCGCGATTTTGAGCGCCAAGTCCTACCTCGACATCATGGAGAAGGGTCCGGGCTTTTCGAAGCTGCTATGGGACTTCATGGATGGTCGACCCAAGGTCAACACTTTCAAGACCACGGCAAGCGTGCCGGCATCGACGCCGCTGTCGACGCAAATTTCCAAGGAGCTGTCTTCGCGCGGCTTCAAATTCGTCGGTCCGACCATCGTCTACGCCTTCATGGAGGCGACCGGCATGGTCAACGACCATCTCGTCGACTGCCACTGTCACGCGACCTGCAGCAAGCTGCAACGCAAGCCGCGCCTCAAGGCCAAATGACGGCCAAGAAGACCGCACGCAGCGCGGAGTCGCGCGCCTGGCAGCGCATGCTGTCGGGGCGGCGGCTCGATCTGCTCGATCCTTCTCCGCTCGATGTGGAGATCGCCGACATTGCGCATGGACTAGCGCGCGTGGCGCGCTGGAACGGGCAGACCATTGGCGCGCACATCTTCTCTGTCGCGCAGCATACGCTGCTCGTCGAGACCGTGATGCGGCACGAGATGCCGAACGTCGATCAGCGCATGCGGCTCGCAGCGTTGCTGCACGATGCGCCCGAATATGTGATCGGCGATATGATCTCGCCGTTCAAGGCCGTGCTCGCGGGGAATTACAAGGCGGTCGAAAAGCGCCTGCTCGGTGCCATCCACATCCGCTTCGGGCTGCCGCCGGTTCTGCCCGAGGAGATCACGCTGGCGATCAAGGCTGCCGATCGCGGCGCGGCCTATCTGGAGGCGACAGAGCTTGCAGGTTTCAGTGCGAGTGAGGCCAAGCGCCTGTTCGGCAAGGACCCCGGCCTCTCCGACAGCGTCCGGCGCGACTTTCTGACGCCCTGGACGGCGGCGCGGGCCGAGAAGCAGTTTCTGGAACGGTTTGGCGCCGTGTTTGCGTAATTCTCGTAGGGTGGGCAAAGGCGCTCTTGCGCCGTGCCCGCGTCTTCTCGCGGTTGCGCAAGAAATGGTGGGCACGCTTCGCTTTGCCCACCCTACGGCACCGGCTATAATCGCGGCAAAAAGGTCCGCCATGATCCATGTCTGTTCGCTCGCCGCCCTTCCTGAAACCGTTCGCCGCACAGGGGCCAGCCATGTGCTGACCGTGATGGCCAATGTCGAGCAGGTGGTGCGGCCCGTGTCGGTGCTTCCTGCCAATCATCTCAAGGTGTCGATGGACGACATTACCGAGGAGATGGACGGCTTTGTCGCCCCGTCTGAGGCCCACATCGATCAGGTCTTGAATTTCGTGCGCGGCTGGGACCGCAGGGCACCGCTGGTGGTGCATTGCTATGCCGGCATCAGCCGTTCCACCGCGAGCGCATTCACCGCCGTCTGCGCGCTCAATCCGGATCGTGACGAGGTGGAGATCGCCAGGAAGATCCGTGCGGCGTCACCGATCGCCTCGCCGAACCGGCGCATCGTCGGCCTCGCCGACCGTGCGCTCGGGCGCAACGGCCGCATGTTGCGCGCACTCGACGAGATGGGCCCGGGCGAGATGCTGGTCGAGGGACGCCCCTTTGTGATCGAGCTCGAATGACAGCAGCGATCATCATCGCATGAGCGACAAGCTGCTGACGCCGATCGAGATCGGCCTGACTGCCGCGATCGTCGCGATCGAGGATCACGAGCCGCTGGTGCTGACGGCGCGCGGCGGCGACGGCTTGACCGGACTGCCGTTCGGTCCGTTCGATGCGCCGAGCCATCGCACCTTCGAGATTGGTCTGCGCGCCTGGGTCGAGGAACAGGCGGGATTGCGGCTCGGCTATGTCGAGCAGCTCTACACGTTTGGCGATCGCGGCCGCCATGCGGAGGCGCGCGACACTGGCGCGCATTTGGTGTCGATCGGCTATCTCGCGCTGACGCGCGCCGCGGAAGGCGCTGCGACTGCGGCGAGCTTCGAGCCCTGGTATCGTTTCTTCCCCTGGGAAGACTGGCGCGAGGCGCCGCCCGCGGTCATCGCCCGCGACATCATCCCGGCGCTGACCGCGTGGGCCGAGGAGGAGACGCCGGAGACCACCCGCGCATTGCCGCGCAGGGATCGCGTGCGGTTCTATTTCGGGCTCGACGGTGCGGCCTGGGACGAGGAGCGCGTGCTCGACCGCTACGAACTGCTCTACGAAGCCGGGCTCGTCGAGGAAGCACGGCGCGACGGCCGCCCTGCGGCACTTGCGCGCAAGACGCTGCCCGCGCTCGGCACCTCGATGCGGTTCGATCACCGCCGGATCCTTGCCACGGGAATCGCGCGGCTACGCGCAAAGCTGAAGTATCGCCCTGTGATATTTGAACTTTTGCCAGCCGAGTTCACACTCACTGAGTTGCAGTACACGGTGGAGGCGATCTCCGGCCGGCACCTGCACAAGCAGAATTTCCGCCGCCTGGTCGAAACCGAAGCCTTGGTCGAACCGACCGGCGTGATGTCGACACAGACGGGCGGGAGACCGGCGGCGCTTTACCGCTTCCGCCGTGACGTGCTCCAGGAGCGGCCCGCCCCGGGCTTGCGCGTACGCTCCCGGCGCTAGATCAGGTTACGATCGGCCCCTGCCCGCCGATTGCCAGGAGGCCTCATGTTCGACGCTCCGTTCGACGTCTTTGCTGTGATGATTGCGATCGCAGCATTCCTGATCGCGCTGAAAGCGTCGAATCAGGCGACCGAGCTGCGTCGACAGCTGGGCTCGCTCGAGCGCGCGTTGCAGGCGCAGCGGCAGGTGGTCCAGCCTCCCCCTCCGCTGCCTGTGCAGGAGCACGCGAGCACGCCTGCGGCAGAACCGCCGCCGCTTGCTCCGGAAGCCGAGGCTGCACCGCCGCTCGTCACCGAAGAAGCTGCGCCGCCCCCGCTCGAAGCAAAAGCCGAGGCCGATGCACCGCCGCCGCTGCCCGCGCCAGTGCCTGGTTTCGAAGAGCGTCTCGGCACGCGCTGGGTGGTCTGGATCGGCGGCCTGGCGCTCGCGCTCGGCGGCTTCTTCATGGTGCGCTATTCGATCGAAGCCGGCCTTGTCGGTCCCGGCGTACGCGTGTTCCTCGGCGGCCTGTTCGCAGCCGCGCTACTTGGCGCCGGCGAGTGGACGCGGCGCAAAGAAGATATCTCCAACATTCAGGCGCTGCCGATCGCCAACATCCCCGCGATCCTCACCGCCGCCGGAACGGCGGTCGCGTTTGCGACCGTGTATGCGGCCTACGCGCTTTATGGCTTCCTCGTGCCTGCCACCGCCTTCGTCCTGCTCGGCATCGTTGCCATGGGCACGCTCGCTGCTGCGCTGCTGCACGGGCCGGCACTTGCGGGCCTCGGCGTGGTCGGCGCCTTCGCGACGCCGGTTCTCGTCTCCAGCGGCAAGCCCGACTATTGGGCGCTTTACGTTTATCTTGCGATCGTCACCGCCGCGAGCTTTGGTCTCGCCCGCATCCGCCTTTGGCGCTGGCTGGCGGTCACGACGATCGTGTTCGCCGTGCTCTGGACGTTCCCGGGCCTCGATACCGGTGAGTTGCAGGTCGCGCCGCATGCCTTCCATGTGATCGCCGGCTTCGTGCTCGCCGCATTGCTCGTCGTTTGCGGTTTCGTGTTCGGTCCGACGATCGAACACGGGCAGATCGAGCCGGTCTCGTCGAGCGCGCTGGGCGCCTATCTGTTCGGCGCGCTGCTGATCGTGCTGTCGAGCGCGCATGCCGATCTATCGCTGATCGCCTTTACGCTGCTTGTTGCGGCGACGCTGTTCGTCGCCTGGCGCGCAGAAGCCGCAGTCGGCGCACTTGGCGCAGCGGCTGCGACCGTGTTCATCGTGTTCACCGAATGGGCCGTGCGCGCCAATCCGGACATGCTGGTGTTGCCGGGAGGGCCGATGCCCGGCATCGCACCAACTGCAATCGACAGCGCTGTGACGCAGCATCTGGTGATGGCAGTGGTCTTCGCGGTCGGCTTCGGCGTCGCAGGCTTCCTCGCACAAGGACGTTCGAGCTCGACGATCATTCCCGTGGTGTGGTCCGCTGCAGGCGTCGCCACGCCGATCGCAATCCTCGTCGCGCTCTACGCCCGTATCGCCCATCTCGACCGCTCGATCCCGTTTGCGATCCTGGCGGTGTTGCTCGCCGCCGCCTTTGGCGCGGCGACGGAGACACTCACCCGCCGCGACGCGAGGCCCGGCCTGGCAGCCTCGACCGCGCTGTTTGCGACCGGCACGCTCGGCGCGCTAGCGCTGGCGCTGACCTTTGCGCTGGAGAAGGGTTGGCTCACCATTGCGCTGGCGCTGATGTCGCTCGGCACCGCCTGGATCTCGATGCAGCGGCCGATCCCGTTCCTGCGCTGGCTCGCTGCGATCTTCGCCGGCATCGTCACCGCACGTGTCGGCTACGATCCGCGCATCGTCGGCGATGCCGTCGGCACGACGCCGATCTTCAATTGGTTGTTGTGGGGCTATGGCCTGCCCGCCGCCTCGTTCTGGGCTGCGAGCCTGTTCCTGCGCCGCAGCAGCGACGACCCGCCGCTGCGCATCGTGGAAGCCGCCGCGATCCTGTTCACCGCACTGCTCGCCTTCATGGAGGTGCGCCATCTCGCGACCGGCGGCGACATGATTTCCCCGCCGTCACTGCTGGAGGCCGCCTTGCAGGTCTGCGTGGCGCTGGCCATGGCGATCGGGCTCGAACGGCTACGCCTGCGCAGCCGCTCGATCGTGCACAATGTCGGCGCGATCGTGCTCACGGCGATCGCCGGCTTCATCAGCGTATTCGGCTTGCTGTTCCTGGAGAACCCGGTGATCTGGCATATCGACGTCGGCGGCGTGGCCTTCAACCTGCTGCTGCTCGGCTATGCGCTGCCTGCGGTGCTGATGCTGCTGCTCGCCTATGCCGTGGTCGGCGAACGCGGCAAGGTCTATGCGAATACGATCGCGGTCGCCGCACTCATATTTGCGCTGTCCTACCTGACGCTGGAGATTCGCCGCTTCTATCACGGCCCGTTCCTCGACCGCGGTGAGACCACGGGCGCCGAGCAATACACCTATTCGATCGGATGGCTCGGCTTCGGCGTCGTGCTGCTCGGCATCGGTATTCTCGTCAATTCCGAGCGGGCGCGGCTGGCATCCGCCGCCGTCATCGCGCTGACGATCCTGAAGGCGTTCGTGATCGACATGTCGACGCTGACCGGCGTCTACCGTGCGCTGTCCTTCATGGGCCTCGGCATCGTGCTGGTCGCGATCGGCTGGCTCTACCAGCGCATCCTGTTCCGACGGCAAGTGCCGCCGCCGGTCCAGCAGACAGGCAGTTGAGGTCAGGCAGCGCGGACCGACTCCAGGAACTGCGCGACTTCGACCTTGAGGCGGACGCTGTCGGTCGCCAGCGATCTCGCCGCCGACAGAACTTCGGTCGAGGCCGAGCCGGTCTCGATCGCGCCGCGCTGCACGTCAGTGATGTTCATCGAGACTTCCTGCGTGCCAAGCGAGGCCTGCTGCACGTTGCGCGAGATCTCCTGCGTGGCCGCGCCCTGCTGTTCGACGGCGGCGGCGATCGCGGACGAGACTTCCGACAGCCGCTCGATGGTGCCGCCGATCTCCTGGATCGCGCTGACCGATTCCTGCGTTGCAGCCTGGATGCCCGCAACTTGCGCGCCGATCTCGCCGGTCGCCTTCGCGGTCTGCTCGGCCAGCGCCTTCACTTCGGAAGCGACGACCGCAAACCCGCGGCCGGCTTCACCGGCACGCGCCGCCTCGATGGTGGCGTTGAGTGCCAGCAAATTGGTCTGGCCGGCGATGGTGTTGATGAGTTCGACGACATCGCCGATACGGGAAGCCGCCTGTGACAGCTCGTTGACGCGCGCGTTGGTGCGCGCCGCCTGATCGACCGCTTCCGCGGCCATCCGAGCCGAATCCTGCACGCGACGGCTGATCTCGGTGACGGAGGACGACAGCTCTTCCGAAGCCGACGCCACCGACTGGACGTTGGTGGAGGCTTCCTCGGACGCAGCTGCGACCGCCGTCGAGAGCTCCTGGCCGCGCTGCGCGGTGTGGCTCAACGTCGTGGCCGACGCCTCGAGCTCGGTCGAGGCCGAGGAGACGGTGCCGATGACCTCGCCGATCATCGTCTCGAACTTGCGGGTAATGGCGTCGACGCGGCGACCACGTTCGATCTTGGCTTCGGCGTCGCGCGCGGCCGCTTCGTCGGCCGCCCTCTTGGCGATCAACGCTTCCTTGAAGATCTGGAGTGCATCCGCCATCGAGCCGATTTCGGTCCTCTCGCCGCGGTGCGGCACTTCGGCCGCGAGGTCGCCCTCGCCAAGCAACTGCATCGGCTTGATGATCGAGGCGATACCGCGCGAAACGTCGCGCACGAGATAATAGGCGGCTCCGATTGCGATCGCGACCGACGCGATGATGATGCCGAGCAGCACGCGGAAGATCGTGGCGTAGCTGTCAGCCGCCTGCTTCGTCTCGGATTCGGCACCGCGGTTGTTGAGCTCGATGTCCTTGGTCAACAGCGGATCGGCGGCCTGCGCCATCTTGGCGACCTTGGTCTGCAACAGCTCGTTGGCTTCAGTCGGGAATTTGCCCGGGCTCTTGCGCGACAGCGCCATCACCTCTTTCACGCCGTTCAGATACTCGCCCCATGCCGTGGTCCACTGCCCGTAGATCGAGCGCTCCTCGGGGGACGTGATCAGCCGTTCGTAGGTCTTGCGTGTCTGCTCGATACGTTCATGCAGCGAAGCGAGCCGCTTCTCTGCGGCGTCCTTGCCCTCGAGCGTGTCCTGCATCAGATGCAGGCGGAGCGCGACGCGCAGCTCGTTGACATCCGCGCGGATCGATCCCAGCGCACGCACACTCGGCAGCCAGCTCTCGGCGATCTCGACGGTGTGGGAATTGATGTTCTGCATGGTGCCGATCGCGACGACCCCGACGCCGGCGAGCGAGAGCACGAGGACCGACAACACGGTCAGCAGCTTGAAAACAATCGACAGCTTCGACATCACGACAAATCCCGATGAAACCTAGACGCACGAATGACCCACGCCGCGACCGTCACAACTGGCGGCGGGGCGGAGATCATTCCAACAATGCTGGCTGGTTTTTATCCCGTAAGGTTAGAGTCATAGTTGCAAACACCCGTTAACAAGAACCTAGTGAAATTACTGATTTGCCGATTCTCGACACCGAATGGGGCTGCAACTATTTGTTGCGTCCTGCACGCAATACGAGGATTTCCTACCGAAACGTAAACGACGGCCGCGCTTCACATCGGCGACGGTCGATGATCGCCAGCCCGAGCTGGCTTGGATCAGGCCGCGCGAACGCTGCCCAGGAACTTGCCGACCTCGACCTTGAGGCGGTTACTATCGCCCGACAACATCTGCGCAGCCGACAGCACCTGCGCGGAGGCCGAACCGGTCTCGCTTGCTCCGCGCTGCACGTCGGTGATGTTGGACGAGACCTGCTGGGTGCCTTGGGCAGCCTGCGCTACGTTGCGGGAGATCTCCTGTGTGGCTGCGCCCTGCTCCTCGACGGCCGCTGCAATGGTCGAGGAAATCTCGGACAGCTTTTCGATGGTGTCGCTGATACTCTTGATGGCTTCGACCGATTGCCCGGTCGCATCCTGGATGCCTGAAATCTGCTGACCGATCTCGCCGGTGGCCTTCGCGGTCTGCTCGGCAAGCGCCTTGACTTCGGATGCGACCACCGCGAATCCGCGTCCGGCCTCGCCGGCGCGTGCTGCCTCGATCGTGGCGTTGAGAGCCAACAGATTGGTCTGGCCGGCAATCGTGTTGATCAACTCGACCACGTCGCCAATCCGCGTTGCCGCCTTGGACAGTTCGCTGACCCGCTCGGTGGTATCGCGGGCCTGGCCGACCGCCTCACTCGCCACGCGTGCGGATTCCTGCACCTGGCGGCTGATCTCGGTAATCGAAGACGACAGTTCCTCAGTCGCCGAAGCCACCGACTGGACATTGGTGGAGGCCTCTTCGGAGGCAGCAGCAACCATCGTGGCAAGCCCTTGCCCACGTTCGGCAGTGGACGTCAAAGTCGAAGCAGACGCCTCGAGCTCTGTCGCAGCCGAAGAAACGGTCTCGACGATCTCCCCGATCGCGGATTCGAAGCTGTCAGCAAGCTTGTGCATCTCGGCCTTGCGCTGCGCGGCAGCGGCCTGATCCTGCCTGATCTTGGCCTCGGCTTCGTCGCGCGCCTTCTGCTCGGAGACAAGCTTGAATTTCTCGACGGCCGCGGCGACGCCGCCGACCTCGTCCTTGCGGCCAAGCCCGGGCAGAACGACGGAGAAGTCGCCATCGGCGAGCTTGTCCATGGCGACGGTCAACGCACGGATCGGCCGCGCAATGGCCAGGAAAGACATCAGCCATGAGCCGATCAGGACGAGCACGGCACAGCCACCGACCGTCAGTCCGATCCGCTCGCTCGACGCCATCGCCTGCAACGAGACCGCGACTTCCTCCTCGCTCCTGTGTTTGGCAAAATCTGCGACCTGACTGGTCAGCTGGTCGAGTTCAGCCGCGATCGGCAGCGTTGTTTCACGGGCGAGACGCGCGGCCTCTTCGACGAGCTTGGTGAAATGTGCAGCAGCATCAGGCCCGGTGACCGCGAGCGCTTCGCTGCGAACCGACGCGACCTGCTGGGCCGCCTTGACGTAGTTTGCGGCAAGGCCACCAAGCCTCTCTATCCGCGCGCGGTTTTCCGGCGCCCGCGATAGCTTCAACATCTCCTCGGCGACCTGGATCAGGCTCCTGGAACGTTCGACGAGCATGTCGCCCGCTTTCTTCAATTCGTCCGGACTGTTGGCGAGCCGGATGTCACGGACGGCGAGCTGCAAGCTGCGCGCGGCAAGCTTGGCTTCGACCGCCTCGCGCGCCAGCAACTGCTGGGCGGACGCGGCTTCGTTGGACCGACGCACGGCCCCGTTGCCGGTCAACTGGCTGGCGTTCATGGCGACAACCAGGAGAATGCCGAACACCGAGGCAATCGCCAGCTTGGTTCCGATTCGCAAATTTTGGATGAGGCTCAACATGGGCACGCTTTCCTTGGGGAATGCGCAGCCAAGTCATTGTCGGCTGCCCTCGGCGTTGATCGCCCTTGCCCAAAAATTGAGCGCAGCTCATTCCGATTTAGTTAACAACGAAGCCCGGTCAAATACTGGAACCCCGTTAAACGCCAGAGGAAACAGACACGTAGCACGCGATTAACATGTTAATCGCAAGCGGCGATAGGACCTGCGCTGTGATGGAGAGCATCACGACGAACGCACGCGCGGCGCCGCGCGTCCGCAGACGACGATCTCGAACCCAATCCGTCGAGGGGTCTTCCCGATCAGGCCGCGCGAACCGTCTCGAGGAACTTGCCCACTTCCAGCTTCAGGCGGTCGCTGTCGGTGGACAGCATCTGCGCGGCGGAGAGCACCTGCGACGACGCCGATCCGGTCTCGCTCGCGCCGCGTTGGACATCGGTGATATTGGCAGAGACCTGATGCGTGCCGTGTGCGGCCTGCTGGACGTTGCGTGAGATTTCCTGCGTGGCCGCGCCCTGCTCTTCCACGGCGGCCGCGATCGTCGACGAGATCTCGGACAGCTTTTCGATGGTGTCGCTGATCTCCTTGATGGCGCCGACCGATTCCTGCGTTGCAGTCTGGATGCCGGAGATCTGCTGGCCGATCTCACCGGTTGCCTTCGCGGTCTGCTCGGCCAACGCCTTGACCTCGGAAGCGACGACGGCGAAACCCTTGCCGGCTTCGCCGGCGCGCGCCGCTTCGATCGTGGCGTTGAGCGCCAGCAAATTGGTCTGGCCTGCGATGGTATTGATCAACTCGACGACGTCGCCGATGCGCGTCGCCGCCTTGGACAATTCGCTGACCCGCTCGGTCGTGGTGCGCGCCTGGCCGACAGCCTCGCTAGCCACCCGCGCGGATTCCTGCACCTGCCGGCTGATCTCCGTGATCGAGGACGACAGCTCTTCCGTGGCGGACGCCACCGACTGCACATTGGTGGAGGCTTCCTCGGACGCCGCCGCGACCACCGTGGTGAGTTGCTGCGTGCGCTCGGCGGTCGACGTCAGTGTCGTGGCGGAGGCTTCGAGCTCGGTCGAGGCTGACGACACCGTGCCGACGATCTCGCCGACCGCGCCCTCGAAACTGTCGGCAAGCCGGCGCATTTCCATCTTGCGCTGCTCGGCTGCGATCTGATCCTGCCGCATCTTGGCTTCCGCTTCCTCGCGCGCCTTCTGCTCGGATACGATCTTGAACTTTTCAACTGCACCGGCGACCGCACCGACCTCGTCCTTGCGGCCGAGCCCCGGCAGCACTACGGAGAAATCGCCGCCTGCGAGCCGTTCCATTGCGACGGTCAACGCACGCATCGGCCGCGCGATGTTGAAGACCGAGAAGACACAGGCGCCAATCAGGACCAAGGCAACCAGCATGCCGGTAATGAACGAGGTCCGCGCGACGGATGCGGCTCCCGCTTCAGCTGCGGCGCGCGCTTCAATGCTCCTCTGCTTGGCAGTGCTGATGATCTCTTCAGCGAGTGTTGCGATCTCTTCGTTGATCGGCGCCATCGTTCCCATGCGCAGGTGGTCGATTTCGGCGGCCAGCTTGGCGATCGCCTCACCGTCCTTCTTCGCGTCGAGCGCCAGCGCCTGCTTGTGGATCGCCTCGATCTGCTGCTCGTTCTTCCCGAATTGGCCGACCAGCACCGCGAGGCGATCGATCCGCTTCTGGTTCTCCGGCGAGCGCGAGAGCCTCGCCATCTCGCCAGCGAATTTCAGGGCCGCCGTCTGACGATCGTTGAAATAAGTGACAGCCTTCTGCAGGGCGGCTGGAGAGGATGATGTCAGGATGTCGCGAATGCCGATCTGCATGCCACGGACAGAGGCTTTCGCCTCAGCGGCACTCTGCGCGATGGCCTGCTGATCCGCTGCTCCAATGTTGAGCTTCTGGACTTCCGTATCGCCGCTCATCTGCAGATAGATCTGCAGCGCGACGAGGGCGATGGTCAGGGCCGATGTGATGGCGAGCTTGGTGCCAATTCGCAGGTTCGCTATGAACGTCATTGCAATATTCCCAGGGTACGCATTGCCGCGGCTAGGCGCGTAACAGCCAGGGAAAGCTAACCGGCAGGTTCCACATTAACGTTAAGCGCGGGCGCCTGCCGTATCAGTAGAAATACGCAAAATGCTGCTCAAGCTGTCGAACCTGCGCAGCCTTCACGTGCAAAGAATCGTCATTTCGCGAATTTGCAGGTGCCGACTTCGTTAAGGTCAGTCCGCCGTGGTGTCAGCGCAGCACACGGCCTCGCTGGTCAGGCTGATGCGAAACACCTGCTTCTTGTTTTCGTCGAGCAGCTCCATGCTCCACTTGGCATTCGGCTTCAGATTGCGGGCGATGCTGCCGAGCAAATTGGCGCAGACCTCGGTCATCTCGTTCCAGGCCGCGGCGCGATCCTCGAACTCGTACGGTTGATCGGCGGCACCGGAATAGCGACCGGTGCTGATGCGAAAGAAATACAGCGACATTTTTTTACTCTTGCGTAGGGCCGCCTCCCGGCCGTTACGCAGGCTGGGGCGCGAGTCGCTACCAACGCATAAAAACCGCGGGCCGTATCACTACGGCGTCGCGGCTTCGCGTGCGATGCATTCGTCAATGGCAAGTAAATTGGGCGCGCAGTCTTATACTAGTCTTGTGCTGGCCCTCATTCGGTCGAGCGGCGTAGCTCGAGCGGAGCGTCGCTCTTTGTGGGTGCGGATTTCGCTTCCGCTTTCACCGGTTCGATCCGGCTACTTTCCACACGCGGCGTCTCGACACGCGCAGCAACTTCGGTGCTCGGTGCATTGACCGAACCGGTCTGCTCCGGCGCACGGAGCGAACGCGGCCGCGCAACCGCGCGCGCCATCAGCATCTGATTGCCGCCCTGATGGTGGAAGTCGCAATAGGCGAAGCCCATGCCGGAGACCGAGCCGCGGAAGCTGCGATCGTCGGTCTTTTCAAGGTTGAAACAAGGCTCGAACGGAATGCCCTTGATCGACGCGCAGACGTTCTGGCCGCGGATCTGGAGCGTATTGCCTGGCAGGCGGAGATGTTTCACCGGGCCCGAGCCCGAGAACTGCACCGCGCCTGCGGCGCCGAGATCATCGAGGATACGGCCTGCGCCGCGGGTGCCATCGAAGCACGTGAAGGCGAACACCTTGCCGGCGACGAAGCGGCGTGCCTCGTCCGCGTTCATACTGCCAGCCACGGCGATGGCCGGCGCCAACGTCACGACTGCCGTGACAGCCCCCAACACAATACGCGCAAGCATGCTCTACTCCGAACCAACCCCGCAGCGGGCGATGCCTTATCTCTTTACCCGCTGCTTACCATACTAACCATGGCGACATTGAAGCAGCTTGGTTGGTAAAGTCTGAACGGCGTTAGACAATTTTTACCACGATGCGGCCCCGGACCTGCCCGGCCAGGATTTTCGCGCCCCATTCCGGAACTTCGTCGAGCGAAATTTCCTTAGTGATTTCAGCTAGTTTTGACCGATCCAGATCGGAAGCCAGCCGCTGCCAGGCGGCTTTTCGCGGCTCGATCGGGCACATCACGGAATCGATGCCGAGAAGGCACACCCCGCGCAAAATGAAGGGTGCGACAGAAGACGGCAGGTCCATGCCGGCCGCGAGGCCGCAGGCGGCAATCGCGCCGCCGTACTTCGTCATCGACAGCAGATTCGCCAGGGTAGTCGAGCCGACGCTGTCGACCCCGCCCGCCCAGCGCTCCTTGGCGAGGGGCTTTGCCGGCGCCGACAATTCATTGCGGTCGATGACCTCGGCGGCACCTAGGCTCCTGAGGTAATCGGCCTCCGACGCCCGGCCGGTCGACGCGATGACGTGGTAGCCGAGCTTGGACAACACGGCGGTGGCGACCGAACCGACGCCGCCAGCCGCACCTGTCACCACGACAGGGCCGCCCTTCGGCGAGACGCCGTGCTTCTCCAGCGCCAGCACCGAAAGCATGGCGGTGAAGCCCGCGGTGCCGATCGCCATGGCATCACGTGCCGACAGGCCCTGCGGCAGGGCGACCAGCCAGTCGCCCTTCACCCGCGCCTTCTCGGCATAGGCGCCGAGATGGGTCTCACCCATGCCCCATCCGGTGCAGACGACCTTGTCGCCGGCCTTCCATTGCGGATGGGAGGAGGCTTCGACCGTGCCGGCGAAGTCGATGCCGGCGATCATCGGGAAGCGGCGCACCACCGGCGCCTTGCCTGTCAGCGCGAGGCCGTCCTTGTAGTTCAGCGTCGACCATTCCACGCGAACGGTGACGTCGCCGTCCATCAGTTCGGCTTCGTCGAACTGCGCCAGTTGCGCGGTGGTGCCCTTGTCGGCCTTCTCGATCCGGATCGCCTTGAATGTGGCCACGGCTGAACTCCCTGACTTGTTTCAGGCGATGTTTAGCCGATCAGGCAGGCTGTGCAACCATCCGCGCGACCGGCTTCTCCACGATCGGAAGATTGATCAGCGCCGAGAGCACGCCGAAGAGGATCGAGAGCCACCAGATCGGCGTGTAGGAACCGAATTTTTCGAACACGATGCCGCCCAGCCAGACGCCAAGGAAGCCACCGACCTGATGGCTGACAAAGGCAAAACCATAGAGCGTGGCCATCCAGCGCGTGCCGAACATCAGCGCCACCAGCGCCGAGGTCGGCGGCACCGTCGACAGCCAAGTGAGGCCTGAGACCGCGCCGAACGCAATCGCCGAGAACGGCGTGATCGGGAACGAGATGAAGGCGAGGATCGCCAGCGCGCGGGTGAGATAGATGGCCGAGAGGATGTAGCGTTTCGGCAGCGAGTTCTGGAGATAGCCGACGCTCAGCGAGCCCACAATGTTGAACAGGCCGATCGCCGCGATCACCCAGCCACCGGTTTGCGTCGAGATGCCGCGATCGACCAGGAACGCCGGCAGATGCACGGTGATGAAGGCGAGTTGGAAACCGCAGGTGAAGAATCCGAGCACCAGCAACACGTAGGAGCGATGGCCGAAGGCTTCGGCAAGCGCCTTGGTAATGGTCTGCTCATCGGCAGGTGCTGCGTTAGCCGTGCTCGTCACCGGCGGCGTCGAGATCGCGAGCGCCAGCGGGATGATCAGCAGCATCAAGAAGCCGAACACGGTGAGCGCCTGCTGCCAGCCGAAATTGTCGATCAGCGCCACGCCGATCGGTGCGAACAGGAACTGGCCGAGCGAGCCCGCCGCAGTGCCGGCGCCAAGCGCGAGGCCACGCTTCTCCGGCGGCAGCAGCTTTGTGAAGGCCGACAGCACGAGGTTAAACGAACAACCAGCGAGACCAAAGCCGACCATCACGCCCGCACCAATGTTGAGCGAGAGCGGCGTCGAGGAATAGCGCATCAACAAGAGGCCGCCGGCATAGAGCAGCGCGCCGACACACATCACGCGGTACAGGCCGAAGCGATCGGCGACCGCGCCGGCGAACGGCTGGCCCAATCCCCACAACAAATTCTGGAACGCGATCGCGAGGCCGAAGACATCGCGGCCCCAGGCGAATTCGTGGCTCATCGGCTGCACGAAGAAACCCAGCGCCGAGCGCGGGCCGAAGCCCAGCATGCCGATCGCGCAGCCGCAAAGGATGATGACGGCCGGGGTGCGCCAGTTGGAGGAACGAGAGAGTTCGCCCGCTTGGATCGACATGGGTGTTCCTCATCGTTCTCCGCGGATTCGGAATAGATATCCGCGAGCAAGCTCGTTTAATGCAGATGCATGAAAACCCCAAGTCAAAAATGATTGCGTTCCACGAAGGGCTTTGGCGGGAGCATTGCGTTTCATCGCGACCTCGGCTTGGGACACGTGCTGAGATTTGACGGGAATGTGTGCGGTGAGGTCTGGCGATATGCTCGAAGCCGTGTTATCTCTGATTTACTCAGATTGAGCATATTATAGCCCTCGCGAAATCCACCCCGGCCACCCGGCCGGATTTCTCGGGCCCTATATATACTCATACTGAGCATATATAACTCACGGGAGGCTTCAATGCCGATCTCTGGAATTTACGGCCCCGACGATCTTGCCAATCGGCCGCAGGGCCAAACCCCCGCTGCCCCATCAGCGCCGGTACGACGAGGACCTGCGCTGGCCAAGCCCTCGCTGGAATGGACCAGCGAGGTCGAGCGCGCGACCGCGCCGATCTACGAGCGCCTCAAGCACGTGATCCCATCGATCGAGTGGCCGCTGATGGCGCCGACGATTCACGCGATCAACCAGCTCAAGCGCACACGCAACGCGGTGATCCTCGCCCACAATTACCAGGCGCCTGAGATCTTCCATGGCGTCGCCGACATCGGCGGCGATTCACTGCAGCTCGCCGTCGAGGCCACCAAGGTGAAGGCCGATGTCATCGTTCAGTGCGGCGTGCACTTCATGGCGGAGACCTCGAAGCTACTCAATCCGGACAAAACGGTGCTGATCCCGGATTCTCGCGCGGGCTGCTCGCTTGCGGCCAGCATCACCGGTGCCGATGTGCGCCTGCTCCGCGAGAAATTTCCGGGTGTGCCTGTGGTCGCCTATGTCAACACGTCGGCGGAGGTGAAGGCCGAGGTCGACATTTGCTGCACCTCATCGAACGCGGTGCAAGTGGTCGAGAGCCTGAACGCGCCCAGCGTGATCTTCCTGCCCGACCGCTATCTCGCGACCTATGTCGCCTCGAAGACCTCCGTGAAGATCATCGCCTGGAAAGGCGCCTGCGAAGTGCACGAGCGCTTCACCGGCGACGAGCTGCGTGCGTTCCGCGACGCCGATCCCTCCGTGAAGATCATCGCGCATCCCGAATGTCCACCGGACGTGCTGGCGGAAGCCGACTTCACCGGTTCGACCGCGCACATGATCAACTGGGTGCGCGAGAAGCGGCCGCGGCGCCTCGTGATGATCACGGAATGCTCGATGGCCGACAATGTCCGCGCCGAGCTGCCCGACGTCGAGATGCTGCGCCCCTGCAATCTCTGCCCGCACATGAAGCGCATCACGCTGTCCAACATCCTGGAGAGCCTGCTGACGCTGGGTGAGGAAGTGACCATCGATCCGGCACTCGCGGAGCGCGCGCGACGGTCGGTCGAGCGGATGATCAATCTGAAGAATTGAGAGCGTGACATGACAAACAATATCCACAACCTCACCCGCTCCACCGACGATGTCGTCATCATCGGCGGCGGCCTCGCTGGACTCTTCTGCGCGCTGAAACTCGCGCCGCGGCCGGTGACGCTGATCTCGGCGGCGCCGCTCGGACAGGGCGCCTCATCCGCATGGGCGCAAGGCGGCATCGCGGCCGCTGTGGCCGACGGCGATAGTCCCGAAGCGCACGCTGCGGATACCATCGCAGTCGGCGGCGGCATCGTCGATGAAGCCATCGCACTCAGCATCGCACGCGAGGCGGGCCTTCGCATTCACGATCTGCTCGCCTACGGCATCCCGTTCGACCGCGATCTCGAAGGCCGGCTGGCCGTGGGGCGCGAGGCCGCGCATTCGACCCGGCGGATCGTCCACGTCCGCGGCGACGGCGCGGGCGCCGCGATCATCGCCGCGCTGAGCGAGGCTGTACGCCGCACACCGTCGATCCGGCTGATCGAAGGCTTTGTGGCCGAATCGCTGCTGACCGAAAGCGGCGCCGTCACCGGGCTGCAATTGCGTGAGGCCGGAAACTTTGCGGCGCGCCCCGTGATGATCGCCTCACGAGCAATCGTGCTTGCAACCGGCGGCATCGGCCATCTCTATGCCGTCACCACCAATCCGGCTGAGGCCAATGGATCCGGCCTTGCGATTGCCGCGCGCGCCGGTGCCGTCATCGCCGATCCCGAATTCGTGCAGTTCCACCCGACCGCAATCATGGTCGGTCGCGATCCGGCGCCGTTGGCCACCGAGGCACTGCGCGGCGAAGGCGCGACGCTGATCAACGATAGCGGCGAACGCTTCATGGCAACGGTTCATCCGCTTGCGGAGCTCGCACCCCGCGACATCGTGGCGCGCGGCGTGTTCGCCGAGATCGCGGCGGGGCGCGGTGCCTTCCTCGATGCGCGGAAGGCGCTGGGGACACGCTTTGCTGAGAAATTCCCGACGGTGCATGCGAGCTGCATCGCCGCAGGCATTGATCCGGCGACACAAGCCATCCCGATCGCGCCGGCCGTGCACTATCACATGGGTGGCATTGCCGTGGACGCACGCGGCCGCAGCTCGATCAGCGGGCTCTGGGCGGGCGGCGAGGTGTCGTCGACCGGCATGCATGGCGCCAACCGACTCGCTTCGAATTCGCTGCTCGAGGCTGTCGTTTATGCCGCGCGCATCGCCGAGGACATCGCCGGCCAGGCGATCCCCTCGCCTGCCCGCTTGCCTGAGGCGCTGGTAACGCCGCGCAGCATCGCGCCGGATGCGAGCCTCGTGAAGCGGCTGCGGGCGTTGATGAGTGCGAATGTCGGCGTGATCCGCGAGCGCGATGGGCTTGCGGACGCCGTCCGCAGTTTTGCAGCGCTCGAGCACCCGGCAACAAGCATCGCGGTCCGCAACATGGCCACAGCGGCTCTGCTCGTAGCGGCCTCGGCCTGGAACCGACGCGAGAGCCGCGGCGCCCATTGCCGCTCCGACTATCCTGCGGAAGCTCCCACGCTCGCGCAGCGAACGATGACGACACTCGCCGAAGCGCACGAGATCGCGGACGGCCTCTCCGAACATTCAACACCGCGCCTCGCGCAATCCATGATCGCCTGATGGAGTTTTTCATGATCACCCCAACCTCCTTGCTTTATCCCGACGCCTTCCTGTCCCCGCTCGCGATCGATGAGGCCGTGCAGCTCGCGCTCGACGAAGATCTCGGCCGTGCGGGCGACATCACCTCGCTCGCAACGATCCCGGAAGCGACCAAAGCCCAGGCCATCTTGGTCGCGCGTCAGTCCGGAATCATCGCCGGCCTGCCGCTGGCGCTGGCGACACTGCAAAAGCTGTCGCCCGACATCGAGGTCCGCGCGCATGTCCGCGACGCCGCCCACGTCACAAGCGGGCAGCAGGTGCTGACGATCTCCGGACCGGCACGCGCCATTCTCACCGCGGAACGGACCGCGCTGAATTTCGTCGGTCGTCTCTCGGGCGTCGCCACGCTGACCGCCGACTATGTCGTGCGCACCGAGGGCACGAAGATGCGGATCTGCTGCACGCGAAAAACCACGCCGGGATTGCGAGCTCTGGAGAAATACGCGGTACGCTGCGGCGGCGGCTTCAACCACCGCTTTGGTCTCGACGACGCGATCCTGATCAAGGACAACCACATTGCGGTTGCCGGCGGCATCCGTCCCGTACTGGAGCGTGCCCGCGCGCATGCCGGCCATCTCGTCAAGATCGAGATCGAGGTGGATACGCTGGCGCAATTGCGCGAGGTACTCGCCACGGGCCTTGCCGAGGCGGTTCTGCTCGACAACATGGACGTTGCGACACTGCGTCAGGCTGTCAGGATCGCGGAAGGCCGGCTGAAGCTCGAAGCCTCCGGCGGCGTAACGCCGGACTCGATCGCCGCAATCGCCGCCACCGGCGTCGACTACGCCTCCTCAGGCGCGCTGACGCATTCGGCGCCGAACTTCGACTGCGCGCTGGATATCGAGGCGTGAGGTGCTCTACTCCCTCTCCACGTTCTTACGGGGAGAGGGTTGGGGTGAGGGGCCTCTCTCCGCGTGTGACCCAGTCGAGGCACCTGTACCCCCTCACCCTGATTGCATCTGCGATGCAATCCGACCTCTCCCCGCAAGCGGGGCGAGGTTAGAAAGGCTTACCTTCGCTCGACCACGCCCATCTCGGCTGAACTCTTGGCTTCCTGCGCGAGTTCGGCCGAGAGCGCGGCGGTCTGCGCCGGCGTGCCCCAGCTCGGCTCTTCGTCGCCGTCGCCCCAGGCGCGCGGGCGATAGAAGGTGTGCACGCCGAATTTGTACATCTTCTTCATCTCGGCGACCCAGGACGGACGCACCCAATAGGCGTGGTAATGCGTCGACTTGCCGACTTCGGGCAGCCAGATCTGGCCGTCGAGCATCGCCTTCGAGATCTTCTTGGCGCGTTCCCACATCTCGGGCTCGCGGATCACGTCGGGATTGTTGTCGCAGGCGAAGGTGAACTGGCAGGCGAGATGCCGGTACTTGTTCTGGTAGACCACGCCGCAGACGGTGTCCGGATATTTGCCCGAGAAAACGCGGTTCATCACGACCTGCGCGACCGCGATCTGGCCGCGCACAGCCTCGCCGCGGGATTCGAAATAGACGGCTTCGGCGAGGCACTTTTCCGATTTCGCGCGTGACTTGTCGTCGAGCGCCAAACGCTCGGCCGGCGATTTGGCGCGCTGATTATCGGCGTTGACTTCGCCCTTCGGCGCCACGCTCTCGCCGCTCTCGGTCGCAGCCGCGACGTCCTCGTTCGGCGGCGACAACGAGGCCAGCTTCATGTCGGGGTCGGGCATCACGATCAGCGGCTCGGCGCCGGGCTGCCAGCTCTCGATGCTCTCGACATTGCCGCCAATCGAGGAGCTGCCGAAGAATAGGTTCGAAGTCTTCACACTGAAGGGATCACGCGGCGGGGCGACGATCGTCGCCTGCTTCAGCGTGTTGAGCGGCTGAGCCGCGAAGGACAGCGCATTGTCGTCAGCCTTCGGGTTGGCATATTGCTGCAAGGGCGGCGCGCGCATCGCCTCCTGCAACTCGGGATCGAGTGCGGCCGCGGATTCCGGCGACATTGCTTGTGGCTGCGCGACGGGCAGCTGAACTGTTTTGGCGCCGAACACGGACATGTTGGAGGTCGCAGGATCTTCCTGCGCGGGCGTGGCGGTCGGCGCAGTCGTCTCAGGCGCTGGCGCCGGCGTCACGGTGGCAAGACGATCGCCCTTAAGCGCGCGCTCGACCTTGGGAAAATCGGAGGCCTGATAACGCGTCGGCGCCTGCAGCGCCGGATTGCCCCGGGAGATGGTGCCGGTGACGTCGCGACCATCGAGGCTCGCGAGGCGAACCATCGCACTCTGCGGCACCGACGTTCCGATCGGACGCGAGAAACTGTAAGTGGCGAGCTGAATGGACGAGGCTGCAGAAAACACCTGCTTCTGCCAGCGCTCGGCAACGCCGGGCTGACGCGCCAGCAACGAGCCTATGTCCTGATATCCGATCTCTCTCGGCATCATCGCGAAGACCAGGAGACCGAATCCGAAGGACGCGAACCGCGCGCCCCTCGGATGGTTACGCAACACAAACATTGATACGCTCACGCTACGCTTACGCCAGTCTTGATCGAACCCAGTACATCCGTGCAATTCGATCTTTATCGTGAGTATCTAATTTAGGTTGCCGGGGCGTTAATCCGCGTTGCACGCAGAGCACACTCAAGCGATGTCAGGTGTTTTCACGGGACGTTGCTGTGCATTGGTAAAGGCCGCGTCATTCGAAGCGGTAAACAACTGGTCAACGCGAATGGTGAAGGAACTCTTGCTGGCGCGTATCATTACGGGACGGGGCGAGTTCCTTTGTTGGGCGCTGCGCCTCCACAAGCTCGTCATTGCGAGCGCAGCGAAGCAATCCAGAGTCTCTCGGCGGAGACAGTCTGGATTGCTTCGTCGCAAGGGCTCCTCGCAATGACGAGTGGGGAAAGTCTCGCGCAAAACAAAAGAGGCGGGGCCGAACCCCGCCTCTTTCAATTCAATCATACACTTTGTCTTAAGCCTGGCTCGCAACCGCCTTGCCCAGTGCAGCCTGCGCCGCGGCGAGCCGCGCGATCGGGACGCGATACGGCGAGCAGGAGACGTAGTCGAGGCCGACATTGTGGCAGAAGGCGACGGAGGCGGGATCGCCGCCGTGCTCGCCGCAGATGCCCATCTTGAGCTTTGCCTTCGTCTTGCGGCCGCGCGCAACGCCGATCTTGACGAGCTCGCCGACGCCTTCCTGGTCGAGCGAGATGAAGGGATCGATCGAAAGGATACCCTTCGTCACGTAGGGATCGAGGAAGCTCGCCGCGTCGTCGCGGCTGATGCCGTAGGTCGTCTGCGTCAGGTCGTTGGTGCCGAACGAGAAGAACTCAGCACTCTCGGCGATTTCTTCCGCCAGCAGACAGGCACGCGGAAGCTCGATCATGGTACCGACCTGGTATGCGATCTTGGTGTTGGTGTCGCGCATCACGGCCTTCGCGGTCGAATCGATCCGCGCCTTGACCAGGTCGAGCTCGGCCTTGGTCGCGATCAGCGGCACCATCACCTCGAGGCCGACGGCCTTGCCGGTTCGCTTCTCGGCTTCGACCGCAGCTTCGAAGATCGCGCGTGCCTGCATCTCGGCGATCTCGGGATAAGCGATCGCGATGCGGCAGCCGCGGAAGCCGAGCATCGGATTGAACTCCGACAGTTCGCGCGCGCGATCAGCCAGCCGCCGCGGATCGGTGTTCATGGCGCGCGCCACTTCCTCGACCTCGGCGTGGGTGTGCGGCAGGAACTCGTGCAGCGGCGGATCTAGCAGACGGATCGTGACGGGCAGGCC
>JAEWHT010000106.1 GCA_023387695.1 Pseudomonadota bacterium | reverse complement strand
GAACAGGGACCGTACCGGCTTCTGGCCGGCGGACGCTGCCGCTGACGTCGCCGGCGCCGCGATCGGCACCGCCGGCGCGATCGCGACCGCCCCGTTCCGCGCCATGGACGACAGCTACGCCTACGACAACGGCCCGTATAATTCTTGGGACAACCGTGGTTGGGACAATCGCGGTTGGGACACCCGCAGCTACGCCCAGCGCAATGGCTTTGTCTGCACGCCCGGGACCTGGTTCAAGGGCGAAGACGGCCGCCCGCACATCTGTCAGTAAGCCAATCTAGCGCGAGCGAACCGGAACAGGCGGCCCTTGAGGCCGCCTGTTTCATGGCCGCAAACCGGCGCGCGGGTTCTGGCACTTTCCAACCAAGTCTGATATTGCGACGCGCGGGCGGGCAGCCCGGCGCATGCCGGCCCCTGCCCCCTCATCGAGGCGTCGCCGGCTTAGCTCAGCGGTAGAGCAGCGGTTTTGTAAACCGAAGGTCGGGGGTTCAATCCCCTCAGCCGGCACCAGCGCTCGATGCGCATTGCTCAGCTCGACATCTTCGGCACGGTGCCCTGTTGCAGATGCTCGACCCCGACGCCTTTGATCTCGACCCACTCATGTTTCGAGCGCTCGAACACCGATTTGATCGGCGCCGGAAAATTCGGATCCGCGATCGTGCCGACGGCAACACCGATCATCGACGGGAATTTCTCGGGCTTCCAATAAACCGTCGAACCGCAATCGGGACAGAAATAGCAGAGGACCTTGCCGCCGCTCTCGCCGGTGCGAACATATTCCTTCGGCGTCCCGGCGATCTCGACGTCCCCGAGGGGATAGAAAGCCCCGACGCCGAATGGCGCGCCGGTCCGCCGCTGGCATTCGAGACAGTGACAGGCCGCGACCAGATTGGCCGGCCCCGGAAGCGACAGCGCAATGGCGCCACAACTGCATCTGGCAGAGATCATCGACCATCCTCCTTGCGTCTATTGCTTTGATGTCCGGGCGTCCCGGTCAGCGGAATTTTGTATGGCCGCATGCGCAACCATCTGCGTCGCGCTCCGTATCTCGAACCGGCGGATTCGGAGCTTGCATGCCCATTTTGACAAACGACGAAAACTTGGCCGTTCAGGCCAAACTCAATTTCATCCTCGGTGCAAAGACATACGACACATACTTCCAGGGGTTTCACTGCGCGGAGCTGTCCGACGGGATCGCCACCGCCTACGCCCAGAGCGAATATATGGCCGGAATCATCAGCGCCGAATTCAGCGGCGATATTGCCGAAGCGGTCGAGAGCATTGTCGGGCAAAGTGTGATGGGCGTGCTGGTCCTGCCGCCCCCTGCACCCACGTCGCCGCCGTGATGGCCGAGCGGCCCGTCAAGCGGCGCTGTCGGGCAACTCATCGAGCCTCCACAATCCGAGGCTCTTGTCGCGCCAGCCGCCTCCGCCCTCCTCGCAGCGCTCGTTAATCAACTCGCGTGGGGGCGGCCAGCCGAACGGCGCTTTCGTCATGTTGAGCGCGCGCCAGTCGCCGTCTTCGCAATCGCGATTGTCCTCCCACTCCGGAAACGTCGTGACCAACAGGAATTGCGCCCCGCTGGCGCGAAAGCGGGACATGGCGCGCGCGATGTTCTGGAAGCTCAGATGCACGAGGCAATCGCGGCACAGGATCAAGTCGCAGGCCGGCAGCGCATCGCGGGTGATGTCGGCAACGAGAAAGCGACCACTCAGATCGCCCCGCGCCACGCGCGCGTTGTTGGCCGCGATCAGCGACGGCACGATATCGATGCCAGTGTAGTCGACGTCGAGTTGCATGCTCCCGATCCAGCCGCCATCGCCGCAGGGCGCATCGAGCAGAGATCGCGCGCCAAGCCGCTGCAACAAGCCGGGCAATGCCTCGCGGATTGCGGCAGTGGCGCGATCTTCCGAGCCGAGGCCCGAGACCGAGGTCGCGGCGCCCCATAGGTTGGTCTGCTCGATCCGCTCGAAGCGCGCGGCAAGATCGAGGCCTGCAAAATTCTCGCGGTCGGCAACGAACCGCTGATGGGCAAGCACGGCGGGACGATTGCGGATCATCGGATGGGGCTCGCGTCAAGATTCCGTCGCCGCATACTAAGCGGAAATTGGATCCAAATCTCCCGCGAGTGCGTCGGCTGAGGATGCGCGTGATCGCGCGACAGGATTCCAGGCCAGACTCGTCGCCTGAACGGGGACCGGTCTCAAGTTGGATCAGAGTTCAACATGAGGTAGCATGCGCCTCGAATGCAGACCTCCACCAGCCGGGAAAACACCAAGATCATCGCCGGAGCCGTCGCGGCCGTGGTCGCGACGCTGTTTCTTTTCGCGGTCGCGATGGCGTTCTTGCTACTATAAGATCCGTGACGCGCCGGCGGCTTGGAGTGCCCGCCGGACTCGTCCGTCGCCCGAGTTCAGGCCGCGCGCACCGTCCGCAGGAATTTGCCGACTTCGTCCTTCAGCCGGGTGCTGTCGGTCGCCAGCATCTTTGCAGTCGAGAGCACCTGCGTGGACGCCGATCCCGTCTCGGCTGCGCCACGCTGCACGTCGGTGATGTTGCTCGATACCTGCTGGGTGCCGTGTGCGGCCTGCTGGACGTTGCG
>JAEWHT010000425.1 GCA_023387695.1 Pseudomonadota bacterium | reverse complement strand
CCCTGGCCGTTCTTGCCGCAGGTGCCGATGCCGGTATCGAGCGCGAGATCGTTGCCGATCATGCGGATGCGATGCAGGTCGGTCGGCCCGTTGCCGATCAGCATGGCGCCCTTCAGCGGCGGGCCGATCTTGCCGTTTTCGATCTTGTAAGCCTCGGTGCACTGGAACACGTATTTGCCTGAGGTGATGTCGACCTGACCGCCACCGAAATTCGCGGCAAACACGCCGTTCTTCACCGACGCGAGAATCTCGGCCGGGTCGCGGTCGCCCGCGAGCATGTAGGTGTTGGTCATGCGCGGCATCGGCACATGCGCATAGCCCTGGCGGCGGCCGTTGCCGGTCGGCTTCATGTTCATCAGGCGCGCGTTCTGGCGGTCCTGCATGTAGCCGACGAGAATGCCGTCCTCGATCAGCACGGTCCGATTGGTCGGCGTGCCTTCGTCATCGATCGAGAGCGAACCGCGGCGCGAGGCAATGGTGCCGTCGTCAACGACAGTGACGCCCTTGGCGGCAACCTGCTGGCCCATCAGGCCGGCAAACGCCGAAGTCTTCTTGCGATTGAAATCGCCCTCGAGGCCGTGACCGACGGCTTCATGCAGCATCACGCCCGGCCAACCCGCGCCGAGCACGACGTCCATCTCGCCTGCGGGAGCGGGAATCGATTCCAGATTGACCAGCGCCTCGCGCAGCGCGCCGTCGGCGGCATCGCGCCAGCTCTTGCTCTCGATGAACTCGGCATAGCCAGCGCGGCCGCCATAGCCCTTGCTGCCGCTCTCCTGGCGGTCGCCCTGGCCGGCGACGACGGAGACATTGACGCGGACCAGCGGACGGATGTCACGATAGCTCTCGCCGTCGGGCCGCAGGATCTCGACCACCTGCCAGGTGGCGCCCAGGCTGACGCTGACCTGCCGCACCCGCGGATCCTTGTCGCGCAAATAAGCGTCGATCTCGGCCAGCAGCTTGACCTTGATCTCGAAGCCCGGCGCATCCAGCGGATTCTCGTCACTATAAAGCCGCACGTTGGTATGCGGCGGCGGGGCAGCGAAGCTGCCGGAGTAACCACCGCGGACGGCTGCGACCGCGTCGGCCGCGCGAATCAGTGCCGGCAGCGACACGTCGGAGGAGTGGGCGTAGCCCACGGCATCATCCTTGACCGCGCGTAAGCCAAAACCCTGCGAAGTGTCGTAGGTCGCCTGCTTCAACCGCCCATTGTCGAACATCAGCGCTTCGGTCTGGCTGTATTCCAGGAACAATTCGCCGTCGTCGGCACCGGCAAGGCCGCGTGCGACCTCGTGGCGAACCTGGTCGCGATCGAGATTGGCGCGGTCGAGCAGGGAGGTTGTGGCAGGATTTGTCATGCGTCCGTCCATTATCGGGGGATGTGCGGCAAGATAATGGTTTCGGACCAGTTCCGCGAGGGCGCGAAGCCTCACATTACGGAAACAATAGATTGGGTTCCGGCCCCTACGGCAGCTTGTCGTAGCCCTCGCCGAGCCCGTTCAGGCTGAGCGGGAAACCGATGCCCTCTTCGGGGGTCTCGAAGATGATGAAGGTCGCGGTCTTGGCGCTGCGGAGCTGGCCGAGCAGCTTGTCGTCCATGACGACCTCGGCGACGCAGCCATTGGGCAGGCAGCGGACGAAGCCGGCGCGGCCGACGTCCTGGTTGTCGAGCTTCAGCCCGAGGCCGGAGGGCAGCAGGACGCCCAGAGGGGCGACCACGCGCATCAGGCGGCTCTTCTGGTCGGCGGTCTTGAGCACGATCACGGTGAGGCCGGCGTTGGAACGGTCTTCCGCCACCACGCTCTGGATCAAGGCGCATTGCTCGGCCTGGGCGCCCGGCGGGGTATCGCAGCGGATCTGCCAGTCGCCATGGACGGAGCGCACCGCGCCCTGCGCATGGGCCAAACCGGGCAGGGCGAGGAGAAGCACACCGGCCAGAAGGCCAATCAGCGTCCTGAGGCTGTTAGCCGGCCAAAGAGCCGATCCTGGAGCCGATCTTGCCATGCATCTCGAAAGCCCCATCGGGGTCGGTCCCTCTGCTCGCTCAGATCGCTCGCGCTGGTGGACTGATACGGGAATGACGGCGTCTTGAAGGCAATTCACAAGCAAATTCCACGCCGCCCTGGCCGCAATTGTCGCCACGAATCAGGTTCCTGCGCGGGCTCGCGCCAGTGCCTACAGCGGGCAACCCGGCTGTCAAGCCGCGGCATCCCGGGAAGCGGTATTTTTGTCTGATGTTGCTAGGAAATATCTTGCGGGTGACGGGTGACAGAGAGGGCTCAAGACTGCATTGCGATAGATCAAGAATTATGGTTTGAGAGGCTTGATTTCGGCGTTCTAGCGATCTGGCCCCAATTCCTCTTAGAGGTATTCTTGCGCGGCGGTTTGTCAGGCGGGCGGATCGAATAAGCGTTTCCCGGAATCACGGGGGCGCACTTGGGGTGATTTCGTAAGGGGAGCGCGAACGGCATGAAGATGTCGAAGGGTCAGGTGGGCCGGCATTTGCTGGGATTGGCCACCATCGCCTTGGTGGCGACTGGCATCATGTTGGCGACGGGCGGCGTGGCATTCGCCGAGCTCGGGCAGCCGGAGCCGTGGGAATGGCACCTGCAGCCCTCGGGTTCCCCGGTGATGGACAATATCGTCTGGTTTCACAACTTCTTGTCCGTGCTGATCATCGTCATCACGCTGTTCGTGCTGGCGCTGCTGGTGATCGTGGTGATGAAGTTCAACGCGAAGGCCAATCCGGTGCCGTCGCGGACCACCCACAACACGCTGATCGAAGTGGTGTGGACGCTCGTTCCGGTGCTGATCCTGGTCGGCATCGCGGTGCCGTCGTTCCGCCTGCTGTTCCTCGAGCTCGACGTGCCGAAGGCGGATCTGACGATCAAGGCGACCGGCAAGCAGTGGTATTGGTCGTATGCCTATCCTGATAACGGCAAGTTCGAGTTCGACTCGCTGATGGCCCAGGACAAGCAGCCCCGCCTGCTCGGCGTCGACAACGAGATGGTGGTGCCGGTCAACAAGGTGATTCGCGTTCAGGTCACCGGCGCCGACGTCATCCACGCGTTCGCGCTGCCGGCCTTCGGCGTCAAGATCGACGCCATTCCGGGGCGGCTGAACGAGACCTGGTTCAAGGCCACCAAGACCGGCATGTTCTACGGCCAGTGCTCGGAGCTCTGTGGCAAGGACCACGCCTTCATGCCGATCGCGATTCGCGTCGTGAACGATCAGGAGTTCGCCTCCTGGGTTGAATCGGCGAAGAAGAAATATGCGAGCGGCGGCACCAGCACTTTCGCCTCCGCAGCCGGCCCGACGCAGTAAGCGCCGGGCGACGGCTTGAGGGACTGAAAGCGACATAAAGGGCGGGACCTTCCAAAGGTCCGAACGGGACGCAAGGCAGGATTTGAAAATGGCAACCAGCGCAGCGGCACACGGCGATCACGCGCAAGACCACGACCACGACCACGAGCACGCTCATCCGACCGGATGGCGTCGCTACGTCTACTCGACCAACCACAAGGACATCGGCACGATGTACCTGGTCTTCGCGGTCATCGCGGGCATCATCGGTGCCGCGATGTCGATCGCGATCCGTGCCGAGTTGATGTATCCGGGCGTACAGATATTCCACGAAACGCACACCTATAACGTGTTCGTGACCTCGCACGGTCTGATCATGATCTTCTTCATGGTCATGCCCGCGATGATCGGCGGCTTCGGCAACTGGTTCGTGCCGCTGATGATCGGTGCGCCGGACATGGCGTTCCCGCGCATGAACAACATCTCGTTCTGGCTGCTGCCGGCCTCTTTCGCCCTGCTGCTGATGTCGACCTTCGTCGAGGGCGAGCCCGGTGCCAACGGCGTCGGCGCCGGCTGGACCATGTATGTGCCGCTGTCGGCCTCAGGCCATCCCGGCCCGGCCGTCGACTTCGCGATTCTGTCGCTCCATCTGGCGGGCGCCTCGTCGATCCTCGGCGCGATCAACTTCATCACCACGATCTTCAACATGCGCGCGCCGGGCATGACCCTGCACAAGATGCCGCTGTTCGTGTGGTCGATCCTGGTGACGGTGTTCCTGCTGCTGTTGTCGCTGCCGGTGCTCGCCGGTGCGATCACCATGCTGCTCACCGACCGCAATTTCGGCACCACCTTCTTCAACCCCGAAGGCGGCGGCGACCCCGTGCTGTTCCAGCATCTGTTCTGGTTCTTCGGTCACCCCGAGGTGTACATCCTGATTCTGCCGGCCTTCGGCATGATCAGCCAGATCGTCTCGACCTTCTCGCGCAAGCCCGTGTTCGGCTATCTCGGCATGGCCTACGCCATGGTCGCGATCGGCGGCATCGGCTTCGTGGTGTGGGCGCACCACATGTACACGGTCGGCATGTCCTCGGCGACGCAGGCCTACTTCGTGGCTGCGACGATGGTCATCGCGGTTCCGACCGGCGTGAAGATCTTCTCCTGGATCGCCACGATGTGGGGCGGCTCGATTGAATTCCGCGCCCCTATGATCTGGGCGGTGGGCTTCATCTTCCTGTTCACGGTCGGTGGCGTCACCGGCGTTGTGCTGGCGAATGCCGGCGTCGATCGCGTGCTGCAGGAGACCTACTACGTCGTCGCGCACTTCCACTACGTGCTGTCGCTCGGTGCGGTGTTCGGCATCTTCGCCGGCTGGTACTACTGGTTCCCGAAGATGACGGGTTACATGTACAACGAGTCGATCGCGAAGGCGCACTTCTGGTTCACCTTCGTTGGCGTCAACCTGGTGTTCTTCCCGCAGCACTTCCTCGGCCTGTCGGGCATGCCGCGTCGCTATGTCGACTATCCGGATGCCTTCGCCGGCTGGAACCTGATCTCGTCGATCGGCTCCTACATCTCCGGCTTCGGCGTGCTGATCTTCCTCTACTGCGTGCTTGATGCCTTCATGAAGAAGGTCCCGGCTGGCGACAATCCGTGGGGTGCAGGTGCCACCACGCTGGAGTGGACGCTGTCCTCGCCGCCGCCCTTCCACCAGTTCGAAGTGCTGCCCCGCGTGCAGTAAGCCAATCTCCGCGGCGCCCGAGACGGGCGCCGCGGCTCTATAACGAAGTGAGTTGAACTCGTGTCCGTCCTCGACCAGAACGCCATCGACATCAATCCCCGCATCTCCGAGGCGGAGGTCGGCGACTATCTCGCGCTGCTCAAGCCGCGGGTCATGTCGCTCGTGATCTTCACTGCACTGGTCGGAATGGCGATGGCGCCGGGGCACTTCCACTGGGTGCTCGCGATCACCTCGCTGCTCTGCATCGCCGTCGGCGCCGGCGCCTCCGGTGCGCTCAACATGGCGCTCGAAGGCGACATCGACTCCAAGATGTCGCGCACCGCGAACCGGCCGATCCCGCGTGGCCGCATCACCCGGCCCGAGGCGATGGCGTTCGGCATGACGCTCTCCTTCTTCTCGGTGATGACGCTCGGCATTCTCGTCAACTGGATCGCCGGCGCGCTGCTCGCCTTCACCATCTTCTTCTACGTCGTGATCTACACGATGGGCCTGAAGCGCTGGACCGCGCAGAACATCGTGATCGGCGGTGCCGCCGGTGCGCTGCCGCCGGTGGTGGCCTGGGCCGCCGTGACCGGCAGGGTCGACGTCGAGCCGCTGCTGCTGTTCGCCATCATCTTCTTCTGGACCCCGCCGCACTTCTGGGCGCTGGCGCTGTTCCGGTCCGACGACTATGCGCGTGCCGGCATTCCGATGCTGCCCAACGTCGCCGGCCCCGACGCGACGCGTCTGCAGATCCTGCTCTACACCATCGTGTTGATCGCGGTGGCTGCAGCGCCCTGGGCGCTCGGCTATTTCGACGCGATCTACGGCGTTACTTCGCTGGTGCTTGGCGCCGGCATGATGGTGCTCGCCATCAACGTCTACATCCGTCGCGAGCGCAGCCAGTCGTTGCGCGCGACGCGAAAACTGTTTGCCTTCTCGATCCTGTATCTGTTCGCGCTGTTCGCGACCTTGCTGGCCGAGGTCGTGTACCGGGCGCTTGCTCCGATGGTCTGGGGCGCATGAGGCAGGAATGGCTGACAAACCCGAGCCAGATGGAATCGTCCTCACCGAGGCGCAAAAGAAGAGCCGTCGTCAGCGTTCGATCGCAATCGCGCTCGCGCTCGGCGTGCTCGTCATCCTTTTCTTCGCCGTCACCATGGTCAAGGGGCCGGCGGTTCTAGTTCGCCCGATGTGACAGAGATGGATCAGAAGTCGACCATATCGCAGGATCAGAGCCGAACGGCCAAGAAGGGCCGTTCAGGGGGCTTGAGTCGCGATGTGCTGGTCGCTTCGATCTGCGGCGGCGTGGTCGCGCTGATGGTCGGCGCATCCTACGCAGCGGTGCCGTTCTACAACTGGTTCTGTCGCGCCACCGGCTTCAACGGCACGACCCAGGTCGCCACGTCAGCGCCCACCACCGGTCCGATCGCGCGGAAGATCGCGGTGCGGTTTGATTCGAACGTCGCGCCCGGCCTGCCCTGGAAGTTCGAGCCGGAGCAGACCGAGATCGAGGTCAATATCGGCCAGGTCACGACGATCTTTTACACCGTGACCAATCAGGCCGCGCGCACCACCTCAGGCCAGGCCGCCTACAATGTCGCGCCGCTGACGGTCGGATCGTACTTCCAGAAGATCAACTGCTTCTGCTTCACCGAGCAGACCATGGCGCCCGGCGAGAAGCGCGAGATGCCCGTGGTGTTCTACGTCGATCCGTCGATTGCGAACGATCACGAGAATGACGGGCTCGGCACCATCACGCTGTCCTACACGTTCTATCCGGTGAAGGATCCGGTGGTGAAGCCGCTCGCATCCGGTGATGACGACAAACGCAAGGGAAATCTCCAACCGCCGGGTTGACGCTCAGGGTTGGAATAAGGGGATAAGTGCCGAATAGGCACGGGATTGAGGAGACAGACCGCAATGGCTACCGCGCAAGGCAAGCATCACGACTACCATCTGGTCGATCCCTCTCCGTGGCCGGCGGTCGGCTCCGTCTCGGCCTTCATCATGGCGGTCGGCGCGATCTCCTGGATGCACCACATGTACGCCGCTGCGCCGATCGTGTTCGGTGTCGGCACCGTCGGCGTGCTCTACACCATGGCGAGCTGGTGGGGCGACGTGATCAAGGAAGCCCAGTACAAAGGCGACCACACCCGCGTCGTGCAGCTGCATCACCGCTACGGCATGATCCTGTTCATCGCCTCCGAGGTGATGTTCTTCGTTGCCTGGTTCTGGGCCTATTTCAACGCCGCGCTGTTCCCGGCCGATGCCGTCCACGCCACCCGTGACGCCGTGTTCGGTTGCGGCCTCGGCACCGCGGCCGGCGCCTGCTCGGTGCCGGGCACCTGGCCGCCCCATGGCATCGAGACCTTCGATCCCTGGCATCTGCCGCTGCTCAACACGCTGATCCTGCTCACCTCCGGCACCACGGTCACCTGGGCGCATCATGCGCTGCTCGAGGGCGATCGGCAGGGCCTGAAGTACGGCCTGATCCTCACCGTCATCCTGGGCGCCACCTTCACCTGCGTGCAGGCCTATGAGTACAGCCACGCGGCGTTCTCGTTCGGCGGCAACGTCTACGGCGCGACCTTCTTCATGGCGACTGGCTTCCACGGCTTCCACGTGCTGGTTGGTACCATCTTCCTGCTGGTCTGCCTGTTCCGTGCCTATGCCGGTCACTTCACGCCGACGCAGCATCTCGGCTTCGAGTTCGCTGCCTGGTACTGGCACTTCGTCGACGTGGTGTGGCTGTTCCTGTTCCTGTGCATCTATGTTTGGGGACACGGCGCCGAGACCATGGCCCACGGCGCGCACTGAGCCGCGACAGATCGATCTGGAAAGGGCGGCCGCAGGGCCGCCCTTTTGCTTTCCTGCGGCAAGGGCCGCGGCTCAAACTGTGATAGACTTGCGTGTCATGAACGAAACGACCGATACATCTCAATCCCAGCCCACCGTCACGCAAAGCGCGTTGCGCGGGCTCGCCTGCAAATGTCCGCGCTGCGGTGAGGGCAAGCTCTATGCGGGCTTCCTGACGCTGGCACCATCCTGCAACCGCTGCGGCCTCGACTATGCCTTCATCGATGCCGGCGACGGCCCGGCGATCTTCATCATCATGCTGGCCGGTGCGATCGTGGTCGGCTGCGCGCTTGTCGTCGAAGTGAAATACCAGCCGCCGTTCTGGCTGCATGCGGTGCTGTGGCTGCCTTTGATCCTCGCCACGACGTTGCTGCCGCTACGCGCGATGAAGTCGCTGCTGATCGCGCTGCAATTCCACCACAAGGCGGCGCCGGGCCGGCTGGTCGACCGCGCGAAATGAACGAGACTGCCCGCAAGCCACCCGTGGCCGGCTTCATGCTGTTCACGCTTCTGCTGACCGCGGCTTTCGTCGCGCTCGGCGTCTGGCAATTGCAGCGTCGCACCGCCAAGCACGAACTGGTTGCTGCACTCACGGAACGTCTGGCCGCCGCGCCCATCGCGCTGCCGCCGTCGGTGCAATGGGCAGCGCTGACGCCCGCGCGTGACGAATTTCGACGCGTCACCTTCACCGCGACCTACGCGGCTTCACCGGATGCCATGGTCTATTCGTCCGGCTCCGGCGTGCGCAAGGATGCCTCCGGCCCCGGCACCTGGGCGTTCCTGCCGGCGCGACTGCCCACAGGCGAGATCGTCGTGATCGATGCGGGCTTCGTCGAGAACACGATGCAGGAGCGCAGCGTCGAGGATCGCGCGGTGAAGAAGCTCGTCACTGGCGCGCCCGTCATGCTCACCGGCTATCTGCGCTTTCCGGAAGAACCGGGATGGCTCACGCCGGCGGCGAACCGCGACAAGCGGCTGTGGTTCTTGCGCGATCATCTGGAAATTGCAACCGCGCTGGGATGGGGCACGCCCGCGCCGTTCTACATCGATCTCGAACAGCCCGCGCCCGAGAACGGCATTCCGCGTCCCGGGCCGCTCGACGTGCATTTGAAGGACGATCATCTGCAATACGCCATCACCTGGTTCACGCTTGCCGGCGCTGTGCTCATCGCCTTTGCCGTCTGGCTGAAGGGAAGACGCCAGAGCGCGAGCCCGTAGGTTCCCGGTGGGAACCCGGTATTGTCCGGGCTTTCTTATTCAGCGCATATTCACGAGGGTGATCTTAAGCCGCCTCTCAAATTCTTTCGCGGCAAACAGGATTGCTGGCGTGCTCGATTTCGATCAGATGGGACTCATTGTCGATTGGGTTGATGCCTGCCGCAAGGGCGACCTTGCGACACTGCTCGACCTCTATACCGACGATGGCAAGGTGGAATGCACCTGCAACGGCACGCGTCTGTATCGCGGCCGGCACGAGCTTGAGACCTATTGGGGGCCGAAGCTCAACGCTTTTTCCTCGGCGGGCTTCGGCTTGGAGGAGCTTCATCCCGCGCAGGACGGCGTCGATCTCGAATATTCCGTCGCGGGCGCACTGCGTGTCCGCGCCACGTTCCGTTTCAGTGCGGAGGGCAAGATCTACAGCACACTCTGCGAGCCGGCGCCGCAGGGCTCGCAGGATTGTTGTGCCTGCTAGCCGGAGATCGGTTCGTCCCTGAGCTCCCCGAGTGGAAGGCGGCAACGCACATGGGTGCGTTCATCCGCGCGCAGCAGTGACAGCGATCCGCTGAGCGCGCGCACGCGTTCATGCATGCCGGTCAGGCCGCGGCCAAACACATTTTCGGCGGGAAAGCCGCCGCCGTCGTCGGAGACTTCGATCGTCAGCGCATCGCCCGATATCGTCGTCTCCACATGGGCCTCTTGCGCGCCGGCGTGACGCAGTACGTTGGTCAACGCCTCCTGGATCACGCGGTAAACGGTCTGGGCCAGCGGCCCGTCGATCCCATCGAGAGCCGGATCGATCGTCGCGGTGAGGCTGATATGCGGCGCTTGCCTGCGAAAATTCCGCAGCAGTGTCTGCACACTGGTTTCGAGCCCCAGCTCCTCGATGTAGAGCGGCCTCAGCCGGTCGAGGATGCGGCGGTTGGTCTGCTGCAGTGCCTCGACCGATCGCATCACCTCCTGCACGGAGTTGCCGAGATGTCCCGTCTGTGACGCAGCTTCGCTCAACGCGATCGTGCCGGCGCGGATGCTGAACAGCAGCGGCCCGAGCTCGTCGTGCAAATCGCGAGCGAGATCACGCCGCTCACTGTCCTGGAGCGACACCAGCCGATGCAAGAGATCGCGATTGTCCTGGCTCAAATGGGAGAGGGTCGCCGCCAGCTCATTGGCCTCGTCGCAACTCTGGCGAAGCTCCGGCGGCCCGGCCACCGGGATCGGGGTCGCATAATCGCCGCGCCGGATGCGGGTGAGACCGGCGCCGAGATCTTGCAGCGGACGCAGGGCCGACCCCGCAAGGACATAGGCAATGACCGCAGTCAGTGCGGTCAGGGCGACGACGAAACCCGCCAGCGCGAGAAAGCCGGCCCATGTCTCAAACAGCGCAGCAGACAGGTCTGGCGAGAACACGATGTCGCCGACGCGCTGGCCGTCGACGGTAACGGGAAACGCGATGTGGAGGTCAGGGATGGTGAGGAGATTGACGAACCATCCTGGCGGGCCATGCGGGCCTTGCAGAGGCCTCGGCGTGAATGGAAGAGAACCAGCTTCCGCTCGATGGAATTGAATATCCGACGATGGGTCCAGTTTCCGGACGAAATCGTCAAGCGTCCTGCGCGGGTCGTCGGATGATCGCAGCACGCTGTTCAGGGCTTCGGCGACCGCGCGGGTCGAGCGCTGCGCCGGCTCGTTTTCTTCGGCGAGCTGGCCGGTCGTGAAGACGTGCAGGAGCACACCACCCATGAGCAGAGCGGTGATGAACATCACGCCAAGCGGAAGAAACAGTTGGTTTCTGAAAGACAGTCGTTCCCACATTAGGTCAATTCTAACGCGCCTTTGCGGGATTCTCTCTTTCCATTTGTTCCCGCCAGTCTATGAGTCCCCAAAACAAGAGAGTGCGCGATGCAAGATACTGCCAAACTGGCGACCAGGGTCCTTATCGTCGACGACCACCCCGTTGTGCTGTCAGGTTGCCGCACCCTGTTTGCCTCCGACCATTCGATCCGCATCGAAGAGGCGAGTGACGCGAAATCCGGGCACAAGGCCTATATCAGCAAGCGGCCGGACGTCACCGTCATCGATATCAGCCTGCCTGACGTCTCCGGCTTCGAGCTGATGCGCCGGATTCGCAAGGACGACCCGGACGCCAAAATCATCATGTTCAGCATGAACGAAGATCCCGCCTTCGTGGTGCGCGCCGTCGAGCTCGGAGCGCAGGGCTATGTTTCCAAAGGTGACGATCCCCGGATCCTGCTCAAGGCCGTGCGCAAGGTGGTCGCGGGGGACAATTTCATCTCGCCGCAGCTTGCCGAAGCGGTCACGTTCTCCGGCGCTGCGATCAAGGCCAATCCGGCCTCGCAGATGACGCCGCGGGAGCTCGAGATTCTCCGCCTGCTCGGGCGTGGCAACAAGATCGTCGAGGTCGCCGAGGCGCTCGGGATTTCCTACAAGACCGTCGCCAACACCACGTCCCTGCTCAAGCAGAAGTTGGGCGCCAAGAACCATTCCGACCTGATCCGGATCGCGGTGGAAATCGGGATGAGCTGACACCGTCAGGGGCCGAACCGGCTGCTCCAGGATGCAGCCGGTTCGGCCGACGGATCAGCCTGCCGCGTCCGGGCAATGTGTGGACGACGGCTGGGCCCCTCCGCCGACACAATCAGCCGGCGCGGCGTTCGTTCCTGTGGGCCACACATAATTCGGGAAAAAGAGGCAATGAGGCGATGCGCGCTTCGAAGCTTGGTTGCCGGGGCAAACAGGTCGAACCGGGAAAAATAGGAACATTTGCTGCTGCGCGCCGTTTTTCTCCTTGACGATTCCGTGACAGGTGACGATAGCTCGAACCAACGATTTCAGGGGCAGGCGCCCCGACATGGAAACCGGGTCTGCACAACTCAACGACAGACCTTCCAAGAGGGGGCTGCGGCATCGCCGCAGCCCTTTTTCGTTGGGCATGGTGTGGCCCCGCAAAACACTCTATGGTGCCGGAAGCTTCTGGCTGTGTTCTAGGAATATCATGAAATCAAAGGCTTAAGGCCCGCCTTCAGGCCGGGTCGGCCTTTGGAGGGCAGTTTGACTCGTTATATTTCGACCCGGGGCGAGGCCCCTGAGCTTGGCTTCTGCGACGTGATGCTGACCGGGCTTGCCCGCGACGGCGGCCTGTATGTGCCGGTGACCTGGCCGCAGCTTTCGGCCGAGACCATCTCCGGCTTCTTCGGGCGCCCCTATTGGGAAGTCGCGGTCGACGTGATCCGTCCCTTCGTCGGCGGCGAGATTTCGGACGCCGATCTCGGCCGCATGGCGAACGAGGCCTATGCCACCTTCCGTCATCCGGCCGTGGTGCCGCTGCGCCAGATGTCGCCGCATCAATTCGTGCTGGAGCTGTTTCACGGTCCGACGCTCGCCTTCAAGGACGTGGCCATGCAGCTGATCTCGCGGCTGATGGATCATGTGCTGGCCAAGCGCGGCCAGCGCACCACCATTGTGGTCGCGACCTCCGGCGACACCGGCGGCGCTGCCGTCGATGCGTTTGCCGGTTTGGAGAATGTTGACCTCATCGTGCTGTTTCCGCATGGCCGCATCTCCGAGGTGCAGCAGCGGATGATGACGACGACGGGAGCGTCCAATGTCCACGCGCTCGCCGTCGAAGGCAATTTCGACGATTGCCAGGCGCTCGTGAAGGGGATGTTCAACAACCATCGCTTCCGCGATGCGACGTCGCTGTCCGGCGTCAATTCCATCAACTGGGCGCGCATCGTTGCCCAGGTGGTCTATTATTTCACCTCTGCGGTTGCCGCCGGCGCGCCGGCGCGCGCGGTGGATTTCATCGTGCCGACCGGAAATTTTGGCGACATCTTTGCGGGCTACGTCGCCAAGCGCATGGGTCTTCCGGTGCGGACGCTACGCATTGCCGCCAACGTCAATGACATCCTTGCCCGTACGCTCAAGACCGGCATCTACGAGGTGCGCGAGGTGCATGCCACCGCGTCTCCGTCGATGGACATCCAGATCTCCTCGAATTTCGAGCGGCTGTTGTTCGAAGCGGGCAAGCGCGATGCGGCCGGCGTGCGCCGCTTGATGGACTCGCTGAAGCAGTCCGGTCGTTTCGTGTTGCCCGACGCAACGCTCGCCGCGATCCGCGAGGAGTTCGACGCCGGCCGCGCCGACGAGACCGAAACGGCGGCAGCGATCCGTGCTGCCTGGCGCGAGGCCGGCGAGCTCGTCGATCCGCACACGGCCGTGGCGCTCGCGGTCGCCGACCGCGACACCACCGACACGACCGTCCCCAACATCGTCCTCTCGACCGCACATCCCGCCAAATTCCCCGATGCCGTGGAGGCGGCTTGCGGTCAGCGGCCGCACTTGCCGGCATGGCTCGACGGTCTCATGACCAAATCCGAACACATGAAGGTGGTGAAGAACGATCAGGCCGAGGTGGAGCGGTTCGTGCTGTCGGTCAGCCGCGCCGCAAAACAGGGAGTTGCCGGATGAGCGTCGAGATCTCCAAGCTTGCCTCCGGCCTGACCGTCGTCACCGACAAGATGCCTCACCTCGAGACTGCCGCACTCGGCGTCTGGGCCGGTGTCGGCGGCCGCGATGAGAAGCCGAACGAGCATGGCATCTCGCATCTTCTCGAGCACATGGCGTTCAAGGGCACGACGGGCCGCTCCTCGCGCGAGATCGTGGAAGAGATCGAGGCTGTCGGCGGCGATCTCAATGCCGGCACCTCCACCGAGACGACGTCCTACTATGCGCGGGTCATGAAGGCCGACGTGCCGCTGGCACTCGACGTGCTCGCCGACATTCTTGCCAATCCCGCCTTCGAGCCCGAAGAGCTCGAGCGCGAGAAGAACGTCATCGTGCAGGAGATCGGCGCGGCCCAGGACACGCCCGACGACGTCGTGTTCGAGCATCTCAACGAGCTCTGCTATCCCGACCAGCCGATGGGCCGTTCGCTGCTTGGCACCGCCAAGACGCTGAAAAGCTTCAGCCGCGATTCGCTTCGCGATTATCTTTCGACCCATTATCGCGGGCCCGACATGGTTGTGGCGGCGGCCGGCGCCGTCGATCACAAGCAGGTGGTCGCCGAGGTCGAGAAGCGCTTTGCCAGCTTCGACGCCACGCCCGGACCGAAGCCGCAGGCTGCCATGTTCGGCAAGGGCGGTGCCAAGGTCGTGCATCGCGAGCTCGAGCAGGCGCATCTGACGCTGGCGCTGGAAGGCGTGCCGCAGACCGATCTGTCGCTGTTCTCGCTGCAGGTCTTCACCAACATCCTCGGCGGCGGAATGTCGTCGCGGCTGTTCCAGGAGGTGCGTGAGAAGCGCGGCCTCTGCTACTCGATCTATTCCTTCCACGCGCCTTATACCGACACCGGCTTCTTCGGCCTCTATACCGGCACAGATCCCGCCGACGCGCCGGAGATGATGGAGGTCGTGGTCGACATCATGAATGATTCGGTCGAGACCCTGACCGAGGCCGAGATCGCCCGCGCCAAGGCGCAGATGAAGGCAGGCCTGCTGATGGCGCTGGAGAGCTGTTCATCGCGCGCCGAGCAACTGGCCCGGCACGTGCTGGCCTATGGACGGCCGCAGACCGTTCAGGAACTGGTCGCCCGGATCGATGCCGTCAGCGTCGAATCGACCCGCGATGCGGCGCGTGCGCTGCTTTCGCGCAGCCGTCCTGCGGTGGTCGCATTGGGCAGCGGCAGGGGTCTGGACACGGCGGTGTCTTTTGCGGAAGGATTGACCCGGGCGCGTGCCAAAGCTCGGCTACATTAATGGCTCGGCTGCACTAAAGGCTCGGTTACGCTAAGATCCGCGCACGATCGTCCCGGGAAGCATCACCATGGCCCTCTTTCGCCTGCCATCCAGTGGACCTGCTGCTCTCGCCCCTCGCGGCAACGGGTTGTTGCTGCGGCCGCCGCAGATGTCGGATTTCCTGCAATGGGCGCATCTGCGCGAGTCCAGCCGCGATTACCTGACGCCGTGGGAGCCGATCTGGCCGTCGGACGACCTGACCCGGTCCGGCTTCCGTCGTCGCCTGCGTCGCTATTCCGAGGATATCGCCGCGGACCGGTCCTATCCCTTTCTGATCTTCCGTGAGCTCGACGGCGCCATGGTCGGCGGCATCACGCTGGCCAACGTCCGGCGCGGTATCGTCCAGGCCGGCACCATCGGCTATTGGGTGGGCCAGCCGCATGCGCATCGCGGCTACATGACCGCGGCACTGCGGGTGCTGCTGCCGACGCTGTTCGGCGAGCTCAATCTGCACCGCGTGGAAGCCGCCTGCATCCCCACCAATGCGCCGTCGATCCGGGTGCTGGAGAAGTGCGGCTTCTCCCGCGAGGGGCTGGCGCGCCGCTATCTCTGCATCAACGGGGTCTGGCAGGATCATCTTTTGTTCGGCCTGCTGCACGAGGATTTCCGCGGCTGAGCCGAGCCTCCCCGCACGCGAACTCAGCCCTTTTCCTCTCTTGTTTTCCTGCCTTGGGATCGCCGATTTTGGCGATATAACCCGCTGGCCGGCCGGCCATCGGCCGGCTTGTTGTCACGGAGTATTGCCGTTCATGAAGAAGCTTCGATCATTGCGGAATGCGCTGCGGCGGGGCCCGGTGATCGCGCTGGCGCTGTCGGTGTCATTTGCGGCCGTCTCGCCGGCCGCGGCGCAATCGTTCACGGACCGCTTCAAGAGTATGTTCGGCGGTAAATCCGACGAGCCTGCTCAGCCGAAGCCGGCGCCTGCGCCGGGCCAGCCGGCCGATGAAGATCTCGATTGCCCGCAGGTCACGGTGCGCGCCGGAGCCTCCACCTATGGCGTCGGCGTGACAGGCAAACCCGCTGTCGGCAACGATGTGCGCTTCCAGGCCTCGATCACCAAGATGGCGCGTGAATGTGCCCGCAACGGCGGCGAGATCGTCGCGCGGATCGGTATCCAGGGCCGCGTTATCGCAGGTCCAGCCGGTGCGCCTGCCACCGTCGA